>NZ_JBISCC010000124.1:0-364037 GCF_044385915.1 Thalassobellus citreus | reverse complement strand
TGCAAATATACAAACCTTTTCCTTTCCTAAACAACATTTATTTGCCCTTTTTTTAACCTTTTTTTTACACTCTCTTTAACTGACTTATTTTCTGTAGGTTATACTAAGAAAAATTTAGGGTTTGATTCAACTTTAATGTTTAATGCTTTACTAATTCCTGTTTATGTTTACTCGTTTAGACGGTGAGACCTTTATTTACTTATATGATGGTTGTAGTTTTACTTCATTATACAGTTCCTCATATATATTAATCATAGATCTATATATAACGAAGGATGTTTATTTTGTTGGCTAAATATCTTACTACATGCATCACTCCTACTTATAAGAATGCCTTTGCATATAATATTAGGTAACTATTGCTCATTTTACAAACCAAGCCATGAAGCTATGCCCGCGTTAAGGATTGAGCGGCATGTTTGAGCTCACCGACGACAGGAGGTAGCGAGTAGTGAAAGCCTGACCCAAAGGGGAACGCCCATAAAACTCAAATTATAACTATATATATTGTATGTGTTTGTTTTTTTTTACAAAAAGAAATTCCAAACTATACCGAAACGTATTGTAAAATCGCGGTACGGATTATTAGGCGCCGAATAATAATTGTACCCTGTAAATGCTGAATTGAAATGTTCGGCTTTAAAAAAGATTCTGGTTTGACGCACTTTTGCATTGACAAAGAAATCTAAACGCGGGAATTCTCCATATTCTCGTTCTGTTTGAACATAGAATTCTGCTAAAACAGGATCGTAAGCATTCATATTATACTTTGTAAAATAATTTAAAGTAACGCCTGTTTGTAAATACATGGCTTTATTAAACAAGTTACTTGCGAAATATAGAGTGTTACGTGTAGTAATTTCGGGAACATTTAATGTATTATTGGCATCATCTACATTTTGATATAAAATGGTATTATGTAACGCAAATTTACCGACCTTGATTTCTTTTTCTAGCTTTACTCTTAAGTAATTAATGGTTCCACTATTTTGAAATGGTTTTACTGGACTTATAGAATCTTGCTTTTTAAAATATGTGTAATCGCTGATTGTAGTATAATCTACTGCGATATTTGCTATCTTTTTTGATTTTAATTGAAAGGCTATTTGCTCAGTTTCTGTATTACTAAAGCTATTTTGCCAATTATAATTTATGTAATTACTTTGATATAATAAGAAATTATAATTTGGTGCTTTAGAACTATGATTTATTGAAGCGATTAATGTTAGATCTTTATTTAACTTAAATGCAGCATCTGCCTTGAGAAAATTACCATCGAAATCTCCAGACATATTTAAACCTGCTTCTGCTTGTAAATTGAATCCTTTATATTGTTTATGGTATTTTCCTCCTGCTGAATATATATTTCCTTTTAATCTATTTTTAATAATAGAACCATTTAAACCAACTAGTTTATTATAACCATAATTATAGTTATTGGCACTTACATTAAATTGTAAATCGCCTACTATATTATTACTATAATTTAAATTTACTTGACTGTAAAAATCTTCTAAAGTTACGCGTTCTTGTAGCTTAGATGATTTAAAGGCATCTCCAAAAAAATTTGTTTGAGCTGTTGATTGATCGTATTGATAATACTTATCTTCAAAAGAAATAATATGACCAACACTTAATTTATTTTTAGAAAGCGAATCTTTCTTTTTTATTATTTTATAATTATGGTCTAAATGAAAACGCTTACCTCGCAACATGCTTTCGGCATTTTCGAAATTTACTTCTAATATAGAACGGTCGAGAAACTCTGGATCTCCTGTTTCAAAATAAGCAACGTTATCATCTTGTAGACCTCCATTCTCTTGATTCATTAAATCTTGAGTGACAACATGTCCTCTAACATTATACCTTTTATTCTTTGTTTGATAATTTGAAGTGAATCTAAAATTTCCGGTACTTGCTAAAATATTTTGGTATTTACCCAAAGAGCGCATGCCTTTATATGCTATTGAGAAATTGAATTGAGAAGATGTGTTTACTGTAAAAAACGAGTCGGCTAATTGCCCTTGCTCAAAAGCTGTTTTAAAAAATAATTCTGTTAAAGGCGTTGGCACTCGATAGTAATTAATATCTTCAATTTCCATATAATTAAAATGCTTCGCTCTGGCTCCGAAACTTGGCATTAAATTAGTATCTTGAAAATTATGTGTTAAACTATTATAAGTTTGCCCCAAATTTGAAAAAGGCATTAATCCAAAATTATCTTTTCGCAAGTAATTAAACTTATATTCTTTTTGGATGCTTAAAGTAGTATCTACATAGGTAGTATCATTTGCATATGAAATAATTAGGTAATCTTCAATTTTGGCTAGTTTTTTTCCTTTTCCGTTAACCGAGTCTTTAACTTCGGATAAGCCCAATTCTTTACCTAATCGGCTAGTTTTGCTTGGTCTTTTAACTTGTGCCATAACAGGCAAAGTGATTACTGTTAAAAAAAAGATTAAAACTAATTTATTCATAGATGTATTTTTCCGCAACAAAAGTAATTATTTGAACGTAAACTGAACATAAATATTTTAAATAAAGAAAGCCAACTTTTTAGTTGGCTTTCTTTTCTAAATATTAATCATCATGATATAATATACATGTAGACATATTTATTTTGAATTAGTCAGTAACAAACTTCATAATATAATTTTACTTAAGCAAAAAATTGTGTCACTATCATTAACACTGCTATGATTAATATGAAATCTATAATAAAAACAAAAATTTATTATACATGCATAATAGTTACTGCTTGAAATTATAAAATTGATAGTATTTTAGCAGCATGTTACTAAAAAATCATTCCTCATACCTTTTAGAATGCGGTACAGATGAAGCTGGACGAGGCTGTCTTGCTGGCCCTGTTACAGCTGCTGCGGTTATTCTTCCTGAAAAATTTAAAAATGCTATATTAAATGACTCAAAACAACTTAGCGAAAAGAAAAGAGATCTTTTAAAACCTATTATAGAAAATGAAGCACTAACTTTTGGTGTTGCACATGTATTTCAAGAGGAAATTGATAGCATTAATATATTAAATGCTTCTATTTTGGCAATGCATAAATCTATCAATGAATTAACACCTCAGCCAGAATTTATTATTGTTGATGGCAATAAGTTTAAACCTTATAATGATATTGAATTTGAAACCATTATTAAAGGAGATGGAAAATATTTAAGTATTGCAGCTGCATCTGTATTAGCAAAAACATACCGTGATATTTATATGAACAAGATTCATGAAGAATACCCCATGTATAATTGGAAGCAAAACAAAGGTTACCCAACTAAAGAACACCGAGAAGCAATAAGAAAATATGGTATAACAAAATACCATAGAAAATCGTTTAGATTATTACCAGAACAAATAAAGCTTGATATTTAGATTCGCTTATTATATGCTATAAAATGAAAAATATGTAGGTTTGTATAAATTAATTCGTTTCATGAGATTTATTTATTCTACCTTCTTACTTCTTATTGCTTTTAGTTGTTCTAATTTATCTACCAAGAAATCTAAACTTATAGATTTTGTTCCAGAAAAAACATCTTTAATTATAAAAACATCTAATTTAGAGGGATTAAAAAACGATTTAAATAACAGTGATTTTTTACAAAAAATTTCTAAATCTACATCTTACAAAAACCTTAATACCACATTAGAAGGACTATTGCATTTAAAACCTAAAAGTGATGTTTTAATTTGCTTTTCTAAAGACGATAATGATAGCCTACACTATACTATTATAACAAAGCACCACAGTCTTTTGTTTAAAACAGATTCGCTAAAAAATTATACAGAAGAATCACTTGTTTACAAAAACAAGAGCATCACAAAATCGACTTTAAATAAAAACACATTTTACAGCACCATAATAGATAGTACATTTTTCGCATCGTCATCAAAAACCATTACCGATGATGTTTTTAATAAAAAAGATATAAATTCTGATTTAGAAAAAATATACACTACCACAAGTAATGATAAAACAGCATCTATTATAATTGAGCCAAACAATCCTTTTATAAAATCTTTTTTTATAAACGATTCATTAAACTTAAGCACCTTTACAAAATATATAGCTATTGATGCAGACATTAATCAAGATAATATTATAATTAACGGTATTACAAAAGCATCAGATTCTACTAAAAGCTTAATTAATATTTTTAAAGGCACGATTCCGCAAGAAAATTCAATTCAAAATATAACGCCTTCAAACAGTGATGGCTTAATGAGTTTTACGTTTGATAACTATAAAAACTTTGAAACTAATCTAATTAAGTTTAACCAAAAAGATTCAATATTAAATACAACCTCTCTTTTTGATAACATTATAGAAGTTGGTGTTATTTATGAAGATAAAAACAAAGCGATTGTATTAAACTCTATAGATGTTATTGCTACTAAAGACGCATTAGTTAGCGAACAAAACAAAATAGATACTTACAGACAAATTGAGATTTATTCGTTTAGCAAACCAGATTTGTTTTCAAACTCATTTTCTCCATTAATAACATTTAAAAATGCAACTAAATATTGTTTGCTAGATAACTTTTTTGTGTTTGCTGAAAGCACTGAAATACTAGAAAATATTATTGCTAATTATCAAAATAAAACTACATTAAACGAACAAACCTACTATAAAGACATCAAAGAACAATTAACAGATGCATCGTCTTTAAATATTGTTGCTAATCCTTCAATCTTAAAAAATATTCTAAAGAAAAACGGATTAAATTCTATTGGAAAATTAGATAAATACAACGCTTCGGCATTACAATTTATATACGACACTAATTTTGCGCACGTAAATGGCATTATAAAAAAGAGTAAAACTAAAGCTTTATTAAATTCTGTTTCAGAAGAACTTAATATTAAATTAGAAAAAGAAATACTTAATACGCCTCATTTTGTTACCAACCACATAACAAAACAAAAGGAAATAGTAGTTCAAGATGTTTCCAATAACTTATATTTAATTTCTAACACAGGAAAAATTCTTTGGAAAAAACAACTACAAGGTCCTGTATTAGGAACCATCAATCAAATTGATATTTACAAAAACGGAAGACTTCAATTAGTTTTTACTACACCAAACAGAGTTTATGTTTTAGATAGAAACGGTAAAAATGTATCACCATTCCCAGTTAAATTTAATGATAATATTACACAACCATTATCTGTTTTTGACTATGATAAGAATAAAAAATATAGATTATTAATTACTCAAGGCAAACATATATTAATGTATGATGTTAAGGCTAAACCTGTAAAAGGATTCACTTTTAAATCTGCAAACAATACTATTATTTGTCAACCAAAACATTTTAGAATTGGAAGTAAAGATTATATTACTTTTAAAACGAACAATAAACTTTATATATTAAATCGTACAGGAAAAACGAGAGTAACTCCAAAAACATCAAAATCATATTCTGAAGAACCTATCTTCTTATATCAAAATAAATTTACAACTACAACAAATAAAGGAGAACTAATTACTATTGACGCTAAAGGCAATACATTTACTGAAAACTTAAAGCTTCCTGACAATCATAGTCTTGAAACAACCAGCAAAACACTAGTAACCCTAGCTGAAAATAAACTAACAATAAAAAACAAAAGCATAGAATTAGATTATGGTAATTATAGCAAACCAAAAATATTCTATTTAAAAGATAAAATTTATGTAGCAGTAACCGATTTACAAACTCAAAAAACATATCTTTTTGATAGTCAAGCTAAATTAATAAGTAATTTCCCTGTTTATGGAAACTCTATAATTGATTTAGATAATATAGATAAAGACAGAAATTTAGAATTTATTACCAAGGGAGAAAACAACTCTATTTTGCTCTATCAAATAAATTAATGTCTTAGTTAATTTATCATTATCCCTTTTGTAGGTAAAAAACTAATCTTTATCTTTAACCCAGCTATTAATCAATTATTTAGAACAACAAATTCAGCACAACCTCTAAACATGTATAATACTGTTTATTAGCAGTATAACGATAACCAAATCGAAAGTCCTCGAATCTTGAACGCCAAAGCGTGGTTGCTTTGGCGTTCTTTTTTTTAAAAAATTAAAGTTATTTTAATACTATTGTACTCTTAACATACAAAACATGATTTCAAGAAAAAACGCCTCTATTTCAAAATTCATTATTCATAAAGTCGGAAATAAATTTAACGATACAAAAAATGCCTTTTCAGACAAGCTAGTAGATTTTGATGAAGCTAGTTACGATTTAATGCTTCCTTTTCTATTAAGACCTTTTGGGAGCGTCGTACAAAGCTACCGTTTTAACCATCATGCCAACATTACGCTAAATGAAATTAATAGCTATAGCTCGCAAATTTTTAATGACGATGATGCATTTGTTGATGTTTCAAAACATATTGTAACGCACTTATACGAGCAATCAACATCTGCCAATATAAAAACAGGCGATGTACTAGTCGTTATGTTTGAAGGTATTGAATTTAGAGACATGACCACCAATGCTATTGGTATTTTTAAAATTGAAAGTAAAGTAAACTTCTTTCAAACCTATTTAGAAAACAATAGTTATGATGTTTTAGTACAGAAAGGTATTAGTTCTAAAAAAGTAGATAAAGGATGTTTAATTTTGAATCAAAGTGATACGGAAGGCAATATTATTTTAAGTGTCGATAATAATAGTTACGATGCGCAATATTGGATTAATCATTTTTTAAATATTAAATATGCCGATGATGCCAATAACCACACACAACAGTATATAGAATTGTGTAAAGAATTTTCAACCGAAGTTTTAAAAACCAGTTATGGCGCACAAGAACAAAATACTTTTTTAGCAAAAACTATTGATTTTTTTAAGGAAAATGAAATAGTAAATGTAGAACGTTTTAAAGAAGAACTTTTTGAAGAAGAAAAACACATTAGAGAATTTGAAGATTTTAAAAAAGAATTTGAAGGTGAGCAAAACATAGTACTTAGAAACCAATTTGATGTTGCTGAAGCTGTTGTAAATAAAGAAAAGAAAAAGTTTAAAACCGATATCAAGCTAGATACCAACATACAAATTAAACTAGATATTGATGCACCCGATGCTTCTGCTGAATATCTAGAGCGCGGATATGATGATGAAAAGAAAATGCATTTTTACAAAGTATTTTTTAATGCCGAAAATTAATTAGCTAAGAATAATTGTTTTCGTAAAAAACAAGTCAAAAAAATGAAATATCTACACATATACTTTTTCATTTTTTTATTAACTTGTAGGAATGAAAACACCTAATAACGAAACAACCAAAAAGAAAAAATTTAACTACGATGAAGAACTAGCTATTTTACATGAAGACCTAGTTCATCTTCAAGAGTGGGTAAAGAAACAAGGATTAAAAGTGGTTATCATTTTTGAAGGTAGAGATGCCTCTGGAAAAGGTGGTACCATCAAACGGTTTACCGAACCTTTAAATCCTAGAGTTTGTAAAGTAGTAGCATTAGGTGTTCCTACCGAAAAAGAAAAAACGCAGTGGTATTTTCAAAGATATGTACAGTACTTACCAGCAGCAGGCGAAATTGTACTTTTTGACAGAAGCTGGTACAACAGAGCCGGTGTAGAAAAAGTTATGGGCTTTTGTACTGATGACGAATACAATGAATTTATGCGATCGTGCCCAGAATTTGAACGTATGCTAGTACGATCTGGAACTATTGTTTTAAAATATTGGTTTTCGGTAAGTGATGAAGAACAAGAAAAACGCTTTAAAAACCGCATAAGCAACCCGTTAAAACGCTGGAAATTTAGCCCCATGGATTTAGAATCGCGTTCGCGCTGGTTAGAATACTCTAAAGCAAAAGACAACATGTTTGCACATACAGACACCAAACAAGTACCTTGGTTTGTTGTGAATGCCGATAACAAGAAAAAGGCACGTTTAAACTGTATTAGTCATGTTTTAAGTCAGATTCCTCATGAGAAAATGGATTTAAAACCCATTGAACTTCCTGATTTACCAGACTATAAAAGTTATGTACGACCTCCAATGAATTACCAAACTTTTGTTCCTGAGAAGTATTGAATAAACTTGACTTTGTGAAAAAATTTCAATCAACTAAGTTAAGTCATAAAACATAAAACGATTTGATATCATAAGTTGGCAAAAATTTAACAAATTCGTTTCAAAAGCTGTTATTTATTATAAATATTCGTTAACAAAAGAAAACAAAATCTGTTAATGAATAGAGATTGTTATTATTGTAATTCAATTACAATTTTGATATGAAAAAATTAATTATTACTAGTTTTTTTCTTTTTACAAACTTTATACAGTCTCAAGAATTAAAAACAATAGAACTTCTTCAACCTGAATCAAACGAACTTAATGATTTATCGTTCCTAAAAGATGAATTGAAAGGAAAACGACTTATAATGCTAGGTGAACAAACTCATATGTACGGAAATATATTTGAGATGAAAGCCCGAGTTATTGAATATCTGCATCAAGAATTAGGGTTTACAACTATTGCTATGGAATCTTCAATGTATGACATTTGGAAAATGAATAAAAGCGGTTTTAATCCCAAAGATTTTAACAACGCTATTTGGGGAGTTTGGTCTAACACAATGGAATTTCAAAGAGTCGTAAACTATATAGATAAAAACAATTTAAAAGTTATTGGTTTTGATTCTCAAGTAAACAATACTGTTCAATTCGTTGACGATTTTTATGATTATTGCGAAAGTCAAAATATTACTTTCAAATTAGATAAAGATGATTTCGGAATTATTATCGAAGGAATTTTAGAAAACGTAACCATTGAAGAAGATGACATTAAATATAAAGTTTATGAAAAAGAACTTAATAGAATTCTCAAACAAATAGAAAATAATTTAAAAGACAAAAACTCTAATTATTTTTGGAAACAGTTCACAAAAAGTCTTTTAGCCTGTTCGCAAGACGCATATTATAACAAGCAAGAAATCCTTACAACTGACTTTGGTAATAAAAATGATAATATCAGAGATAAGCAAATGGCGGATAATTTATTGAGCTATATCAATAGAAATCCAAATGAAAAAATTATTTGTTGGGCAGATAATATTCATATTATCAATGATAATTCAAGCATAAAAAAACCGATTGCAAAAGAGTTTATTTCAATGGGTTCATACATTAAAAAAGCGCTCAAAGAAAAATCATATAGTTTAGCAACAATTCACGCAAATGATTCGCTTTTTGATTCAGGCACTAAAAAATGGCACGCAACACCAATAAAAAACAATTCTTTTGAACACCAATTAAATAAGATTAGTAAACCTTATTTATTTGTAACCTCAAGTCAAAAAGAAATGAAATCCATAAAAACAACAAGATTATTGAACTTTGTTGATTTTACAGAAGCAAGGTTAGACCAATTACATGATGGCTATATTTTTTTTCAAAAAGCAACTTTACCAAAACTAGAAACTAAAAAAGATACTATTAGCATTTCTAACAAACAATTAGATTTAGGTAAAAGAATCGAGAAAATCAAGATTGGTCAAAACATTATTCTTAAAGGTCAAATCTTTAACAAAGAAACCAATGAACCTGTACCATTTGCAACATTAATTTTAAAAAAAGAAGAAATATATCGAGTAGCGGATGAAAATGGGTTTTATAAATTACCCGTTAAGAAAACAATACTACAAAATGCATCTGTTGTTATTTCATCAATGGGTTTTAAGTCCGATACAATTACATTAGGAGAATTAAGAGACAAAAACTATTTAACCCCAAAGTTTGAAGAACTTGCAGAAGTAGTAATCACTGGATATTTACCCCCTGAAACAGTATTAAAAAAAGCCATTTCAGACAAAAAGTTAAATCATCCTACAGAACCTTTCAATTTTTACAGATATGGTAAAGTTTTGATAAATAAAAATGATACTAATGAATTAGATTTGGAACTAATAACTAAAGACTACGATGATGGATATTTATCGCCTTTTATAATAACACAAAGAGTTGAACAAATAAAATGGAATAAGAACATTAACCCTAAAAGATATAAATATTCTTCTCAATTTTTTTCTTACAGGCAAAATGCTATTCGCTATGCAAATATTTTACATAAAAGGAAATACAAAAAATTCAAATTAAACTTTGTAAAGTCAAATGATACAGAAAATAAAGATCTATATATAATAGCATTTGAAACGGAAAGAAACAAATGGAACTTCACGAACCGTGGGTATCCAACAACGTATTCTGGAAGAGTTTATATTAACAAAGAGAATTTTGCAATTATAAAGGTTATCGAAAATTGGGAAACTACTTTAAGAGCAGAGGAAATAGAAAAACACTTTAAAGGTTACAAGAATTATAAAAACATTGTTCAAACAACGATCAAAGAAGAAAACATATGTTACTATTCGGACATTTTAGATAATGGTAAATTTTATGCTACAAGATATTTTAATCGGTCATACAATGAAACATTAAACAACGAAAATAAAAAAGAGAATAGAGTTTTTGAAAGAGACTCATATTTGTTTGACTTTGAGTTAAAAAATGTAGAAGAAATTGAATACGAATTTCATAAAATGAAACAAACTGTATTAAAACGAATAGAATATGACAAAACTTTTTGGGACTCATTTTATAAAGGAGAAATAAGTAAGAAATCGAAATAAAAAACTACAGTCAACAAGCATAAAATTAAAGACTGTTTCTAGATTACTTGTAAAATCAGTACTAAAACACGCCACTAATATTATACACAACCGTTAAACAAACCTAAAAAAACTCCGCCTCAAAAAGCGCTCTAAAATGCTTTAGTAATTTTTCTTTCACCTCAGCTTCATCAATAGTTTTCCCTAATTCTACATGTAAAGAAGTTACTGCTTTACCACGAATACCACAAGGTATAATATTATCAAAATAACCTAAATCGGCATTCACGTTAAGTGCAAAACCATGCATCGTTACCCAGCGACTGGCTCGTACACCCATTGCGCAAATTTTACGGGCAAACGGTGTGCCAACACCTAACCAAACACCTGTTTCTCCAGGGCTTCTTTCGGCTTTTAATCCATATTCGGCAAGCGTTAGAATAATCATTTCTTCAAGAAAACGTAGGTACTTATGTATATCGGTAAAAAAGTTTTCTAAATCTAAAATAGGATACCCTACAATTTGTCCAGGACCATGATACGTAATATCGCCTCCTCGGTTTATTTTATAAAAAGTAGCGCCTTTTTCAGTAAGCTGTTCTTCACTTAAAAGTAGATTTGATAAATCGCCACTCTTACCCAAAGTATACACATGCGGATGTTCTACAAATAAGAAGTAATTATTAGTCTTTAAATTCGTATTATCTTTTCTATTTTTAATTTTAGCATCAACAATACCTTTAAACAACTGTTCTTGGTATTCCCAAGTTTGTTTATAATCTTTAAAACCTAAATCTTGCAGTTCAATTTGCTTATTCATAGGTTGCAAAATTACAATATTTTTATGTTTTAATTTTTAGGATTATTAAGAATAACTAAGGCTGCAATAACGCCAGGAACCCAGCCACAAAGCCATAATAGAAAAACGATAATAATAGAGCCACATCCTTTATCTAAAACAGCTAAAGGCGGACAAATAATAGACAGTAGAACTCTCCAGAAACTCATGATTTGATTTGTTTTATTTGATTAATGATACTTATTTGACGCAATAACACTATTAATGTTACAGCGTCAAACAAATTCAATTCAAAAAAATATTATTCACACAATGCTTCCAATGCATCTTCAATATCGCCAGGTGTACTCATAATTTTCATAAAGGTTCCCATTGTTAGTTCTGGCCAATGCAAAGCAATTCTATATTTGCCATGTAACATCGTTGCTTCATTTCCTTGTAAAATAATCTCATAAGGCAATGCTGCAACATGATCTTCTCCTATTTTTGGAAAAAAGTAAGGCTCACCTTCTTCTTTATCTAGTAAACCAATACCAAACACAGCGACTTTTTCTTTTTTATAAACTAAACTATAAACCTTAACAGTGTTACCTTTTTTAGATTCTAAATTTTTAATTATTGTTTCTAAACCTTCTTCAAAAGTTGTAAACTCTTTTAATTCTATAGGATCTGTAAAATAAGGCATCATTATTTTATAATGATATTTTGCTAATTTGTCTGCTTCAACAGTTCCTCCAAAAGGTTTAAACTCTTTTCCTAAGGAAGTAAAAGCAGTTTTTAAATCGGTACTAAACTTAACAAACGTGCTTTTATATGTGCTATAATTATTTGGCAAATAAGCTCTTAATAAATAATCTGGATTGGTATATGAAATAACTACTTTTCCATTACTTTCTACCAAACCAACTTTCATTACTGAGGCTAAAGCACCTCTATCCTTTACTTTTATTACTGTATTTTTTAAATCTGCTCTAGTAAACGCAACAACTCCTAACGAACTTTTATTAGAAGGGTTATAAGTTCCTAAAACGTTAAAAGCATTATCTTTTAATGTACTAATGACTTCTTTAGTAACTTCCTGAATTGACTTTGTAGACTCACCAACTTTAATGTAAGGTGACAAATCTTGTGCGGCTGTATTAAAATGAATAGAAATAAGTGTAATGGCACTCAAAATAAGATGTTTCATAATGCTATATGTTTTAAGAATTACAGTAAACTAATATTAGAAGAATGAAAAAACCACATCCTTTATAAACTCATTAAAATAAGCTCTTTTAATTCTATTTTCTTATGATAATTATCATGCGGGCAAATTATAAGTCTATTTCATTTTAAAATAAATTATAGTAGATTAGTAGCATGAGAATAAACTTAGTTTTGATATTGTTTTTAATAATGTCTTTTTCCGCGAAAGCGCAATATCGCTTTACAGGTCATGTTGATAATAAACAATGGAATAACAATGTTTACCTTTCTATAATTGAAGATTATCGAAAAATTTCAGGTGTTTATTTCGAGCAAATTATTGCCAAAGTAAATACCGATAGCTTGGGTTACTTTCAGTTTTCGGGCAATGAATTAGATCTAGAAAATAGAATTTACAGAATTCATGTTGATAATTGCTTTGATAACGAACAAAATAGCAATCATTTTAACAGACATTGTGATGACAGCAAAGAAGTTGTTTTCATAGCAAAAAACAACGATACCATTGCTTTCCCTTTTTCGTTTGAAAAACAAATGTTTTGCGATATTGAATCGAATAATGAAAAAGCAACGGCGTTTATTAAAATGGATTCTTTAAAAGATGAAATGAAATTTGCTTACAGCCAATTTAGAAGTGAAGCCAACAGGAAACTTAATAACAAAAAATGGTTTAAAACATTACAAAATTTTGGAGCCACACAAAACGAACCCATTGCAGAACTTTATGCATACTCCTTTTTATCAGATAGACGAAACAATCTTCATAAGTACTACCTTGAAGATTTAAAACATAATACATATTATCATGATTTACTAAATCGTTTAATAGAACGTTATCCCAATTCACCTTACACAAAACAGTATAAAGAAGAATTAGCCTCCGATGAATTTATAATTAATAACAACACAACTGATGCTGATTTCAATTGGAATTATTTAACTTACTTTTTATTAACTATATCGTTAATCATTAATTTTTGGTTTTGGCTTGCCCGAAAAAAACATAAAACCAAAACAATTAGTAAAGCCAAAGAACAACTTACCAAACAGGAACAAAATATTCTTAACCTTTTACTAGAAAACAAATCGAATAAAGAAATAGCCGAAGCTGTTTTTGTTAGTTTAAGTACAGTAAAAACACATTTAAACAATATTTATAAAAAACTAAATGTGCAATCTAGAGACGAAATTAAGTCACTATTTAACAAGTAGTTATTAAAAATCAACCTAGGTACTAGTACTCATTTCAACCTTAAATAACCACTTGTTATTTAGTATTTTCATCATGTTTGTGCCATTATTAATCAAAATACAAACATTATGAATTTATCAATGCACAGATTACAAACAGTAAAAACAAAATTAGTATTAATAGTCTGCTTATTTGTTTATGCCACAAATTTTGCACAAGAAACGGCAGATAACACAAATGCAGGCGTATTATCTTTTAAAACAGATGTTATAGATTACGGTAGCATTGAACAGAAAGCCAATGGCGAACGTATTTTTACATTTACCAATACAGGTAAAAGTCCAATTATTATTTCTAAAGTAAAAACTTCTTGTGGTTGCACCGTGCCTTCGTATTCTAAAACTCCTATTTTACCAGGTGAAACAAGTAATATTACAATTAAATATGCAACAAGTAGAATTGGTGCTTTTAATAAAACTATTACTGTAACATCTAATGCTTCTGAGCCTAATAAAATATTACGAATTAAAGGTGTAGTTTTAAAACCTAAAGAAGCAAAAAGCTAAGTTTTAACTTCTTTTTATCTTAAAACAAAAATCTACCAATAAGTTGTATGCTATTTTTTTGAAAATAATGTAATTTTGCACCCGTCTGTCGCAAAAGACAGCATTCAAAATTAATTAGCATGCAACTTTCAGAACAAGAATTAGTAAGAAGAGAAAAGTTAGTAAAATTACGCGAATTAGGAATCAATCCTTATCCAGCAGATTTATACCCAGTAAACCACACCTCTAAACAGGTAAAAGACCAGTTTGAAGATGGTAAAAAAGTTATTATTGCCGGTAGGTTAATGATGGTAAAAGTACAGGGTAAAGCTAGTTTTGCTCAATTACAAGATGCTGAAGGAAAAATACAAGTTTATTTTAACCGTGATGAAATTTGCCCAGGTGAAGACAAAGTAAAATACAACGATGTATTTAAAAAGCTTTTAGATTTTGGCGATTTTATTGGTATTGAAGGAGAGTTATTCACAACACAAGTTGGAGAGAAATCGGTTAGAGTTAAAGATTTCACCCTATTAAGTAAAGCCTTAAAACCGTTACCGCTTCCTAAAGAAAAAGACGGCGTTGTATATGATGCTTTTACAGATCCTGAACAACGTTACAGACAACGTTATGCCGATTTAGTGGTAAACCCACAAGTTAAAGACGTGTTTGTAAAACGTACTAAATTGTTTAACGCCATGCGTTCATTTTTTAATGACTCTGGTTATTTTGAAGTAGAAACACCTGTATTACAACCTATTCCTGGTGGTGCTGCTGCGCGTCCGTTTATAACACATCACAATGCTTTAGATGTGCCATTGTATATGCGAATTGCTAACGAATTATATCTTAAAAGATTAATTGTTGGTGGTTTTGATGGCGTTTATGAGTTTTCTAAAAACTTTAGAAACGAAGGCATGGACAGAACTCACAATCCGGAGTTTACTGCTATGGAAATTTATGTAGCTTATAAAGACTACAACTGGATGATGGATTTCTGTGAGCGTTTACTAGAACACTGTGCCATAGCCGTTAACGGAAGCACTAAAGCTGCTTTTGGCGAGCATGAAATAGATTTTAAAGCACCTTACGCTAGAGTAACGATGGCAGATTCTATAAAACACTTTACAGGATTTGATATTACAGGAAAAACCGAAGATGAAATAAGACAAGCTGCAAAAGACTTAGGTATTGAAGTCGATGAAACCATGGGTAAAGGCAAGCTTATTGATGAAATTTTTGGCGAAAAATGTGAGGGCAACTATATACAACCAACATACATTACAGACTACCCGAAAGAGATGAGTCCGTTATGTAAAGAACACAGAGAAAACCCAGAATTAACCGAACGTTTTGAACTTATGGTTTGTGGTAAAGAAATAGCAAATGCTTATTCTGAACTTAACGACCCTATTGACCAACGTGAACGTTTTGAGCACCAACTTAAACTTGCTGCCAAAGGTGATGATGAAGCTACGGAATTTATTGATCATGACTTTTTACGTGCTTTAGAGTACGGTATGCCTCCAACATCTGGTATGGGAATTGGTATGGACAGACTTATTATGTTTTTAACCAATAACCAATCGATACAAGAAGTTTTATTCTTCCCACAAATGCGCCCAGAGAAAAAAGCAGTTGCTGTAAGTGATGAAGCTAAAGCTGTTTTTGAAATTTTAAAGAAAGCTGAAAAATTAACATTGAATGATTTAAAAGTTCAGTCTGGCTTATCAAATAAAAAATGGGATAAAACCATTAAAGAATTAACTAAAAACAATCTTGCTAAAGTTGAAAAAACTGATGACGGATTGTTTGTTGAAGTTGTTTAGTTATTCATACTACTGAACTCGTTTCAGAGTTTTATAATATTAAAAAAGGAATCACAAAATGTGATTCCTTTTTTGTTTTAGTTATTTCTAGAATTTCATTCCTCCTTCTCAACATAATCTTTAATAGAAATCTCATCAATTATAACATCTTCTAAAACTGCTTCGCCTTCTTTAACATAAACTAAAGCATAGGTGTTATTAGGTAACGAATCGCGCTGTCTGTTTCTTACAGCAACCTCAGCATCATAAGCTTTTGTTTCTTCCATATAGTATTTGTTAAATGGAAATTGAATATTTATTTTTTTTGAATAATTATCGTAGTAGCCTGCTTTTACTGTTATATAATCATTCCTGTTTTCTGTTAATAGGTTTCTACTTACTGCATCAATCTTAGTAAAACCTAAACTATCATTTGTTAAATAAACATACATAGGTTCGTTTCTTTTCCATAAAGAATCTGTAGTTTTAAACGAATTTATGTCATAATTCAAGTTTATATATTTTCCTCTAAACGGATCGCTTGGATCTACAGGTTGTGTTTTAAACTTATAAGCTGTACCCGTTTTTAAAATAGATTCCTGATTTAAAATCATTTGAGCAGGTATAAATAATTGCGCTAATGCTACAACTATAAATATGATGAATAGGTGTATTGTTTTCATGTGTTTTTAATTATTGTACTTATTAATTAATCCAAATTCTAAAGGTGTCCAAAAACAACTTTTTAAACCGCTATTTTTAAATGCTGAATTCACCCATGTGTTACAGGTAAAAAGACAAGAATAATTCCCATTTGCCTTGTAAAAATCATCACTAGATGTATAGCCTTTTCCTTTTAGCATGATTTTAGAATCACCTTCATTTAAAACAAAAGATTTTGAAATATACTGGTTGAGCTTTTTTAATTGATTTTCGCTTAATTTAACTTCTACCCAATTATCAGATTTCGTGTTAAACCTAGTTAAATGAATCAATGTATTGCTTTTTAAAAACATTGCTTTAAAAGCATGCTTAAAAGTTAAATCGCCCCAAGTAGGTGTGTTTAAATAAAAATTCTCTTCGCCCCAACCAAATGACGCATATCTGTTATCATTCATATTTAAACCTTTTAATAATTCTTTATTAATATGATGTATTGGTAATATGACATCTAAATGAACACCGTTTGAGTTTAAGAATATAGTATTGCTTAAATCTGAATCTTCATTATTCTTATTTACTGTAATAGACATCAGTATTAGTGAAACCAACAAATAACTAATGGGCACCAATAGAACATAAAAGATATATTTTGAAACCTTTTTTAACATTCTCATACTCTATGATTTTAATTTTTTCTGCTTTTTCAGCATCAAATAATTAGTAAAAAAGAATCCAAAACCAACTCCTACAAATAACAAACCTCTTAAAACGAAACTCATATTCGTATCAAAAAATCGGCAAACAATTAATATGGTTATAATTAATAACCCGTAATTTAAAACTCCAAAATGAAGTTTATCTGCTCCTAATTTTATAGCCATAACTCCTAATGCCAATACTAAAAGGTTTATTAATATAACGGGAAAGATATCATTACTGAAACCTATAAAAAAGATTATAGAAAATATGATGAATAGATACTGAAATAAATTAATACCTTTTAACCAATTATTCTTTTTTCCATATATTAAAACAACAAAGGCTAGCAAAAAAAAGAATATATAAATGTAAAATTCTTGAGAATTAAACAACATAACTTCGCTAAAAAGATCTGTCCATAACCATTCAAAACTAGCTAATAGTAACATATAAACAGTTCCTAAAGACCCTAAAACTAAATAGCCGTTTTTTCTTAATTTCTGATTATTAAAATACGGAAGCTTTCCTAAATTGTATAATAATCCAAAAAGTGACACATACATTAAATACCCAAAAACACCATTGCTTTCAATAAAAGTCCCTAAAACAATAATAATACTTAATGGTACTAGCCAGTTAAATACGGAGGTTATATTGGCAGTCGCTTTTTGTTTTAAAAGCGTACTATAATAAGGCAATATGGCTACTATTAATAGAATATACAACCAAGGTGTACCGCTAGAATTATATAAGTAACCATGTTCTACGGCATAATAAGTAGCAAATACAATATGCAAAATACCCAATGCGTTAGATCGTAACAAATATACGAGTGGTAAACCAAGTATGGTCCAGGTTAACAAATAACTACTTAAGTTACCTGGAATATTATAAATCTGACTCACCAATGCCATACTAGAACCAACAGCAAAAAATAAAAATACGCCTGAAGCTTCTTTCCAAGTGACACTTTTCTTTTTTAGAATAGAATACCCAACACATAGTTGCCCAATAATTAATGGCAAAAAAGCAAACACCGTTTTTATTGTTCTTGAAAAATCATCCCAATTATGAGCCAATATTAAAATAATGCCTAAACCGACTAAAGTAGATCCTAAAACAGCAAAAACTGTAAATAATCTGTTTGGAGAATCAACTTGCTTTGATTGATAATAAGACGTTATTTTAAAAGCTGTGTCTTGAGATATAACTTGCGCTTCAACAAGTTCTTTTATATCATTTTGAATTTTTGAATTCATTCTATTAATTTTTGTCTTTTAATATACATGTAATGTAATACAAATATGCCAAATGCAGATATGATGTGCTTTAATGAATGCCTGCTAACAACCCCTAAAAAAGTAAATATTTCACTATCAAAATACTCAAAAAATTTTGCAATTATATAAGTAAACAATAATAACCAATACCCAAAAGTCTTATTATACATAGATTTAAAGAAAATCAAGATAATTGGGATAGCAAGCATGGGGTAAAACTGAATAATGACATAAGGTCTTAAATCGTTAAAAACAATCCAATAAACAATTGATAATATACCTAACACTAGCATTGGAAACAGCAAATAACGCCCCTTTTTATAACTAATAAACTCACTAATTATAATTGAGACTAAAGACATAAATACAATTGTCATAGGTAATCTATCCCAAACTAAACTAGTATCATTAGGATTTAAATGATAATAACCCGACCCAAAACCAACAAGTATAACTCCTATAAAAAAAGAAGCATACTGCAAGTTCTCTTTTTTAATTCCTTTCAACTTATACAACCCTAAAAATCCAATAATTACAAATGGGATGTTTGATATAACATTCCAAAAATTAGGAATATAAAAAAAAGCGTTATTATCACTAAAATGATGATATGTTTGACTTTGCTGTATAGGAGGAATTAAACTAATCATTATTAGTGATAAAACTCCAATTACAATAAGCACCTTATACCCTATACGTTCCATATTACTTATTTAAAATTTGAATAGTCTTTTTAAAACCCCGCAACTAAAAAGTCACGAGGTTTAGGGTTACTAACCAATCATCAAAACAACCCTTTTATTTTTTTGTTTTGACAACAATACTCCAACTTATTATTCATCTATTTTTTCATTTCTTTCTATATACTGCACATCTCTAGTATTTTTTTGTACTGCAATAGCCGAAAACAAACTCAACAGAAACGCCATACCGTAGAATCCTTTTTCGCTTAAAAGTAAATCGGCATTCCACAAACCAACAACCAACAATACAATAGACGCTATGGTTGTAAACCAACTAATACTATAGTAAATATCGGTAACTGGAATATCCTCCATTTTATCTCGCACTGCTTTTTGAACAGATATTACAGAGAATAAACCAAAAAGTAAAACAGTAAAATAGTAGCCTTTTTCATTAAGCATCATATCGGCATTCCATAAACCAATACAAAATGATACCATTCCTACTAATAAAGCAGACCAAGATGCTCCTATAAAAGCAGCTGTTGGTTTTTGATCGTAAATCTTTTTGTCTTTCTTAATTTTTGGTTCTTTTGATTTTTCATCAACTGAAACCGTTGTTTGATAATTCATAATTTTTGTTTTAATGATTACAGGACAAAACTGCAACATATTAGAATCAATAAAAACACTACTTTTACAAAATACTGACGATATAAAATATAATTTTAAATAATTAATTCATATTTTTAAGTACATTTAAATAAAAATAATGACGATTAAATGAATAACTTAAACGCTATAATTTCTACATTATCCACTGACGAGGCTCTAAGTTTCATATCATATCTAGAGAAAAAGAACAAACGTACAGACACAAAAAACATTCAATTATTCAAGTATTTATTAAAAAACGAATACACTTCTAAAGTCATTTGCCATAAGCTATACGGAAACGAAAAAGTAAATGCTTACCATGCATTACGCAAACGCTTATACCAGTCTATTATAGATTTTATTGCAAATGTGAGTTTACAAGAAGAAAACTCATCAAACATGCAAATCATAAAATACATACTTGCCTCAAGAAAATGTTTAACACACAAGCAATACAAAGTGGCTTTTAAAATTTTAGATAAAGCAGAATTACTAGCTGTAGAAAATCATTTGTTTCCATATTTAAATGAAATATATCACACAAAAATTCAATATGCTTATGCAAATCCTTCCACCTCTTTAGAGAATCTTATTTTCAAATTCAAAGAAAATCAAAAAAAACACTTTTTAGAAGACGAACTTAATATGATATATGCAAAGGTTAGAAAAACCTTAAACAGCATAACTTATGAAGGCGCTGTTATAGACTTTCAAACCATTTTAAACAACATTCTTAAAGAACACAATATTAGTATTCACGACTCTATGTCTTTTAAATCGCTGTACCAGTTAATGTCCATTTTCGGACTTTCAGCTTTTGCTACTAACGATTATTTAAAAACAGAACCCTTTTTAATTAACACCTACAAATCTATAGTTAATCATAAAAATAAAGACAAATCTGTTTATTATCACATCCAAATTCTTTACTTAATTGCCAACACTTTATTCAGAAATAAAAGTTTTAAAGATTCTCAACACTATTTAAGTTTAATGCATCAAGAAATGCTACATCTTAAAAAAAAGTATTACAGCACATTCAAACTAAAGTACCATTTATTATTAGCGCTTAATTTAAATTACTCTAATAAACCAAATGAAGCAATAAGCAACTTAACACCATTTATTAATATTAAACATGAAGATACCGAAACGGTATTAGATATTCATTTAGGTTTAGTTATGTTCTATTTTCAAAAAGAAAACTACAAACAAGCATCTGCTATACTATCTAAATTTTATCATACTGACCATTGGTATATTGAGAAATCTGGAAAAGAATGGGTTATAAAAAAGAATTTAATAGAAATACTACTCAACATAGAACTCGAAAATTTAGACTTAGTAGAGTCTAGACTATTAAGTTTTAAAAGAACCTACACTAGCTACCTAAAAGACATAAAACAAGAACGTGTATTAACATATCTAAGTTTTGTTGAAAGCTATTATAAAAACCCAACAATAATATCATCTGTAAAATTTAAAGAAACGGTTGAAAACTCATTTGAATGGATAGAAAAACAACGTGAAGATATTTTTGTAATGAGTTTTTATGCTTGGTTAAAAAGCAAAATGGACAACGAAAAATTATACAATACGACTTTAAACCTCATTAATGATATAAAAAAGTATTAACGTAAAAAACCCAGCAACTTTTTTAAAAGTTCCTGGGTTTTTACAAACTAACCAACTAAACTAACTAACCAATAATTTTCAATCTTAAAAAGAATGAATTTTTATGTTGAATATTATCTTTTTAAACTAAACTTATACAAATAGACGCATTTACCACTAGTTGTTAAAACAATTTAGAAAGCTTTAACACCGCCCTATTAAAGTTTTATATTTTCTTTAAGACAAAAAACTTGATATGTTAATTTTTTAAGAAAACAAGCCCTTCATTTTTAATATTGAAAGAATTTAAAATTTTACTTATTTTTACCTTCGATGCTAAAAAAAATTGCGCTATTAAATTTATATTGCTTTTGTTCTGTTTTAATAGCACAACAAGATAGTTTATCATTTAAAAATGGCACGGACAACCCTACCCTTTTAACAACGCATCATTTCGGAATTTTTAGCGCTCGCATTAACACCAATTTTAAATTTACACCTCCAAAAACTGCTACATTTAATATAAGCTCTGTAAGTGGCAATAATTTCCACCCATACGTAGAAGCTTATTTACCAAAAGACCCTGTTGTTAGAGAAGAACAAAGCAGACTCCATAGGTATAAACGAAACTTTTATTTTGTAGATCAAGAAACCACACCTGCCGATTACATGAATATTGTAATTGATGCCGTTATTAAAGAGTTTAAATTAACGACCACTATTCCTTTATCAAAAAAACATGAATTAAGCATTTCAATGCGCTCTTATTTAATTACCAAAGGAAAACATCCTTTTTCATTTTTTACAGGCGATGAAACTATTGAATGGTTTCATAGTAATATTAATGGCGGTGAAGATCCTTATGGTCGCCGATACTACGGTTTAAATCAAGTAAATTTTAAATATACCGATAGAAACAACAACACACTTGAACTAAATAATAATGATTTTTTCATAGGTGGATTTGAGTTTAACCACTACTATTATCCAGAATTATCTATAAATAAAACAAAACATATCTTTCTAAACTTTGGAAGTCATTTAGGAATTAACACCACCAAATTCAACCCATCTATAGATATTGGAATTTCAGCAAATGCCGTAAAAATGTTTCAACTAAAAAATAAAAGAGAACTCAATTTAGGAATTGGAATAAATTTTTTACGCAAAAACGTTGTTAATTTCGATACTGTTATAGATTTAGGAAACAATCCGTTTTTAGCAACAGCAGAAGGCAATATAGAATACACAAAATACACTAAAAAAAACAATTACCATGCTTTAGGTATCAACTACCAAATTCAATCACGATACAACAAAGTAAATGAATCCGATTATTATACGCTAAAAGGAAACTGGAGCGCTATAAAAGGAGGCTGGCAACATGGGTTTAGCACTTTATACACATCACTATCTATTTGGTCTCTCATTTATACTTACGGGCATCCTAACTACAAAGTATCTGTATATTTTAAAGAAGATTTTCGTGTAAATAATGCTCCAGATTTTCAAACAGGATTGAGTTTACAAATTCCTATTTTTAAATAAATTATTGGGCGCTCCCCAAAAGGGTCGGGCTTTCACTACTCGCTTCCTCCTAACGTCGGCGAGCTCAAACACACCGTTCAATCCCTAGCGCAAAAACAGTACAACAAACACTAAGTACAAAACAATCAAAACGTTAACATCAAGTTAAAATTTAAACCTAGTTTAAACCTTTTAAAAATATAAACGTCAAAGCAACAAATAAACATTTAAAAGACATTTACATTATGAAAAAATTAATAATCATTGCAATCGCTTTAATATCTATTCAAGGCTTTGCACAAGGAGAAAGAAAAGAACGTCCTAACAGAAACGAAAACCGTCAAAAAATGATGAATCTTTCTGCTGAAGAAATGGCAACACTACAAACAAAAAAAATGACACTTCATTTAGATTTAAACAAATCGCAACAAGATGATGTTTATAAAATAAATCTAGAAAATGCTACGCTACGTAAAACTAAAATGGCAGAACGAAAAGCTAGAAAAGAAGCTGGTAATGCTCAAAAACCATCAAAAGAAGAGCGTTTTGAAATGATGAATACCATGCTTGACCACAAAATTGCAGTTAAAGCAAAAATGAAAAATATTTTAAATGAAGAACAATATGCCAAATGGGAAAAAGCGCAAGCTAGAATGGCTCATAACAAAAAAGATGGCATGAGAGGAAACAAAAAACAAAGATGATTTAGTTTGGTTAGTTTATTGATTATAGTTTGTTAATAAAAGCGCATTTCCTGAAATTAGAAATGCGCTTTTTACTTTATAATGTTTTTGCTACTTTATTTACTGCATTAATAGTAAAATCTAAATCGTCAAAAGTTAAAGCATCTGTAATAAACCATGTTTCAAAAGCACTCGGAGCAATATAAACACCTTCATTTAACATACCATGAAAAAAGGTTTTAAAAGTTTCATTATTACCTTTAGCTGCCGTTTCAAAATCTATTACTGGCGCTTCATCAAAATGCACCGAAATCATAGATCCCACTCTGTTTATAGTATGCACTATTTTATTATCATGTAAGACCTTTGTTATGCCTTTATGCAAATACGCGGTCTTTTCAGCTAAACTCTTAAAAATTTCAGCATCACCATTCAATTCTGTTAACATGGCTAAACCTGCAGCCATAGCCAACGGATTTCCACTTAAAGTTCCTGCCTGATAAACAGGCCCAAGTGGCGCTAAATAATTCATTATTTCATTTCTTGCAGCAAAAGCACCAACTGGCAATCCGCCACCAATAACTTTCCCAAAGCAAACAATATCTGCAGCTATATTAAACAACTCTTGAGCGCCTCCTTTTGACAGACGAAACCCCGTCATAACCTCATCAAAAATCAACAATATATTATTGGCATCACACAAACTTCTCAAGGCTTCTAAAAAACCTTCTTTTGGAGGAATGCACCCCATATTACCAGCTACAGGTTCTATAATAATACAAGCTATTTCATTTTTATTAGCTTCAATTAATTCTTGTACATTTTCAATATCATTATAACGTGCTAACAAAGTGTCTTTTGCCGTACCTTCTGTAACTCCAGGACTATTTGGCGAACCAAAAGTAACAGCACCGCTACCCGCTTGTATTAAAAACGAATCGCTATGCCCATGGTAACAACCTGCAAATTTTATAATTTTATCTTTACCTGTAAAACCACGCGCTAAACGTACGGCACTCATACAAGCTTCGGTACCTGAATTTACAAATCGTATTTTATCAATATTTGGAACCATAGAAACTGCTAATTCAGCAATTTGTGTTTCAATTTCTGTTGGCATTCCAAACGATGTTCCTTTTTTGGCTTTTTCAACAACCGCATCAACAACCGGTTTATGTGCATGACCCAAAATCATTGGACCCCATGAATTGATATAATCAATTAACCTATTCCCATCTTCATCATATAAATAAGCGCCTTTAGCTTCTTTTACAAAAATGGGAGTTCCCCCAACTGCTTTAAAGGCTCTAACTGGTGAATTTACACCTCCTGGAATAACTTTTTCTGCTTCAGCAAACAAAGCACTACTTCTTTGATAATTCATTACTATTTAATTTTTTGATGTTGGCTTTACTCGTAACTCCTGCCCTATACTAAGCACCAAATCACTTAAACCATTAATATTTTGAAGTTCCTGTACAGTCATATTGTATGTCTTAGAAATAGAATATAAAGTATCTCCTTTTACAACAACATGTCTTGCCATTTTGGTAACGGCATTTAACACACCTTCCTTAACTTGCAACTCTTGCCCAATACTAAGTGTTGTATCGCTTAATCCATTTATTTCTTTAAGCGCATCAACCGTAATATTATATTTTCTAGCAATAGAGTACATAGTGTCTCCTTTTGAAACAATATGAGTGGAATTATTACTTCGTTTAATATCTTTATCTTCTTTTCTAACGATTATAGGTTCTACATACTTCGTATAGTTTTTCCCTAACACCTCCTTATCAAATTCATATAATTCGTACCTTTCAATAAGGCTTATTAATTTGTTTGGATATTTTTTATCGGTAGCATAACCTGCAGCTTTTAATCCTCTAGCCCAACCTTTATAATCTTCCTTCTTTAATTTAAAAAGCTTCGCATAACGCTTTCGTTTTGATAAAAATAAGGAATGATCTCTAAACGAGTATTTAGCATCTTTATACTTTCTAAAACACTCTTGCGCTTTATCATCATCATGATATACTCTGGCACCTGTCCAATCATGACATTTAATTCCGAAATGATTATTTGCTTTTACAGAAAGTGTTCCGTAACCTGAACCAGATTCTAAAACACCTTGAGCTAATGTAATACTAGCAGGAATACCATACAGGCTCATTTCATTTTTAGCAATATCTTTATAAGTATCTATATATTTTTCTGTTTTATTAGCATACACTTTAGGTGTTACAACATCCTTACGAGGCTCTTCTTTAGTTGAAGTTGTCGTCGTTGTTGTTGTTTTAGGATGTTTTGTAACTACTGTTTTTTTAGCCTTACAACTAAAAAGCACAACACCTAAACATATTATTAATAAAACTCTATTCATTAAATTATTCTATTATTGGTAAACTTTTCTTTTTTAAAACATCGTTCATTCCATCAATACCTTGTAAACCTCCTGTATGAATTACTAAAATTCTGGAGCCTTTAGGGAAATAATTTTGCTCTATTAAATCGAAAATTCCAAACATCATTTTCCCTGTATAAACTGGATCTAGAGGAATCTTATAGTCTTTTTTAAACTGATTAATGAACGTTACCAAATCTTCATTTATTTTGGCATAACCACCAAAATGATAATCGGTTATTAATTTCCAATGACTCTTAGTTGCAAATTTACTAATATCTTGTTGTAAAAAGTCGCCTTTTAAGGCTGGAAACCCTAAAACTTGTTGACTAGGTTTTAAACAATTTATGAGTCCAGAAATAGTGCCTCCTGTGCCAACTGCACAACATATATAATCGAAAGAAGCATCAATATCAGTTAAAATTTCTTCACACCCTTTAACAGCTAAATGATTTGTACCGCCTTCTGGAACAAGATAAAATTCTTCAAATTCATCTTTCAAATTATTTAAAAAATCTTCTGATGTTTTTTCTCTATAAAGTGATCTAGAAATAAACTTAAACTCCATACCGCATTGCTTAGCAAAACGCAAGGTTGGGTTACTATCTATTTTACTTTCGAGCTCATCGCCTCTTATTACTCCTATCGTTTTAAACCCAGAAATTTGTCCTGCAGAAGCTACTGCAGCTATATGATTTGAGTAGGCACCTCCAAAAGTAAGCAAAGTTTTAAAGCCTGATTTCTGAGCTTCAATTATATTATATTTAAGCTTTCTGTATTTATTTCCAGACACAAAAGGATGTATTTCATCTTCTCTCTTTACAAACAATTCAACACCCTTTTCTTTAGGCAGTTTTACTTGTTGATTAATGCTATTTTGAAGCTTAAAAGTCATGACTGCGAAGATACTTCAAAAAACACCAAAATGTGCGTTGCTTTAAATAATCTAGATTAGATTCATTACAGTATGCTTCACGTTCAAAAGAAATATTTCTATAAGCTTCATACCAATTTTTATATTGTAATAACCGAATTAAAAACTCAACAACATAAAACAAATAAAAAGGAATAACCAACATTTCTAATTGTTGTCTTAAATGAATATTCTCATGATTCAATAATGTTTTATCTTCCTTTAAATCTTTTGATTTTAAAAACACAAACGGAAAAACAGCAAGACCAGTATACCCTTTAGGTACTATATATTTCGAAATAAAAATCATACTTTTTTACTTTCAAAAATCAAACCAAAATGCATTACCTTTGTTGTAATATGAAGAAATTGATCCCAGTTGAAGAAGGCGATTATTACCTAACACCAGAAGGATATCGCTGTTTTACAGAACAATATCACTTAAAACGCGGGTATTGTTGTGAAAGTGGATGTAGACATTGCCCCTACGGGTATGATAAAAAAACAAACGCTATAAAAAAATAACATCCCATGCTTCGTACTTTTATTAAAGCAAAGCCTTGGTATGATTATTGATGCATATAAATACGTTTGTTTATGAAGATATTTATCAGATAAAATGCTGTTAGTATTCGTTTTACAAACACATTAACCATAAAAAAAAATGCATTATGAAAAATTTATTAAAAACACTACCTCTTTTAGTATTGCTAATAGTAGCAACATCTTGTAGCTCGGTTAAAGTAGCAGCCGATTATGATAAAAATGCAAAATTTGGCGAATACAAAACCTTTGCTTTCTTTAAATCTGGCATAGACAAAGCAGAAATTAGCGATTTAGACAAACGCCGAATACTTCGTTCTATTGAAGCAGAACTTTTAGCTAAAGGTTTTACAAAATCTGAAAAACCTGATTTATTAATAAGCCTGTTCACAAAGTCTCAACAACGTGTAGATGTTTACAATAATTCTTGGGGCAATGGCGCTTGGGGATGGGGAGGATTTGGTGGCTTCGGACCTGGTTGGGGCTGGGGTTGGAATCAACCTAGTACTTCTGTTTCTACACAAGGTGTTTTATATGTAGATCTTATTGATGCTAACAAAAAAGAATTAGTTTGGCAAGGTATGGGTACTGGCTATTTAAGCCGAAACATGGAGAAAAAAGAAGCACGTATAAAAGAGTTTGTTGCTAAAATTATGGAGAAGTATCCTCCAGGAGCACAACAATAAAATATATTTGATTAAGAAAAATGAAGCAACTTGAAAGAGTTGCTTTTTTTATGCACTAATATAAAACAAGTGACTATTTTACTATTTTAGTGTCCAAACATAGATTAACTTTAATACTTAAATTATGAAAACACTTTTATCATGTGGTTTAATACTTCTTTTATTAGTCTCTTGCGCAGATAAGAAAAAAGAAAATGAAATAAAGATTGAACAATCTATACAAAAAATAGACTCTATTGAGCAAGCAGTAGAAAAAGACATAAAAAGTCTTGAGGAAATTACTAATGATGTACAAGACGACTTAAAAGAATTAGACAACATTTAAACTAAAACAGATTATGAAAACATTAAAAATAATATTCACAGCTACTATTCTATTCATGTTTCTTGGAACCCAACAAACAGTAGCTCAAGGAAAAGGAAACAACACATCTAAAGAAGCTAAGGAACACGTTCAAGAGTTAAAAAAGAAAGGGAAAGACAAAGCTGAAAAAGCTAAGCAAAAAGGTTCTGAAGCTAGAAAAAACGGAAAAGATAAAGCCGAAGACATTAAACAAAAAGGTACTAAAGCAAAAAAAGACATACAAGATGAAGCTGAAGATGCTAATAAAAAACATCATGAACTAAAAAATAAAGGAAAAGAGAAAGCTGAAAAGGCTAAACAAAAAGGCACCAAAACAAATGATGATGATGATGATGAAAAGCAACATGAACACAAAACGAGTGAAAAAGATAAAGCCGAAAAGAAAATAAAAAAAGAAGCAAATAACAATGGTAATGCTTACGGAAAAAACAAAAACGGCTTAAGCGGAAGAGAATTTGGAAAAGCTAGAGCAGAAGAAGCTCGTAATAAAATAAAAGACAAAGAAGAAAAAATAACAGAAGGTGAACGCACTTTAAATGATGGCCATAGAAGAGTAAAAGAAGCTAAAGAACGTTTAGAAAAAAAAGAGCGTAATAAAGAAATCTCTGAAGAAGAAGCTAATGAAAAAAGAGAGAAAATTAAAAAAGCCAATGAAAAATTAAATGAATTGGATGAAAAAATTAAAAATCAAAAAGAGAAAATTAAAAAAGAAAAAGAAGCACTAGAAAAAGTATCTTTTCCTAACGAAGATTAAGAAAATCTCTTTAAAAAATTTATATAAATAAAGGTTAGCATTTAAAATGCTAACCTTTATTTGTTTATATATCGTTCTTAAGTAATTAAAAAAACTATCTAAAACGCTTTAAAGTTTTCTTAGTGAATTCACTTAACACTAACTTTCCGCTAATTTTAGCTCGCTCTAACAATAAATCATCCCAATGATCTGTACCTTCCCAAAGTACTTCTTTCATATTTGTTAATGCTTCAGGGTTATAGCTCGCTAATTTATTCACTAACGTTTCAACAGCTATATCTAGTGCTTCTGTAGTTGGTAAAACCTCAGCATACAAACCTTTGCTTTTTGCAAATTCTGAAGAAAAAAGAGATTCAGCATCAATAGTCATTTCAGCCATAGCTGTTTTCCCTATTTTTCTTGATACAGCAGGCTCTATAACAAAGGGACCAATACCAATACTTAATTCACTTAATCGTATAGATGCATATATGTTTGCTAAACAATAATCGGTTGCAGCAGCTAAACCAACACCGCCACCTACTGCTTTTCCTTGTACACGACCAATAATTAATTTAGGACATTTACGCATCGCATTAATTACTTTTGCAAATCCAGAGAAAAACTGTAATCCAGCCTCTTCATCTTCAATCTCTACAACTTCATTAAAACTAGCACCTGCACAAAAAGTTCTATCGCCTCCACTTTTTAAAACAATAACTTTAATAGCATCATTTTTCCCTGCACCAATAATTGTTTGTTCTAATTGGGTGAGTATATCACTAGGCATTGAGTTTCTATTTGGGTGATAAAACTCAATATACCCGACTTTGTTTTCTATATTTAAGTTAACGTATGCTTCCATTCTACTAATAAATTTACTGGTTGAAATATACATAAAATTTTTAGTAACAGATGTTACATTCTTTTATTATAAGTTAATGATATTTGCACAAACAAATTATGACTATGGGTTTATTAGATATGCTATTTGGAAACAAAAAAGATATGATTAACGATTTTCAAAAAAGAGGAGCTATTATTATTGATGTTCGCACTAAAGAAGAATACAGTCAAGGAGCCATTTCAGGTTCTAAGAATATTCCGTTACAGAATATTAGCTCTAAAATTAAAGACATAAAAAAACTAAACAAACCTGTAATTACTTGTTGTGCTAGTGGCATGCGTTCTGGAAGTGCTGCATCTATTTTAAAAAGCAATGGTATTGAGTGTATGAATGGTGGTGGCTGGAGTAGTTTAAATAGCAAACTATAATTTCAACTCCTGAAAATCATTAATAGATTGCATCTGGTTTTCGTTATACTTTAACGTCCAACCTAAAGAGTTTGTTAGAATATAGAATTTTGAAAGTTCGCTAATCAATCTATTTTTAGCATTCTTTTTTAAATCAGATGCTTCTAATTTTTTATTTAATGATTGCTTTACAATATTTTTAATATTGTTATAATCTTTGGCTTCAAACGGATTTAAAAAATCTGCTTGAATATCATAATATTCAAAATCTGGATTTATTTTTATTTCTTCTTCAGGAATACTTAATATAGTAAGTGTTTTATCAGCTTCATTAACTTCAAATTCAATTTTACTTAAATCATAAGCTATCGTAACATCGGCATTAACAACAACAAGGGCTTTTTTTTCTGAGGTAAAATAATCGCCTAAAATTTCTTTTGAATTTTTATAATTGAAAACTTCGCTAAAATGCCCTTCGGTAACAACTAACTTCCCAACATTTTTAATTTGTTCCTGTATAAGTATAGAGTTCTCGCGAAGTAGAATTTCATCACCCTTTTTATCTTCACAATATTTAAAAGTGAAAAGTATAATTAAAGTTAAAACAACACCAAATAGAATTTTTCGCATGCCCTAATTTAGAAATATTTTAGAACTAACACTCTTTATAACAAACGAAAATTAAAATATTATTTAATTGAAGAACTTATTATAAAGCAAAAAACATCAGTTTATCTTCGACATATGAAGTCTAACTAATGTCATTAACTCTACATTGTAATAGCAATACAAAGATATAGTAGTTCCTCGTTTTTCTTATTAAGAGAAAGTTAAGCAAACATTATATTAAGTTGTTTTTTTTCGCCTTTTGAACGGCTTCTAATTTATTATGCACCTGTAACTTTTTGTAAATATTTTCAATATGTTTTCTTACTGTTCCTGTAGACAAAATGAGATTATCGGCAATTAAATTATAACTCAACCCTTTACTTAAGTGTTCTAGCACATCAACCTCTCTAGGGGTCAGCTTAATATCTTCTTGTTCTTGAATGTTTTCAATATTGAAAGGATTCCTTAATAACTTTAAGGTTTTCATAGCTATTGATGGATTCATTGCTGCTCCTCCATTTAAAGTTTCTTTTATGCCTTCATATAAATCTTTTGCATTAACTTCTTTAAGTAAATATCCATCGGCCCCAGCTTTTATTGCGTTAAAAATGTTTTCATCATTATCAAAAACTGTGAGCATAATAATTTTTATGTGCGGATACTTTTGTTTTACTATTTCGGTAGTTTCAATTCCATTTAAAATGGGCATTTCAATATCCATTAAAATTAAATCAATATTATGATTTTCTTCCAGTTTATTTAACAAATCAGAACCATTTAATACAGAAAAACTAATCTTTAAATTTTCAAAAAACGACAGTTTTTCGGCAACCATTTTTATTAAGAAAGAGTTATCGTCTACTATAGCTATTTTAATATTCATGGCTTAACAGATTAAAGTTCTAATATTATTGAAGTTCCTTTATTTAATTCACTTTCAATTTTTAAAGTAGCATTTATATCTCGGGCTCTTTTTTTCATATTATTAAGTCCATTACCTAAAACCACCTTATTTTCATCAAAGCCTTTACCATTATCTTGAACAACGAATTTTATGCTATCTTTTAAGTTTTCTATATTAACAATAACATTTGAAGCTTCGGAATATTTAATTGCATTGTTTATGGCTTCTTGGATGATTCTATAAATATTCATACCCATAACAGACTTAAACTCTAATTCTTTTGAAAGTGATTTGTCAATAGTAAAATTAAAACTTACTGAATTTGATGAAGCATCAGCATTATCAATAAAATTAGAAATACGTCCTTGTAAATCTTCTAAAGAAATGGCATTTTTATTCATTGCCCATATAGTATCGCGCAATTCGTAAATAGTATCTTTTGTAAAAGCACTTATACTATTTAATTTATCGCTTAATTTTTTGTTTTTTATTTTAAAACCATATTGCAAATTATCAATAGATGAAATAACAAAAGTGAGTTGTGCCCCTATATTATCATGTAAATCCCGTGATATTTTTAATCGTTGCTCGTTTAGTTTGTTTTGAGTTTCAATTTTAACTAATGCTTCTTTTAATTCGCCTTCTTTTTTGAGTTGTTCATTCTTTAACTTTTGCTGTTTGTAAACTAGATACCCTAATACAGATATAACAATAGCTAAAATACCTAATCCAATTATTTGTGTGTTTTTTTGATTTATATGAAGCTCCTTTTCGGCTAAGTCTGCTTTATGTAATAGTATCTCTTTTTCTTTTTTTTCGGTTTGATATTTAACTTTTAGATCGGCTAATGCCTTTGCGTTATTTGCAGAAAACAAAGAATCTTTTATTTTGCTATATTCTTCTATAAATTGCCTTGCTTTTTTTGTGTTACCATTCCTAAAAAAACTCTCAGCGGAATTAATAAGGAAATCGTCAGAAAAACTTTTATACTGAGGAGATTTTAAAAAGATCTCTTCTGCCTTTTCCGAAAATTGTAATGCTTTTTTAGGTTTGTTTAATTTATTACACACGCCTACTAACTTTCCTAAAACTATAAGTTTAGTATTATCATTAGAAGACAGATTATCTGGAACTTCATAAGCTTTTTCATAATATTCTAATGCTTTAATATAGTTTTTTTGTTCTTCATATAAACTCCCTATATTTTCTATAATCTTATAATAATTTATTAAATTATTTGACTCTAAAGCTACCTTAAGACCGTCTTTATAAGCTTTTAAGGCTTCATCATATCGTTTTAACTCTTTTAAACAAATACCTATATTATTAAACGAATTAGTTTGCTCATGTTTTAAATTATATGCCTTCCTTATTTTAAGACTTTTTAGATGATATTTTAAAGCCTCTTCAACCATATAAACTTCTTGATATATAAGCCCTATATTGCTTAACGGAATGGCTGTCGATTTTTCATCATTTAAATCTTCATACATTTTAAGAGCCTGAAAAAAGAAGCGTTGTGCTTCTTTCATATTACCAATATTCCAGTTAAACATTCCTAAATTATTTAGGCTTCTAACCTCGGTAGTTTGTATGTTATGTTCTTTACTAAAATTTAAAGCCTTTTTAAAATAATATTGAGCAGAATCAGATTGACCAGTTACATCCATATAAATACCATGTGTATTAATAAGTTCTGACAAACCAACGTATAGGTTTTTAGTTTTTGCAATTTGCTTCCCCTTATTAATAGCTTGAAGCGCTTTCTTTGAATCACTAAAAATATAACTAAACCCTATTTTATTATACAAACTAACTTTTAATGAATCATTATTAGTATTCTTAGCTACTACCAATAAACTATCTAAATTTTGGGAATTAATAGAAATTCCTAAAAAGAAAAAAACCAAGGAAATGATATATAGACTTCTTTTATTCATAAAAAGTAGTTATTCATCTGTTTTAAACATTAGATTTTGAGCCAAGAGTAATTCTTTAGCTATTATAAATAGTCTATTAAAAAGAGAATTATGCGAATTATCTATTAACAAAACTTTTTGTGAAATCACATCGTATTTACTTTGTTCTAACTTAAATACTTCTTTTAACTTCAAATACCGTTTAATAAAATTTTTGTTTAACATAATTGTATTGCTAAAAACCTTAATATTAAAACCTATAATAACACAAACCAAAGCATAAATTGATATACTGAAAAACATATTAAAACCCATCGCTACAAAAATTTAATATTAGACTAATATTAAGTTAAAATGACTACAAAAAAAACACCAACCACAAATCTTTATTATAGATTTATATAGCTGATGTTTTTTAATACGAACTGATTAATAGCATTTTAAATTTAACCTAATATATTGAAAATCAGATAATTTTTCAGATTAAATGTTATAAAAAAAAGATTAAGCGCAATAATGTAATTTACCACGCCTAATCAAACAAATCTCAACAACAAGATTTATTCTTTAAGGTCGTAAGAATATATTGTACTTCCATTAGCTAAATAATACAAATAGCCCCCAATCTCATCAACTTCATATGTTGGTTTTTTGTCTTTTAAAATAATTTCTTTCTCTACCACTCCAGAATCTTTATTAACTTTCACCAAACCTACACCATCATCAAGTTTTGTTAAAATAAATTGAGCATCTTTAGTTGCAGCTGTTGCTCTAAAACGTTTAGCCATTTCGTTAAACGATGCGGTAGCAATAGCAGCAAAAGCATCGGCTTCTCGCTGTTTTTGAGCACCGTATTGATTATACTGTCCTAAATAATTTTTATTAGCTCCTGCCTGAAAACTTGCATCAGCCATTGCTGCCGTAGAAGCTAAAGCCAATGCACTTAAGGCCACTATAGCAAAAGCACTTTTACCTGGAGAACGAAAATATTCATGAAACTTTTCTGAACCATCAAAACCAAGCATCATCATATTCTGATCTGAAGACAACAACAACCCTTTATCTCTAATCTCTAAACTTGTTGGATCCTCCTTTTCATCAAAACTATAAGATGCCAAAGTACTTACATCACCAGAGTTTTCGTCTATAGCAATCATTTCTTCTCCTGTACTAATTAAATAACGACTATGGGTTGCATCATATACACTTGTTACTGCTTTGGCGCGCTTATATTTTATGGGCTTACTCCAAATAGATTCTCCTGTTTCTAAATTAATAATATCTGCATCACTATCGGTTATGTAAATCATACCCTGTTTAGTTAATGCCATGGTATGAATATTTTCACCTGTTTTTAGTGGCTTTTTAAACAAAGGCTGTCCTTCAAACGATATTTTATTAATTCCACCTTCTCCAATACCAAATAAAATCCCGTCATCCATAATATAGAAGTGTTGAACATATCCTTTAGTTTTTGGAGCTTTTTCCCAAAGGTCTTCACCTGTACTTGCCGATAAAAAAGAAATATTACTTTGCGCTTTTGCAGCTGCTAATTTTGCTAATCCTCCTTTACCCGAACTAGCTACATCGCTAACAATAGCTAAACCTTTAGGTGTAATCTCGAAATTTGAAACAAAACCTTTTAATTTTTTCCCATCAGGCCACAATTCTGATCCATTACCATCTACTTTGTGTACTTCATGATTTTTTCCTTTATTAACGAAAGCATATAAAGATTTTCCATCTTCAGCAGGTTCAACAAAAGCAACATTTTTTAAATCGGCTGTCCAAGTTTCATTACCCGTTGCTAAATCAATTCTATACAAACGTTTTTGCGAAGAAACAATTAAGCCACCATGAATTATTTTAGGAGTTCCAGTCATAATTTCAGAACCTTTTAAAGTTAAAAGTTTTTCTTCTTTTCCTGTTCCCATATCATAAATCCCAATGGCCTGTGCATACTTTTCTTTAGCTGTACGCTGACCAGAAACAATAAGTTTATTTTCTGGCAACAATAAGGTTGGTTGTCCTGCTGCTTTCCATCCATTTGCTTTTGTATCAAATAATCTTTTACCAGAAACAACATCTATTACACTTTGCTTTGCAGAAATACCTGCAAACCCTGCTTGCCCAACCATAACGTAAGGCGTATTAGGTATTATATTTATTTCTTCTTCTTTTACTTTTCCATAATCGTCAAAGTTAAAAAGCAAGCCTTCTTGTCCAGGTTTAATACCTGCCAATCCTTTTCCGTGTGTAATTAACAATACTCCCGAACTAGTAAGAGTCATTTTTTCCACCTTACCTCCCAAATCATAATTAAAATTTGGTACTTCTGCCTTTTGAGCGTTTACTGTTGTCACTAATAGCATCGCTATTAAGAATGACATTAATTGACTAAATTTTCTCATTGTTGATTTTGTTTAAATAGTTTATATGGTTTTCTTATTTAGATTAAAAGATCCATCAGTAATATTCTTTATAGAATCATTTCCTAATACATTTTTACATTTAAAGCTAAATGTTCCAATAACCTTAGTATCTGTTTCTTCCGAAACTGAAATAGAACCCACCAAAGTGTCATCATAGGGTGCTTGCCAAATTTCTGTAGTTGAAGCAGTAGGGTTACTTAAATTAACATCTGTTTCGGTATAAGATGCTGAATTTGTAACTGCTAGATTTGCTCCTGTAAATTCATAAGTACCAGCTCCAGTATATCCAAAAACAGTCATTGCAAAAGCATTACCATCACTATTTGTAGCTATAATTATTAAATTTTTACCAGGGCCAGCTGTTGCAACGGTAGCAGATGATGAAATCTCCATAGATTTATATGATGTCGCATCAACTTTCGCTGTTAATGTTCCTGAAGGTGCATCTCCTCCACTCCCCCCATCGTCACTTGTAGAACAAGATGAAAATGTTATTACTGAAATTACTGTTAGAAGTAACATGCATTGTTTTAATTTTCTCATTTTAGAATTGTTTTATGATTAATAGCATCACAAAACTGCAACTTTAATAAAATGAAATCAATACGATGAATTACGTATATTTAGAATACGATATGAGAAAATTGTGTTTGAAGAGTCTCTTTTTTAGTCTCTAATTTTTGAAGAAACTTTTTATGTGCTTCAGATGTTGGATTAAATGGTTTATGCAGAAGTCCTTTTTGAATAGCATCAACTTCTTCCATTGTTTTTAAAGCTTCAGTAGAAACCCAAACCTGCTTAACCTTTTCCCAGATATAATCAATTGCTGTTTGGTTCGGATGAATCATATCTTCGGCATAAAAACGATAATCTCGAAGTTCATCCATCATAATTTCATAGGAAGGAAAATAATATGATTGATTACCTACAACTTGATGGATTGCAGTTAATAAATGTGATTTACTTTGCGTATTCTCGACAAATCCATCTTTTGTATGACGGATTGGAGAAACTGTAAAAATTACAGTAGCATCATAATTAACACTTCTTATCAAATTTAATATGCTTTGTAAAGAATCTGACACTTCTTCAACAGATAACAGCTCTTTTTTAAATTGTTTTTGAGGTACTTTATGGCAATTGGCAACGACAGCATTAGTTTCAACAGAACGATATACCCATGAAGTGCCTAAAGTAATAATGACATGTGTTGATTGTTGGATTTGTTTATTTGTAGTTGCGATTTGCTCATTTAAATTATTCAGAAGTTTTTCACTTGAAGAATGACTTAATTTTGAATGCGCATCAAAACAATGCCATTGTTCGTTATGAAAAAAAATATCGCTTTCTGAATACTTTTTTTCTTCTACAGCATTAAGTACTAAAGTTTCTACAGCTTTAGGCTGAAATAAAATTCCAAACGGATTAACTACAGACTGGAACTTAAAATAATCAAACTTATTGCCAATATTCTCTGAAAAACAAGAACCCAATAATAAAATTTTAGAAGAATAATCAATCGGAAAATTGGTTTTTGAAATTGGAATTTTGGTGATTAAGTTCATTTTACGAATTAGTCAATTTTAAACATATAAAGAGATTTATATCGAATTATAAAAATATCATTCTTTCTTTTTCCTCTTTTCTTCTTTCTTTAGTTTTCTTAATTCTTTTTCTTTCTTTTTCTCTTCTAAATCTATTTTAGCTTTTTTAATACTACTTTTAAGATTTTCAATTTTTATATTTGAGACTTCTAACTTTTCGGTATTTTTATCAATCTTTTTCTTTAAATTATTTTTCTGGTTTTGATACCCTTTTTCAGATTGTTCTTTTGTGTTTTTTATTTTTGACAACTCATCATTCAAGCTATTGATCTTCTTTTGAAGCTTTATTTTTTTATTCTGTTCTTTACTCAATTTTTGCTCATCCGTTTGAATATTATTTTGCAACATTCTCATCATCATTTGGTGTTGCTGCATCATTTGGTGCTGTTGCATCATTTGATTATTTATTGCACTCATAGATGGAGGACTAGGAAATTGTTGAGCTAAAAAAATAGTTGGAAAAACTAACATTAAAAAAATTATAATCTTTGCTTTCATAACTTTCTATATCTAATTAAATAAATTGTTTTACTTTATCTAAAGCCTCATCAATCCCTCCTGGATTCTTACCTCCTGCAGTTGCAAAAAATGGTTGTCCGCCACCACCTCCTTGAATATATTTTCCAAGTTCACGAACTACTTGTCCTGCATTAAGTCCTTTGCTTGCTACCAATTCTTTTGAAATATAACAAGACAACAATGCTTTTCCTTTTAGTTCTGCTCCAAATAATAAGAACAAGTTTTCAAATTGACTTCCTAACTCGAAAGCCACATCTTTAATTCCAGAAGCATCTAGATCTAATTTCTTAGCTAAAAACTGAATACCATTTATTTCTTGTAACTCAGCCTTAAGTTCTCCTTTTATGTTTTTAGCCTTATCTTTTAATAATGCTTCAATTTGCTTTTTAAGACTCGTGTTTTCGTCTTGTAAATTCTGTAATGCTTTAACTGGCTCTTTTGCATTGTTAAGTAAATCTTTCATTTCGAAATAAGCGCGGTTATTTTCAAAATAAAAATCCTTAACGGCATCATTTGTAATGGCTTCAATACGACGAATTCCTGCTGCAACAGCGCCTTCAGACACTATTTTAAAATGCCATATATCAGCTGTGTTTTTAACATGTGTTCCTCCACAAAGCTCTATAGATTGTCCGAAACGAATAGCACGAACGGTATCTCCATATTTTTCACCAAACAAACTCATAGCGCCATCTGCAATAGCTTCTTCTTTTGCAACATTTCGTTTTTCTATAAGCGGTAATTTCCCTTCTATTCTAGCATTTACAAAATTTTCAATATCACGTAATTCTTCAATAGTTAATTTTGAAAAGTGTGAAAAGTCGAAACGTAAATGTTTTGAATGCACAGCAGAACCTTTTTGCTCTACATGTGTTCCTAAAACTTCTCTTAAAGCTTGGTGTAATAAATGTGTTGCTGTATGATTACATTCGGTTCTGTAACGTTGTTTTTCATCAACAACAGCTTTAAACGTTTCATTTATATGGTTTGGTAAGTTTTTTGTAAAATGGATAATAACATTACTTTCCTTTTTAGTATCTAAAATATAAACCACATCTCCATGAGCATCTTCCAGATATCCTTTATCTCCTACTTGTCCGCCACCTTCAGCATAAAACGGCGTTATATTAAACACCAACTGATACATTTCACCGTCTTTTTTAGAAACAACTTTTCTGTATCGTGTTAATTTTACTTGAGCTTCAAGTGTATCATATCCTACAAATTCTTCCTCAATATCATCAACTAAAATAGTCCAATCATCTGTAGACATTTCGCTCGCTGCTCTTGAACGGTCTTTTTGTTTTTGAAGCTCTTCATTAAAGCCTTTTTCATCTAAATTCAATCCTTTTTCAGAAAGAATTAAAGCAGTTAAATCTATTGGAAAACCATAAGTATCATACAGTTCGAATGCTTTTTCACCAGAAACAGTATCGCCTTTAGTTTCTTCTACTATTCTATTTAATAATACAAGCCCTTGATCTAACGTTCTTAAAAAAGACTGTTCTTCTTCTTTAATAACATTCTCTATAAGTTGTTTTTGAGCTTTTAATTCAGGAAAAGCTGTTCCCATTTTTTTACTCAATACATCAACCAATCTATATATAAAAGGTTCTTTTTTATCTAAAAACGTAAAACCGTAACGTACGGCACGACGCAAAATTCTTCTAATAACATATCCTGCACCTGTATTACTTGGCAACTGCCCATCGGCAATAGAGAATGCTACGGCACGAACATGATCAGATATTACACGAATAGCAATATCTACTTTTTCGTCTTTTCCATAATTCTTATTGGTAATAGTCTCTATTTCACGAATTATAGGTGTAAATACATCGGTGTCGTAATTAGACTGTACACCTTGTAACACCATACATAAACGCTCAAATCCCATACCTGTATCGATATGCTTATTTGGTAAAGATTCTAAAGAACCATCTGCTTTACGATTGTATTGCATAAATACCAAATTCCAAATTTCTACCACCTGTGGATGATCCATATTCACTAAATCTTTCCCAGAAATTTTAGCTTTTTCTTCTGCAGAACGGATATCTACATGAATCTCACTACAAGGACCACAAGGACCTTGATCTCCCATTTCCCAAAAGTTATCTTTCTTATTACCTTTTAAAATACGGTCTTCAGAAATAAGTTCTTTCCAAAAATCATAAGCTTCGGTATCCATTCCAATTCCATCTTCTTCACAACCTTCAAAAACAGTAACGTAAAGAATATCTTTATCTATACCATAAACATCTACTAAAAGTTCCCAAGCCCAAGCAATGGCTTCTTTTTTAAAGTAATCGCCAAAACTCCAGTTACCTAACATTTCAAATAAAGTATGGTGATACGTATCATACCCAACCTCTTCTAAATCGTTATGCTTTCCAGATACACGCAAACATTTTTGGGTATCTGCAATACGATTGCTTTTAGGCTGTGCATTTCCTAAAAAATATTCTTTAAAAGGAGCCATCCCAGAATTTACAAACATTAAAGTTGGATCATCTTTTAACACCATAGGCGCAGATGGAACAATAGCATGTTGCTTTTCTTCAAAAAAACTTAAAAACTTAGATCGAATATCTTGAGACTTCATTTATATATTCTCTTTTCTATTAAATTATATTAATTGCAAAACAATTTTTATCTTTACTTTCCATTTTAAATGCTTAAGCGAGCAAATCTACAATTACACTACTATGAGTAGTATTCTAATAATTTTTTGTAGGTTTGGTCGTTTGCATATAAAATACAACCATTAAGTTGAATTTCATGAATTGCAAAAATAGTATATTTTAAGTAATGAGTAAGGTAAAATATTATTACGATTCCGAATCGCTTTCATATAAAAAAATAGAACGCAAAAAGCGTACAACTTTTAAGTATGCTTCAGTGTTTCTATTAGCATCTGCACTTTTTGGTTTTTTATTCGTTTTTATTGCGAGTCAATATGTAGAATCTCCTAAAGAACGCGCCTTAAAAAGAGAACTGCAAAATGCACAATTACAATTTGAGTTATTGAATAAGAAAATGGATGAAGCTGAGGCTGTGTTAGCTAATATTGCAGATAGAGACAATAATATTTATCGTGTATATTTTGAAGCAAACCCTATTCCAGAAGCACAAAGAAAAGCAGGTTTTGGTGGTGTAAATAGATATAAAAAATTTGAAGGTTTTGATAATTCTAAACTCATAAAAGAGAGTAATAAGCGATTAGATATTCTTGAAAAAGAAATTGTTGTACAATCTAAATCTTTAGATGAAATAACAAAACTTGCTGAAGAAAAAGAAAAATTATTAGCTGCTATTCCTGCCATTCAACCTGTAAGTAACGAAGATTTAACCCGAATGGCATCTGGTTATGGCATGAGAACAGACCCATTTAACAAAACTAGAAAAATGCACTGGGGCATGGATTTTACGGCTCCAAGAGGCACTCCTGTTTATGCAACTGGCGATGGTGTTATTATTCGTGCAGATTCTGGTTCTAGTGGCTATGGTAAACATATTAGAATCGATCATGGTTTTGGATACGTTAGTCTTTACGCACACTTGTACAAATACAATGTTAGAAAAAACCAAAAAGTAAGACGAGGCGACCTCATTGGTTTTGTTGGAAGTACAGGTCGTTCTGAAGCACCACACTGCCATTATGAAGTTTTTAAAGACAAACAAAGAATAAACCCTATAAACTTTTATTATGGAAGTTTAACTGCTGAAGAATTTAGCAAACTATTGGAGCATGCTTCATTAGAAAACCAATCTCTAGATTAATATGTATATAGATTTACCTGAAAAGCGTTATTATGCTATAGGAGAAGTTGCAAAAGCTTTTGGCGTAAACACTTCGTTAATTCGTTTTTGGGAAAAAGAATTTGATGTTTTAAAACCAAAAAAAAACGCTAAAGGCAACCGAAAATTCACACCAGAAGACATTAAAAATCTTAAATTTATTTATCATCTTGTTAAAGAACGTGGTTTTACACTTGAAGGCGCCAAAACACATTTAAAAGAAGGCAAAAAAGACACCCTTAACAATTTTGAAATAGTAAGTAAATTGGAAGATATAAAAAACCAACTTATTAAAATAAAAGAACACCTTTAAGTTTTATCTCTTTAAAAACTACTAACCATGTAACTTTTTCACAAGTTTTGTGTCTTACATACTAACAAATAAAAACATCTTTTAAACTTATTTTATTATGAAGAAATTTTTACCATTAATTATTATAGCTATACTAGCATTTGGTCTTTACTCTTGGGGTAAAGGTATTAATAACACTGCGGTTACATTAAATGAAAATGTAAAAGAAGCTTGGGGAAACGTACAAACATCTTACCAACGTAGAAACGATCTTATAGGAAACCTTGTTAATACTGTTAAAGGTGCTGCCGATTTTGAAAAAAGCACTTTAGAAGCTGTTATTAAAGCCAGAAGTGAAGCAACAAAAACAACCATAGACCCTTCTAATATTACACCAGACCAACTTAAGCAATTCAACCAAGCTCAAGGAGGCTTAAGTAGTGCACTTTCTAGATTATTAGTAACTGTAGAAAAATATCCGGATTTAAAAGCCAACGAAAATTTCTTAAAATTACAAGATGAATTAACGAGTACAGAAAACACGATTCAAACTGCACGAACTAGATATAACGAACAAATAAAACCTTATAATGTACATGTCAATACATTTCCGAATTCAATAATAGCTGGATTTTTAAATTTTGATGAAAAACCTTATTTTGATGCTGAAGCAGGTGCTGAAAAACCTGTAAATGTTGATTTTTCTAATTAAATTAATATGTCTAAAATAGAGGATTTTCTTTCTACTGAAGAAGAACAGGAAATCGTTGAAGCTATTAGAATAGCTGAACAAAGCACTTCTGGAGAAATTAGAGTTCATATTGAAAAAACATCAAACACTGATGTTTTCAATCGCTCTATGGAAGTATTTCACTATTTAAAAATGGACAACACAAAAGAACAAAATGGCGTTTTAATCTATGTGGCTGTAGAAGACAAAACCTTTGCTATTTATGGAGACGAAGGCATTAATAATGTTGTTGAAAAAAACTTTTGGGATAGCACAAAAAACATCATGCAATCTCATTTTAAAGCAGGTAACTTTAAACAAGGTTTAGTAGATGCTATTTTAAAAGCTGGGGAACAATTAGAAAAATATTTTCCATGGGAACATGGAGATATTGACGAACTATCTAACGAAATTTCTAAAGGCTAATGTTGAAATTAAAAAACATAATAGCTTTATTCCTATTCTTCTCAAGTTTTTTAGGAATTGCTCAGTATGATATTCCTAAAAAACCAGACTTCATTCCTCCAGTAATAGATAGCACAAAAACATTAAACAAACAAGAATATCAATTTTTATACGATAAACTAAAAAACTACAATGACACCACTTCTACAGAAGTTATTATTGTAATAATCCCTACTACTAAAGGAGAAAACATTGGATTATTAGCTCCTAGGTGGGGACATAAATGGGGAATTGGTCAGGCAAAAGAAGATAATGGTGTTTTTATATTATTAGCTAAAGATGATCGTAAGATATGGATCTCTCCTGGTTATGGAGTAGAACATAAATTAACAGCTGGTATTAACGGACAACTTATTAGAGACTTTATCATTCCTGAATTTAAACGCAATGATTATTTTACAGGACTAAATAATGGTACTGATGCTATTTTTCAAGTTCTAAGTGGCGAATACAAAAGCACAAAAAAAGAAGCAAAAAATGAATTCCCAATTGAACTTATATTTATTCTCGTTTTTATATTTATAATCATTCTTATTTCTATTTCTAAAAACAAACGCGGTGGCGGTGGTAATAGAGGAAACAAATCTGGTGGCATCGATATTTTAGAAGCCATTATTTTAAGCAATATGGGGCGTGGTAATTACCGAAATGGCTCTTCTGGAGGATTTGGCGGTAGTTCTGGTGGCGGATGGTCATCTGGCAGCAGTGGAGGATTTGGTGGTTTTGGTGGTGGTGGCGGTTTCTCTGGTGGTGGCGCTGGTGGAAGTTGGTAATATAAAAAAGAGGGATAGATTTTAATAAAAGTATAGACCTTTTTTAATTTTATAAAAATATTTTAAATTTTACTTCTTACGCATATAAACACTTATAGGAACCCCTTTAAAATCGAAATGCTCACGTAGTTTATTTTCTAAAAAGCGTTTATAAGGTTCTTTTACATATTGAGGAAGATTACAGAAAAAAGCAAATTGTGGTTGCGGTGTTGGCAACTGCATAACATATTTAATCTTCACGTATTTTGCCTTATATGCTGGTGGCGGATAATTTTCTATTATTGGTAAAAATATTTCGTTAAGCTTACTTGTTTTAATCTTTTTTGTTCTGTTTTTATAAACCTCAACAGCTGTTTCAATAGCTTTAAAAATACGTTGCTTAGTAAGAACCGAAATAAAAACAACAGGAACATCTGTAAATGGTTCCATTTGTTTTTTAATAGCTTTTTCATATTCTTTCATAGACTTATGGTCTTTCTCTACTAAATCCCATTTGTTTACTAAAACAACAATACCTTTTCTGTTACGTTCTGCCAGCCAAAAAATATTTTGCACTTGTCCGTCAAAACCACGAGTAGCATCTAAAACTATTAAACAAACATCACTATGCTCAATAGCACGTACACTTCGCATAACTGAGTAAAACTCTAAATCTTCCTTTACTTTTGCTTTACGACGAATTCCGGCAGTATCTACTAAATTAAATTCAAATCCGAAACGATTATATTTTGTATCAATAGAATCTCTAGTAGTTCCTGCAACATCTGTAACAATGTATCTATCTTCACCAATTAAAGCATTTATAAACGATGACTTTCCTGCATTTGGTCTACCAACAACAGCAAAACGAGGTAAAGCTTCTACTTCTTCTTCCTCTTCTTCAGCATTCTCTGGCAATGCTTCAACAAGCGCGTCTAACAATTCACCCGTTCCACTACCATTTATACTTGCAATGGTATAATAATCGCCTAATCCTAACGAATAAAATTCAACAGCATCTTTTGCTCGTTTCCCATTATCAACTTTATTAACAACTAAAAAAACTGGCTTATTAACTTTTCGTAACAATTTAGCAACGTCTTCGTCCATTCCTGTTATACCGTCTTCAACATCAACCATAAAGATAATAGCATCGGCTTCATCAATAGCTAACTCTACTTGTTTATCTATTTCAGCTTCAAAAACATCATCACTACCTAACACATAGCCTCCAGTATCTATAAGCGAAAACTCTTTACCGTTCCAATCACTTTTACCATAATGACGGTCTCTAGTAACTCCACTAACAGCATCAACAATGGCTTCTCTTCGTTGAATTAAACGATTAAAAAACGTTGACTTACCTACATTCGGCCTCCCTACAATTGCTACTATATTACTCATACTCTAATTTATCTAACAGCTTAAAACTGATTAATTTATATTTCTTTTGAAATATTTTGCAAAAATAGAAAATATAAGCGACGTATTGCTGTTTTTTCCTAAAGATTGAAGCGCTTTTAGTTTTAAATAAAAAATAGTACTTTACAATACCAATTAAACTCTTTAATGCCAACAACTAACAACATTGTTTTACGACCACGATTTAAACTTGAATTAAACCAGAATAACGAGACTGTTTTAAAGTACTTTGAGTTGAAAAAAAATGAGCAATCTGATTTTATTGTAAATAGAATAGATGACCATGTTTTTATTAAATTCCCAAAACATAAACAACATTTTTGGTCGCCTCAATTACATTTAGAAATTAATGAAGTTGATAATAATACTAGTATGCTTCATGGCTTATTTGGTCCTAACCCAACAGTTTGGACACTTTTTATGTTTCTGCATTTTATGGTAGCAGGCTTATTTATTGCCTTTGGTGTTTGGGCTTATACCAATGCATCTTTAAAAAGTAGCTATGCCATACAAGTTGGCCTCATGCTACTTATGGTAATTATTTGGTTTGTATTGTATTTTGGTGGCAGAATTGGGAAAGCGTCTAGCAAGACAGAAATGCACGAACTTAATGATTTTATGCTTCGGGTATTAAAACAAAAAAGCTCTGATTGAAAAGACTCAACCAAAGCTTCTAAAACTAAACTAACTCAATACTAACTAAATAACTCGATACAAAGATGAAGCATTATGGCTACTTCAATGTTAGTTAATAATTAAACTAGTATTACCTTTTTATTAGTTATTATAACCAAAACGTTTTAGTTGGTTTTGATTACTTCTCCAGTTTTTATTCACTTTAACATATAACTCTAAGTGAATTTGTTTTCCGAAGAATTTTTCTAAATCTTTTCTAGCTTCAACGCCTACACGCTTTAAAGCACTACCTTTATGCCCAATAATAATACCTTTTTGTGTTTCTCGTTCTACCATAATTACCGAACGCATTCTAATAATATTTTCTTCTTCAAAAAACTCTTCAGTTTCTATTTCTACAGCATAAGGAATTTCTTTTTTATAATGAAGAAGGATTTTTTCACGAATGGTTTCATTTATAAAAAAACGTTCTGGCTTATCTGTTAATTGATCTTTAGGATAAAATGCTGGCGATTCTGGTAACAACTCAATAATTCTATCAAACACTTCTTTTACTTGAAAGCCTTCTAAAGCTGAAATAGGTATAATTTCGGCATTTGGCACTTTCTCTGCCCAAAGTTGCACCTGCTCTTCAAGCTGACCTTGATCAGACTTATCAATCTTATTTAAAAGTAGTATAACTGGTATTTTAGAACTGGTTATCTTCTTAAAAAAGGCTTCATCTTTCAATGCTTGCTCACCAATTTCAACCATGTAAAGTAAAATATCTGCATCTTCAAAAGCCGACTTTACAAACCCCATCATAGATTCTTGTAACTCGTATGCTGGCTTAATAATACCTGGCGTATCACTAAAAAGCACTTGAAAATCATCTCCGTTTACAATACCTAATATTCTATGTCGAGTTGTTTGTGCTTTAGACGTTATAATTGATAATTTCTCTCCAATAAACGCATTCATTAATGTAGATTTACCCACATTAGGATTTCCTATAATATTTACAAAACCAGCTTTATGGCTCATATTTTTTCAAATTAATTAAGACTGCAAAGTTACAACCTTGATTTGTTATTTGCACTATGCTAAAGTTTTAAACAAAAACCATTTTCTATTATCTAACAAAAGTCATATTTATTACCGTTTTTGATTTTTACATTTACTAAAATTTTAAAACTATGTTAATTCAAAACATATCACTTTATAGTTGGACTAATGGTGCCATTATGATTGCTGTATTTGGCATTGTATGCCTAACATTAATAGGTTTCCTTATTAAATTTATGATAGGTGGAAAGAAAAAAGAAAACCCTGATGAATAATTTTTAGTTTTTTTAATAAAAGAGACTGTCTGAAAATTTACTCCAACTTGACAACTATACCTCAAACAGTCTCTTTTTATACTAAAACTTCTTTTGTAGAAATACTGTTATATTTCTTCCTGCTTCATTAATTGGAAGTCTCCTAAAATTTGATTGGTTATTAAATGAGAAGTTTAAATGATCGTGATACGTTTCATCAAATACATTTAAAACAGCTACTCCTAAAGACAGATTTTTAAAAGGCTTAACACCTAAACGAATATCTAAAGTTTGATATCCATTTGTTTTTGTTTCGCCAAATGTATTAGAAATATTATCCTGCTTGCTTGTAACATTATAGCGTGCATTAGCCCAAAGCTTTGTTTTTTCAAAACCCGCTGACAGTATTACTTTAAATGGAGGTATAAGTGGTAATGATTCATTAAAATCTTTATTTTTAGCATACACATAAGACGCTTCTGTTTTAAAATAATAATCCTTTAAAAAATCTAATTGTGCCATAACCTCAAAACCCGTTTTATAAGCTTTATCTATATTTTGAAACACTTTTGGATTTACAGGTTGCTGTGTAGGCATATATTTTCTAGTTAAACTAGCGTCTTCAACTGCAACAATATAATTATCGAAAAAAGAATAATAAAAGGACGTTTCATATTTAAAGGTATTGAAACTACCCTGTAAATCTTCATGTCCTTTAAAACCAATTTCGAATTGATTATTAACTTCTGCTTTTAAATTAGGATTCCCTATATATTCATATGAATCTTGACCAACAGTAAAGTGATTAATATAACGTTCTATCATATTTGCAGAGCGCACACCTCTACCATAAGCAGCTTCAAGCGTAAAATTATCTGACACCATCTTTTTAACAGAAACTGTTGTGCTTATATTTTCTTCAGTACGTTTTTTCAAATCATACATGGCTTCAAAATCTGCTTCTGGATCTTTAATATCAGATGTTACAAAATCTGCACGAATTCCTGCTGTTACAACAGTTGATTTATTTAAAGCCCACTTAGCTTCTGTAAACACACCAATATCATCTATATATGAATCTTGCCATACTTTATCATTAAACAGTCTTGGTGTTGGTAACATGTTACCATTCATAATTTTCACCAACCTATCTCTATCACCGTCTCTAGCAATACGCATCACATCTATACCAGAAAACAGGTTAAGCTTTTTTAATGGTTTCCAATTTAACTCTAACTTACCTCCTGAGGTAGTGGCTTCAACCGCAGATTCTGCCTCAACCATCATAAACGAAGGTCTGTTCTTATTAGTCATTAAATGATCTACATAGCTATAATAAGCTTTTGCTGTTATAGATTTAAAAACATCACCCTTCATAGACCATTTGTAATCTAATGATAGCACACTACTATTATCATAATTAGTATCCATTGGCAAACCTGCATGCAAAACATCTCTACCAAAAGACTGTCTCCAATGCGCTTGCAAACGTTGGTTATCAGTAAAATTATAACCCATTTTAATTCCGTAATCTGTACTTCGGAATGACGATGGGATTTCTGTTTGATCACCATCTTCATAATTACCAAAATCTCTATAGCCCATATTACCTACAATATCATAATTCTTTGTTACTTGCTGTAGTTGCAACATGGTTACGTACGAATCTCCATTAGACTCATAACCACCAGAAATTTTACCATGGAAACCTGTGTTTTCTGAATTTGGTTTATCGGTTACAATATTAATAACACCTCCAAAGGTAGCACCATAACGCACCGTGTAAGGCCCTTTGATAATTTCTATTTTTGAAATTTCTTCTGGAATAATATGCGTTGTTATAGGATCCATCCTATTTGGACACGCATGCATCGCTTTAGTACCTCCATCATATTGAATATTTAATTGCTCGTATTGCGAGGCTCTAAATGAAGGATCGATAGCATAATTCCCTCGTTTTATAACCGAAAACCCATTGATATTATCAAATAAACCGGCTACATTTTTAGGTTGAACAATATTTTTTTGATAATCGTTAGAAACTTTAGTTAAAACAGGGTCTGTAACAGAGTTTCCTTTTACTAAAACCTCATCAAGCTTTACTGTTTTTGAAGTAATAGAATCTGTTGCTTTATCTTTTTTTTCTTGTGAAAAAGACATAGCAGAAATAAGCATGCAACATAGCACACTGTAAAATGTTCTCATTTTTTTTGTTTAAAATTGAAATAAATAGATTTTCAGAAGTTTACTTAAACTTCTGTGTTTTAAATTTTATTATGTGAGAACAAAGATTGTGGTGGATGATCTAAAGTAGAAATTAAAGAATAAGTGTATAAATTATTGTAATTACTTATTTCATTTTCGCTAGCCGTGGTGTAGGTAAAATTGAATGCTGTTTCCGCAACAATATATAAGATAACTTCCTTAAAATCTATTTCTTTTAAAGGTACTTTATCATCATTTGTACTGTTGTTTTGAGCAACCTTTTTTAAATGACATTTACCATTACATTGCATTATTGGCTTGTCTTTGTTTTCGCAAAGTCTTTCAATAAAATCAGCGGTATCAACAAGATAGTATGCGTAAGTAAAAGACACCCGCAAACTATTAAACAAAATAATTGCAATTAAGAATAAAGATAATATGGAAGAAACTATTTTCACGGGTTCAAAAATAATACTTCTAATCTATATTAATGTGATATTTGTCACTCAAAATTACTAGTTCTAGAAGAAGAAGAACTTTTTTAAACAAAGAAAAGGCAGGAGATTTAAACTTCCTGCCTTTATATTTAAGTTAAGTAACTTAAAAAATTACTTAATTATTTCTAACAATTCTACTTCAAAAATTAATGGCATAAATGGTTTAATTTTTCCTCCTGGACGCGGTGTTGCTCCATATGCTAAATCTTGAGGAATATAAAATTTATATTTAGAACCTACAGGCATTAATTGCAAGCCTTCTGTCCATCCTTTTATTACCTGACCTACACCAAATTGTGCAGGATTTCCTCTATCTACAGAGCTATCAAATACGGTTCCATCAGTTAATGTACCATGGTAATGTACTTTTACTTTAGACGTTGCTGTTGGCTTTTCTCCTGTTCCTTGTTTTAAAACAATGTATTGCAAACCACTTTCTGTAATTTCAACACCATCTTTAGTCATATTTTCTTCTAAAAACTTCTCACCTTCAGCCTTAACACCTGCATATTCTTTTTCTGCTTTTGCAGCAGCTTCTTCTCGTTTTTTAGCCTGAGCTTCTATTTGCTTCTTCTGAAAATAAGATTGTAATAACTGTTGTACTTTAGCTTCTTCTATTAATATATCTGTAGAATCTAAAGCATTTATAAACCCTTGATTAAAAAGATCTCTATCAATTTCTTTAAAATCACTTGCTTTAACATTATTTGCAGAAAACATTCCTATAGCATAACTTACAGAATCTATTTCTGTTTTTAAAGTTTTATGAGTCACCCCATTATTATTACATGAGCTTAAAAAAGCAACTACTAAAAGAATACTTAAAATTTTAATTGTTTTCATTTCTTTAATTTAAATTAATTTCGAATCCAAAAGTAGCAAATTAAACCACAGTATAAAAATAGATAGAGACTCTATTTTTGTTAGCCAAAAAACGCCATATTTTAATTTCTTAAAACCTTTAAATATTCTCCTGATAATTGAAATCTAAACTTAGACAAGTTTATTTGCTACTTCATCAATTTAGATAAACTAGGCACTTTCTTTTTCAATTCACTTACTGCAAGTTTTGCGATTTCAGTGGCACCTAATTTTGATAAATGTGTATCATCATGTTTTCCCTTTTTATAATAAGGGTTTTCTCCTGGCTCAAAATGTAAATGTAATTTTTCCGATCCCTCAACACCATAAGACATTTCTAAAACCTCTGTTAAATATTGAAGGTCTACAAAAGGCACATTATATTCTAATGCCACGAGTCTTACTTCTAATGGGTATTCGCCGTGGGTATCAATTAAAGTTCCGTGCTCATTAAAATTTCTTCTAACTATCGAAGAAAACAAAATTGGAGTCGCCCCTTTTGCTCTAGTTTCTTCAATAAACTTAATTAAATTATGACGATACCCTGTATGTGGATTGGTATAACGATCAGGACTTTTAAATTTCTGATCGTTATGTCCAAATTGTATAAAAACATAATCATCTTTTTTTAATGTTTTAAGTATAGAATCCCAACGACCTTCTCCAATAAAACTTCTACTACTTCTTCCGTTTTTAGCCCTGTTATCAATAACTGCATTTTTATTAAAAAACTGTGGTAAAACTTGTGCCCAACCATGTTCTGGGTTTGTTTCAGGATTTTTTTTATTCGCCATGGTTGAATCTCCAATGGTATAAATTGTTGTTTGTTGTGCCATACAACTTGTTGAAATTAGTAATAAAACAATCAAGTTGATTTTTAGATAAAATTTCATTTTTATAATATTTAAAAAAGGGAAAGTAAACAAATTCCAAGGCATATAAAAACTCAAAGCATTTTATGTCAAAAAAGCATCCATATGAATTAATAACCCCTTAAAACAAACCTCATAAATTATAACTTGCCAATCCTAATAATAAGTAATTATTTACAACCAACACATGCCCTAATTAAACCCTTGTCGAAAAAGTATTAATAAAAATATTAATTATGTTAATATTATAAATTGATTACTTATGAATGATAACAACATTATGAAAAATTATAAATTCGCAATGCTTTTTATTTTTTCTTTTATGCTTCTTTACAGCTGTAAAGAACCTATATCTCCGCCAATGCCAGAGGAACCAACACCCTCACAAAAACAATTAGATTGGCATGAAATGGAGTTTTATGCCTTTGTACATTTTTCATTAAATACCTTTACAAATAAAGAATGGGGTTACGGAGATGAATCTCCAAAACTGTTTAATCCAACGGCATTAGACACACGGCAATGGGCACGTATTGCAAAAGAAGCTGGTATGAAGGGTATCATTCTAACAGCTAAACACCACGACGGATTTTGTTTATGGCCATCAGCGTACACAGAACGCTCTGTAAAAAACTCACCTTGGAAAAATGGCAAAGGAGACCTTGTTAAAGAATTAGCAGAATCTTGTAAAGAATACGAATTAAAACTAGGGATTTATTTGTCTCCTTGGGATAGAAATCATCCACAATACGGTAAACCAGAATATGTAACATATTTTAGAAATCAGTTAAAAGAATTGTTAACCAATTATGGTGATGTGTTTGAAATATGGTTTGATGGTGCCAATGGTGGTGATGGCTATTATGGAGGCGCAAATGAAACCAGAAAAATCAATACACTTGCATATTACAACTGGGATGAAACCGACAAAATGATAAGTAAAATTGCGCCAAAAACGATTATTTGGGGTGTTGGCCCCTCCGAAGCAAGATGGATTGGTAATGAAGAAGGATATGCTAATAAAACAAATTGGAGCCTTTTGCGTCAAAAAGACGAATTAGGAGGAAAAGTGCATTATACAGAATTTATGTCTGGGCATGAAGACGGAGAAAAATGGGTGCCAGGAGAAGCCGATGTTTCTACAAGACCAGGTTGGTTTTACCATAGTGTTGAAGACGATAAAGTAAAGTCAGTAGAAGAACTGGTAGATATCTATTATAAATCTGTAGGTCGTAACGCTAATCTTATTTTAAATATTCCTCCAGACAAAAGAGGTTTAATTAATAAACATGATGAAGTACAATTAAAAGAATTTAGAGCAGTTATAAATGCTGATTTTAAAACAGAATTGCTTAAAAACACTAAAGCATCAGCAAATTATGTACGTGGTAATAGTCCAGTTTATGAAGCTAAAAATGTAATTGATGGTAATAAAGACACCTATTGGGCTACTAATGATAATCAAAAGACTGCTTCAATAGAATTTCAATTTAAAAAACCTACAGCTATAAATAGAATTTTGCTTCAAGAACATATAGCATTAGGACAGCGTATTAAAGCATTTAATGTGGAAGTAAAAGTTGATAAAAATTGGCAAACCATTGCTAATGAAACAACCATAGGCTATAAAAGAATTTTACGAACAAAAAGAGTCATAGCGACAGCGCTTAGAATAAATATTACGGACTCAAAGGCCTGCATTGTTATTTCAAATATTGCTGCATTTAACGCTCCAACTTTAGTTAAAACACCTATAATAGAACGTAATAAAAAAGGACTTGTAACATTAAAAACAGAAACTGAAAACAAAATATACTATACGCTTGATGGCTCCCAGCCAACAGCAAATAGCACTTTATACAAAACGCCATTTATAGCTAATAATGCAGTTACCATAAAAGCCATTGCAAACAATACTAATGAAAACATAAGTAGTGCTGTAAAAACTACATATTATGGAATGTCTAAAGAAAAATGGCGCATTATTTCTGTTACAAGTGGCGATATAAAAACGGCAAATAGACTTATTGATGGCAATCCTGTTACCACTTGGAACTATGGAAATGACACAAAAAAACTTCCACAAGAAATAATTATAGATATGGGAAATACATTAAAAATAAAAGGATTCTCATATTTCCCTCAACAAGTTGGCGGCAACTTAAATTTAATTTCAAACTATACCTTTTACACAAGTATTGATAATGAAAATTGGAAAAAACAATCAGAAGGTGAATTTTCAAACATAAAAAACAACCCTATAGAACAAATACAAATATTTAATGCAACAAATGCTAGATATATACGGTTTGTAGCCAAATCTAAAATAGGAAAAGGTAATAATGTTTCTATTGGAGAGATTGGTATTATTGAATAATTAATAATATTGAATTTATAAAAAAACTCCTTTACCGAAGCACAAAGGTTATTAGTCGAATTTTTATATTTCAAACAAGTCTTAATAAGTAATTTTATCACAATAACAAAATGAACAACTCAATGATAAAAGATAGTATAAGCTATAAAGAAGCAGGGAAATTTGAAGACACCCGTTTTGAGAAAATCCATAATGTTATCTTCGACTCGTCTCTTGAAGCTTCAATTTTAGTAGCTCAAGAGATCGCAAACTTAATTCAAAGAAAACAAGAACTAAATGAAACTTGTGTTTTAGGCTTAGCTACTGGTTCTTCTCCTATAAAAGTTTATGAAGAACTTGTGAGAATGCATAAAGAAGATGGTTTAAGTTTTAATAATGTAGTAACTTTCAATTTAGATGAATATTATCCTATGGACAAGGATAACATTCAAAGTTATTTTTATTTCATGCATGATCATCTTTTTAATCATGTAGATATAGTACCCGAAAACATTAATATTCCTGATGGAAAAGTAAGCACTGAAGAGCTTCGCCAATATTGTATAGATTATGAAATGAAAATTAAATCTTATGGCGGATTAGATTTTCAATTATTAGGTATTGGAAGAACAGGTCATATTGGTTTTAACGAACCCGGATCACATATTAATTCAGGAACCAGAAGTATTACACTAGATCATATTACCCGTATTGATGCAGCACCTTCTTTTTTAGGCATAGATAATGTTCCTAGAAAAGCCATAACAATGGGTATTGGTACTGTAAGACATGCAAAAAGAATTGTTTTACTTGGATGGGGAATTAGTAAAGCAGAAATATTAAAAGAAACTATAGAAGGAGATATTTCTTCTCAAGTTCCTGCCACTTACTTACAAGAACATAACAATACAACATTTGTTTTAGACAGTGATGCATCATCAGAACTTACTAGAGTAAAAACACCATGGCTTGTAAAATCTTGTGTATGGACAGGTGAGTTAAAACTAAAAGCTGTTGTTTGGTTAAGTGAATTAACAAACAAACCATTTCTTAAACTTACCGATAAAGATTATAATGATAATGGTATGGCGAGCCTTTTAACAGAAGAAGGTACTGCTTACGATTTGAATATAAAAATGTTTAATAAATTACAGCATACCATTACAGGTTGGCCTGGAGGAAAACCAAATGCTGATGACACTTATAGACCAGAACGGTCTTTACCTGCAAAAAAAAGAGTTATTATTTTTAGTCCACACCCTGATGATGATGTAATTTCTATGGGTGGTACATTTGATAGATTGGTAGAGCAAGGTCATGATGTACATGTTGCTTATCAAACTTCAGGAAACATAGCCGTTTCTAATGAAGAAGCTTTAAAGTTTGCAGAAATATCTATGACTTTAAATTCAAAATCTAAAGAGTCAGAAGATATTATAAAATTTTTAAAGCATAAATCTAAAAATGATATTGATTCTATTGAAGTTAGAAAACTAAAAGGATTGATTAGAAGAAGTGAATCTTTAGCAGCTACAAGATACATAGGACTTCCTGATGAAAACGTTCACTTTTTAGATCTTCCATTTTACGAAACAGGCACTGTTAAGAAAAGTAATCTTTCTGAAGCTGATATAGCAATTATGTGCCAACTTATTGAAGAAATAAAACCGCATCAAATTTATGCAGCTGGAGATTTAGCAGATCCACATGGCACACATAAAGTTTGTTTAGATAGCTTATTTGAAGCTTTAAAAATATTAAAACCTAAACCTTACATGAACGATTGTTGGGTATGGTTATACCGTGGCGCATGGCATGAATGGGATTCTTACCAAATAGAAATGGCTGTTCCTATGAGCCCAGACCAAGTACTAAAAAAACGTCATGCTATTTTTTATCATCAATCTCAAAAAGATGGTGTTATGTTTCAAGGCGACGATTCTAGAGAATTTTGGGTGCGTGTAGAAGATAGAAATAGATTAACAGCAAAAAAATACAACGATTTAGGTTTAGCAGAATATGCTGCTATTGAAGCTTTTAAACGTTACCATTTTTAAATAAAACCAATAAGAAGAATTTATTAATAGCATTAAAAATAGTTTAGTTGTTTTTTGGTTATTGATGGTTATCTCTTTAAATAGATGATAGCCATCAATTTTTTTTGCTTATTTTTAAATAGAAGAGTTTAAAATTTTCTGTTTAACATCCTCTAAATAAGATCTTCCTATAACATATCGAAGTCCTTCAATTTCAATACTATTTCCTTCAACCGCATCAATTTTATCAATAGCAATCGTATACGACCTATGTATTCTAATAAAATCTCTAGAAGGTAATAAATTAGTAAATGCTGTTAATGTACTATGAACAATATATCTACCTGATAGGGTGTTTATTTTTAAATAATCTTTTAAACTTTCAATGACTAGAATTTCATCAAGAAAAATTTTCTTCATTTTCTTTTTATCAATTTTAACAAAAATAAAGGAACGTTCTTTTACCTTTTCTGAAGATATATTTGTACTTGACTTAAGTCTTTTATTAACTTTATTTATTGCTTTCATAAATCTAGGAAACTCAATAGGCTTCACTAAATAATCTAAAACATCTAATTCATAAGTTTCAATTGCAAACTCATCATAAGCACTAGTAATAATAAATAAAGGTGGTTTTTCTATACTTTTAATAAAATTAATACCATCTAAAACAGGCATATTTATATCTAAAAAAATAACATCAACGATATTGTTTTTTAAAAAATTTAAACCATCAATAGCATTACTAAACGTATTTACTATTTCAAAATCTTCAATTTGATTCAAATAATTTTTAATAACATTAATAGCTAATGGTTCATCATCAATAATCAAACACTTTATTTTCATATTTACTTGTATAATTTATAGCCTTTTAACTATGATTATTTTTTATATTTAGTAGATTCTTATCTTAAGTTTTACAACAAACTTATTTCTTTTATTCTTAATAGATAAATAATAATGACTTTTATCACCCTAAATTTAACCTTTTTTTTACTTTACCTAAACCAATACCATTAGATTCTTTCTATAGTTTGTGATTTTAAGAGTATCTTAATTTAAGTAAAGAATTCTTTTGGAGCAGAAAGTTATGTAAAGAAATAGCCACAAGCGAACGACAGCCGCAACGTAAACTAAAAGCAATTTCTAATAAGTCTCCTATAAAATTAATTTCTTCGGTAAGGTTGCATAGAGCTAAAGAATTACTTCTTGAAAGAAGAAATAGAAATGTTTAAGTATTTATCAGATTTGTGCTAGATCAAAGACTTCTTTATTGATGTTTTTGCAAATAGATTTAACTCAAATATTTAAAAAACCCAGACATGAGTAATTGGAATTAATCAATAATAATTTCCAATTTAACTTACTCTTATTTTTAGTTTTACAACAAATTTCTTTTTTTTATTCTTAATAGATAGATAATAATCATTTTTATCATATCCTAAGTCTAATCTCTTTTTCACATTATCTAAACCTATACCACTAGATTGTTTTAAATTGTCTTTATGATTTGTAATTTTAGGCATTGGGTTACTTATAGAAAAGTAAAGAAAATCGCCTTTAATCTTAAAGTTAATATCAATTTTTACGTTTCCTATATTTTTATTAGCGCCATGTTTAAAAGCATTTTCTATAAATGTTAACAACAACATAGGTGCTATTTCTTTATCTTCTATATCTCCAGATATGTACATATTAGCCTCTAAGGAGTCACTATACCTAACACGCTCTAAATCTAAATAATTTTGAATACAAAGTATTTCATTCTGCAAACTTTGCCGTTTTGCTTTAGTTTCATAAAGCATATAACGCATTAGTTCTGATAATTTTAAAATTATCCTTGGTGTTTTATTAGATTTTTCTACTGATAATGAATAAATATTATTAAGTGTATTAAAGAAAAAATGAGGTGATATTTGATTTTTTAAAAAAAGAAGCTCAGTTTCTAATTGTGTCTTTTCAAGATCGGCAACACGTTTATGCTCTTTTATAAAATCTAAGGTAATTTTTATTGCAGCAACAAATGCAACTACGTATAATTCACCAATCATCATTTCAATAGTATAATTCAGTGTTAAACTAGTAATAGGTTCAGGTCCTTCTGGCCAAACATTATGACTGATTAAAAAATAAGTTAAATTAAATTTAATCAAAACCATAATAAATATGGTAGCTAAAATTGAAAGTAAGTAAAGGGTATATCTTTTTCGATATACTAAAAAAGGCATTAAAACAAAAATATTAAGGTAACATGATGCCATATGTATAGGAAACCCTAGTAAGTTCGATTTTAAAGAATAGACATAATCATTAAAATAACTCCCCCAACGAAAAGTATTGAACAAAAAATATACTATCCAGAAAACAACATGGTATTTCCATGATATTAAATAAAACTTATTGCTTTTAAAATTCATTATTTAAAAAATATTGATAGCGTTTTTTTGGTGTTTAGGCTTGTTTATGTGTTATCCGTCTAAATTACTTTTATAAATAGTAAAATTAATGAAAATTTAAAATTAAATTATGATGACTCTTTATGAAAAACTTTACGCTGCTTATTTTATTTATAGTTTTAATTTCTAGTTGCAAAGAAAATACTGCTAAAAAACAACAGTATAAACAAGATACAACAAGTTATGTAAATCCGTTTATTGGAACTGGCGGACACGGACATACATACCCTGGAGCAACAGTACCCTTTGGAATGTTACAGGTGAGTCCAGACAACGGAATTTCGAGTTGGGATTGGTGTTCTGGCTACCATTATACAGATTCTATTGTAGCTGGTTTTAGTCATTTACATTTAAGTGGAACTGGTATTGGTGATTTGGCAGATATTTTATTTATGCCAACAAACAAACAAGTAGATTTAACTATTAACACAAAAAATAGAGATTCACTAGCATATAAATCGACTTACAGCCATACTAACGAAAATGCGAGTCCAGGATACTACCAAGTTTTTCTTGAAACGCCTAAAATAAACGTTGAGTTAACATCTTCATTACGTACCGCATATCATAAATATACATTTTCAGAAAATGACAAACAATCTGTAGTTGTCGATTTAGGGTTTGCTATCAATTGGGATATGCCTCAAAAAACAGCCATTACTATTGATGACGAATATACCATAAGTGGGTATCGCTTTAGTAAAGGGTGGGCAAAAAATCAAAAAGTGTTTTTTGTGGCTAAATTTTCTAAACCAATTTCAGAACATCTATTAATTGCTGATGGAAAACAAGTTGAAGGAAATTCAACAGAAGCTGAAAAGGTAGCATCCCAATTATTTTTTGATAGAAAAAACAGTAATGAATTGCTAGTAAAAGTTGCCGTTTCATCAGTAAGTATTAAAAACGCAAAAGAAAATTTAGACGCAGGCGATTTTAATTTTGAAAAAGTAAAAACAGCTGCGAATACTCTTTGGAATACTGCTTCATCTAAAATAGAAGTTGAAACACCCGTAGATTCATTAAAAACCATTTTTTATACGGCATTATATCATTCTCAAATTGCACCTGTAACCTATAGCGATAAAAATGGCCAATTTAGAAAGGAAAACGATAGCATTGTAACGGCTAAAAATTATACAGCATATTCAACACTATCACTTTGGGATACATTTAGAGCAGAAAACCCTTTACTAACTTTTTTAGCTCCAGAGAAAGTTTCAGATATGGTTAATTCTATGTTAGCCTATTACGAAACCAAAAAAATATTACCAGTTTGGACGTTATATGCCAATGAAACTAATACAATGACAGGCTATCACTCGATTCCTGTAATTATAGATGCTTACAAAAAAGGCATAAAAGGTTTTGATGCAGAAAAGGCTTATGAAGCAATGAAACAAACAATGATGCAAGACGAACGTGGCTTGAATTTCTATAAAGAATACGGCTATATTCCATATAATTTATTAGATGAATCGGTTACAATTACCTTAGAATATGCTTTTGATGATTGGTGTGTAGCTCAAATAGCAAAAGATTTAGGGAAAGAAGATGATTATAAATATTTCTTAAACAGATCTAAAGGGTATCAATATTTATTTGATTCAAAAACAGGATTTATGAGAGGAAAATCTGAAGATGGAAAATCTTGGAATGAACCTTTTGATCCGAAACACTCAAATCATAGAGAACAAACAGATTATACCGAAGGAAATGCATGGCAACACAGTTGGTTTGTACCTCAAGATGTTGAAGATTTTATTTCATTACACGGAAGTAATGATATTTTTACAAATCGATTAGAGCAGCTATTTACAGAAAGTTCTGAAATTACTGGTGACAATATTTCTGCTGATATTTCAGGGTTAATTGGTCAATATGCACACGGAAATGAACCGAGTCACCATATCGCTTATATGTTTAATAAGGCGAATAAGCCTTGGCGAACACAATATTGGGTACGACATATTTTAAACACACAATATAATGTAACTCCTAATGGATTAAGCGGTAATGAAGATTGCGGACAAATGTCGGCGTGGTATGTGTTTAGCTCAATAGGATTTTACCCTATGAATCCTGCTTCTGGAGAGTATGAAATAGGAAGTCCTCTTTTTGAGAAATCAACCATCAAACTTTCAGAAGGCAAAACTTTTGTTATTGAGGCTGAAAATGTTTCAAACACAAATTTTTATATCCAATCTGCCACCTTAGACGGAAAGGAATTCAACCAAACATCTATTTCACATCAACAAATATTAAAAGGAGGCATTTTACATTTTGTTATGGGATCTGTACCAAATAAAAAATGGGGTTTAACTAAAAGTAATATGGACTAATATGGATATTATCGATTTAAGCATTATTATATTTTATATCCTATTAACCGTAGGAGTTGGAATTTGGGTTTCTAAAAAAGCATCAAAAGGGTTAGATGATTATTTCCTAGGAGGAAAAACTATTAAATGGTATTATTTAGGGTTAAGTAATGGTTCAGGTATGTTTGATATATCTGGTACAGCATTAATGGTTGGATGGCTTTTTCTATATGGAGCTAAGAGTTTTATGTTTATGTGGCTTTGGCCTATTTGGAATCAAATTTTTGTCATGATGTTCTTAGCCGTTTGGATTCGTAGGTCAAAAGTAATGACAGGGTCTGAATGGATTTTAACACGTTTTGGTAACGATAAATCAGGAAAAGCATCTCATATTATAGTGGCTCTTTTTGCTGTTGTTTCTTCCATAGGGTTTATCGCTTATTTTTTTGAAGGTATTGGTAAATTTATGACCGTTATTTTACCTTGGGATTTAACCTTAAGTATGGGAAGTAGTATCTTACTTAATTCCGAACAATCCTATGCCTTAATTATTATATTTTTAACCACCATTTATACGGTTAAAGGTGGTATGCTTTCTGTAGTAGCTACCGAAGTTTTACAATACGGTATTATGGTTATAGCAGGATTACTTGTTGCAGGCTATACATTTATTTATTTTACAGATATTCAAATAACATCTGTAATTTCGGAAGAATGGAAAAATATATTTTTCGGACAGGAATTAGGTTCGCATTGGAGTGAAAAATACAAAGCTTTTGATGATCTTATTGATTCTGAAGGCTACAAAATGTTTGGTGCTTTAGTGGGGATGTCTTTATTTAAAGGTTTTTTTGCAAGTATTGCAGGACCTACACCTGGCTTTGATATGCAACGTATACTTTCAACCAAAACAGTTAAGGAAGCAGCTTATATGAGTGGGTTTACCAATCTAATTTTATTCATTCCAAGATATTTGTTAATTGGAGGTATTGTGGTTATTGCTTTAGTCTCTTTAGCGCCTCAAATGAGTCTTGATCCATCTCTATCAGGAAATGATTTAGAAACATTACTGCCTACGGTTATTAATTTTCATGTGCCTGTAGGAATAAAAGGCTTGTTGTTAGCAGGTTTGCTAGCAGCTTTTATGTCTACATTTTCTGCCTATGTAAATGCAGGACCAGCTTATATTGTAAATGATATTTATAAAAAATATTTTAAACCAAAAGCTACAAGTAAACACTATATTAAAGCCAGTCACATTGCTTCGTTCGTTGTTGTAGGTCTAGGTGTATTTATGGGCTTTTTTGCAGACTCACTTAATTCGTTAACATTGTGGATTACAAGTGCTCTTTTTGGCGGTTATGTAGCGGCAAACTTTTTAAAATGGGTTTGGTGGCGTTTTAATGGCTGGGGATATTTCTGGGGAATGTTCGCTGGACTTATAGTGGCATCATTACAATTTGTCTTAGATCAAAATAAAGGGAATCTAACTGTGGATACATGGTTATATGATTTAGCAAGATTACCAGCCATATACCTATTTCCAATAATATTTGGTGTTTCAGTATTAGGGAGTCTCTTAGGCACATTCTTTACCTGTCCTACAGATATTTCTGTTTTAAAAGATTTTTATAAAAATGTAAGGCCTTGGGGCTTTTGGAAACCTGTTTATAAAGCATTAAAAAATGAAGATACATCGTTTACTGAAAATAAAGATTTTGGAAAGGATATGCTTAACTGTGTTATAGGTATTGTTTGGCAATCTAGTATGATTGTTATCCCTATATTTCTTTTAGTTAGAGATTATCCAAAAACTATCATCTCTTTAATTGTATTTTTAATAACTTCAGCTATATTAAAATATACATGGCTAGATGTTGTTCGAAAATTACCAGATTAAATGAGGACAAAATTTTATTAAAACAAACGTCAAATCAAGTTCAACAATAAATAATTAAATAAAGTGAGTAACATTCCTTGGCAAGATAAACCAGAAAATAGCAACGACGTGATGTGGCGTTATTCTGAAAACCCTATTATAGATCGTTATGCGATTCCATCATCTAACAGTATTTTTAATTCCGCTGTCGTGACTTTTGGCGATGGTTTTGCAGGTGTTTTTAGATGTGATAACAAAGCGGTGCAAATGAATATTTTTGCAGGTTTTAGTAAAGATGGTATTAATTGGGATATTAATCATGAGCCTATTGAAATGCAAGCGGGTAATACAGAGATGATAGAATCTGATTATAAATACGATCCGCGTGTTGTATTTATTGAAGATCGCTATTGGATTACTTGGTGTAATGGCTATAACGGACCAACAATTGGCATTGGGTATACATTCGACTTTAAAGAATTTTTTCAATGTGAAAATGCCTATTTACCATTCAATAGAAACGGGGTATTATTTCCACAGAAAATAAATGGAAAATATGCCATGTTAAGTCGCCCTAGTGATAATGGTCATACACCATTTGGCGATATTTGGATTAGCTACAGTCCAGATATGAAATATTGGGGAGAACACCGTTGTGTAATGAAACCTTCTGCTTTTGAAGACAGTGCATGGCAATGTGCTAAAGTAGGCGCAGGCCCTATACCTATTCTTACAGAAGACGGATGGTTAATGCTATATCATGGCGTCATAAATACTTGTAATGGGTTTCGTTATGCTATGGGAGCCGCTCTTTTAGATGAAAACAAACCTGACGTAGTAAAGTATAGAACGCAGCCTTATTTATTAGGTCCAGCAGTTTCATATGAGCAGAATGGAGATGTACCTAATGTGGTATTCCCGTGTGCTGCTTTACATGACACAGAAGAGGATAAATTAGCCGTTTATTATGGAGCTGCCGATACGGTTGTAGCTATGGCTTTTGGAAAACTGAGTGAAGTTATTGAATTTACTAAAAATAACAGTTTATAAAGTATGAGAAGTAAGTTTAGATCATTATTGTTACTCATAATTAGTTGTTTTTCTATTTTAAGTTGTGCACAATCAGATAAAGAAATCACACCTAAAACATTTATTGCCTACAAAACTTTAGAAAAAATTGTAGTTGATGGTGATGCATCTGACTCTTCTTGGAAAAATGCAGCATGGTCTGATCCTTTTATTGATATAGAAGGTGTTATTAAGCCCAAATATAACACGCAAGTTAAAATGCTTTGGGATGATACTTACTATTATATTTTAGCAAAAATTGAAGAACCACATGTATGGGCTAACTTAAAACAACGAGATACTATTATTTTTTATAATAATGATTTTGAAGTATTTATTGACCCTGAAGGAGATGCTAAAACCTATTACGAACTCGAAATTAATGCTTTAAACACCGTTTGGGATTTATTTATTAATAAACCTTACAGAGAAGAAGGTAATGTTGTTTTAAATGATTGGACATTAACAGGCTTAAAATCGGCTGTAAAAATAAATGGCACCATAAACAACCCTAATGACACCGATACAGGCTGGATTTTAGAAATGGCAATTCCATGGGCCGCATATAAAACATCATACTTTCAAAATAATATTCCTAAAGATGATTTTTGGAGAGTTAATTTTTCAAGAGTCAATTGGCAACATTCTGTAACTAATGGGAAATATGGACGAAAAAAAGATGCTAACGAAAAATTCCTTCCAGAATACAATTGGGTTTGGTCGCCCACAGGTGTAATTAATATGCACGAACCAGAAAAATGGGGATATGTATATTTTTCTTCTAATAAAATTGGAACTAAAGACACATTCTCAATACCTCAAGACGAAATTGTAAAATGGAAATTATATGATTTATATAGAGCTCAAAAAGACTATTATAAAACCCATAAAACTTGGGCTAAAAAAATAGATAGTATTTCTAAAAAAGATATTCGTATTAATGATAAAACGTTAAATCCGCTATTAGAGAATCATACAACCGGGTATAATATTTCACTAAAAAGTCCTTTTACAAATAAAACATTCATTATTAAAGAAGATGGTACAATCATATCAAAATAAATATAAAATGAAATTCACAAAAATCTTCCTTCTTGTATTTTTATTTAGCATGTTTTCATGTGCAAATACTGAATCAAAAAAGACAAATACAAATACCTCTGAAGCAGATATAGAAACAACTACTTTTGATTTTGCCGTTTGGATTACAGCAGATGCCAAAAGAAAAAATGACGATTATACTCAAGAATTTATAAAATACAAAAGTGCAGGTATTGATGAAGTTTTAATAAACACTAATACAGATCCAGCACTTTTAAAACGCTTAGTACCCATTGCTTCAAAAAATGGTTTAAAAGTACATGCGTGGATTATGGCAATGAACCGTCCAGGAGATTCAATAGCACTAAAACACCCAGAATGGTATGCAGTAAGTAAAGAAGGGAAATCATGTTATGATACGCGTCCTTACGTAGGTTACTATCAATGGTTATGCCCAACAAAAGAAGCGTCTAGAAATCATGTACTAAGTTTAGTTGAAGGTTTAGCAAAAGTTGACGGTATTGAAAGTGTACATTTAGACTACATACGTTTTTGTGATATTTTCTTGCCAATTGGGTTACTTCCTAAATACAACTTGGTTCAAGACACAGAATTACCAGAATACGATTTTTGCTATTGTGATGCTTGTGTAAGTGCATTCGAAAAAATACATCATAAAAACCCAAAAGAGAGTCATAATACAGCAATTGATATGGAATGGAAAAACTTCAGGCTTAATGCCATAAAAGCAGTTGTAGATGACGCCTATGAAATTGTACATAAATATAATAAAAACTTAACAGCAGCCGTATTTCCTTATCCAGAAATGGCAGATCACATGGTACGTCAACGATGGGATAAATGGAATATTGATGAGGTATATCCAATGATTTATCATGGGTTTTATAACGAAGAAGTAGACTGGGTTGGTTATGCCACAAAACAAGGGATAGCAGATTTAGAAGGCAAGAAAACAAAAATAAATACAGGCGTTTATTTACCAGCATTTAAAACTGAAAGCGAATTAATAAAAGCTATTCAATTAGCAAAAGACAATGGTGCTAAAGGCATTACATTTTTTGACGGACCTGCTTTAACAGAAGCACAGCTAAAAGCTATTAAAGAAATGAAAGCAAATTTAAAATAAAGGAATTGGAATGCGTAAATTCGGTCTTATATTTTTAGTATGTGTGCCGCTATTATTTAATTGCGAGTATACTAAGCCAATTAACACATTGTCTTTAACGCATTATGTAAACCCATTTATAGGTACAGATGGTCCAGGAAACACCTACCCTGGAGCAACAGTACCTTTCGGAATGGTGCAATTAAGTCCCGATATTGGTATTCCAGGTTGGGATAGAATTGCAGGTTATTACTATCAAGATTCTATTATTTCAGGATTTTCACATACACATTTAACAGGAACTGGTGCAGGCGATTTGTATGATATTTTAGTCACGCCAACCAATAGTAGATTTTCTAAGAGAATTAAAGAAAATAACTTTAAACCATTTTCTAAATTTTCTCACGATAAAGAAAAAGCTTCTCCAGGATATTATGAAGTCGATTTATTAGACTATGGCATAAAAGCTGAACTAACAACAACAGCCAGAACAGGCATCCATAAATACACATTTCCTAAGGACAGTTTAACACAAATCTACATCGATTTAGGCTACGCCTTAAACTGGGATAAACCTGTTGATACTCATATAAATGTAGTAAACAATTCAACTATTGAAGGCTACAGAAAATCTACAGGATGGGCAAAAGATCAACGCCTTTATTTCGTTATAAAACTTTCAAAACCTTTCGAATCATTTAAAATTTTTAAAAACGATTTGCTTTCAGAAAATCCTGTTACTGCAAAAAAGTCAAAAATCATTTTAAATTATAAGACAGAAGAAAATGAAGTTATTATTTTAAAAACAGGGCTTTCAACAGCGTCAAGAAAAGGAGCATATAAATCATTAGATATTGAAGCTCCCAATTTTAATTTTGAAGCTTACAAAGAAAAAGCAAATGCTATTTGGGAAAAGGAACTCCAAAAAATAAAGATTACTACATCCGACGAGAATAAGAAAACAATCTTTTATACCATGATGTATCAGTCTATGCTCGCTCCTACTCTATTGAGTGACCATAACAATGAATATAAAGGAGCAAATGATAGTATAATGATAGCAAAAGGTTTTGATAGATACGATACCTTTTCGTTATGGGATACCTATAGAGCGGCACATCCGTTATACACCATTATTCATCCAAATAGAACGTCGGATATGATAAATTCATTATTAGCGCATTATAAAGAAACAGGGCTATTACCTGTTTGGTCTATGCAAGGTAATGAAACCAATATGATGATTGCAAATCATGCCATTCCAGTTATTGTAGATGCATATTCTAAAGGCTTTAAAAATTTTGATATTGAATTAGCCTATAAAGCTTGCAAAAAAAGCTCCATGGTAAATAAAAGAGGTTTGGACGATTACAAAGCTTTGGGTTATATTCCAGTTGATGATGAGGGCGAAAATTGGTCGGTTTCAAAAACACTAGAATACGCATTTGATGATTGGTGTCTTGCGCAATTTGCAAAAGCCTTAAATAAAACAGATGATTACAACTATTTTTTAAAACGTTCTGAAAACTGGAGAAATATGTATGATTCGCAATCTTCATTTATGCGTCCTAAAGATGAAGATGGAAAATTCATAAAATCATTTATACCAAAAGAGTACACCAATTATTTTTGCGAAAGCAATGCGTGGCAATATTTCTGGTCTGTACCTCAAAACATCGAAGGATTAATACAAGCTGTTGGCGGTAAAGATGCTTTTGAAAAAAAATTAGACAGTATGTTTACTTTAAAGCCTCTTCCTGAAGACACATTACCTATTTTTAGTACGGGAATGATTGGGCAATATGCACATGGAAATGAACCAAGTCATCATGTAGCATATTTGTACGATTACGTTGGTAAACCATGGAAAACTCAAAAATTGGTTAGACAGATTTTAAATACCCAATATAAAAATAAGCCTAACGGGCATTGTGGTAATGAAGATTGCGGACAAATGTCTTCATGGTATATATTAAGTGCTTTAGGGTTTTATTCTGTCAATCCAGCACAAGGAATTTATGCTTTTGGATCGCCGTTATTTGATAAAGCCACAATCAATTTAGAAAACGGAAAAACATTTACTATTAAAGCAAAAAACAATAGTGATGCAAATATGTATATCGAATCTATCGTATTAAATGGTAAAGAAATACATAGAGATTATATCACTCATCAAGAAATACAACAAGGAGGCATTTTGATTTTTAACATGGGAAGTTTACCAAATAAAAATGTTAAATACGAAACCGCATTGTCCTCTAAAATGTTTAACTAAAATAAAAAGAAATGTCAAACAGAAGAAATTTCATAAAAACAGCAGCTTTAGGAACCATAGGTGTGAGTACTATTTTAAGTTGTAAAGAAACTGCTAAAAATGAAGAAACTGTTACTTTAGAAAATGACATACCTCAAAAAAGACCATTAATCATTTCAACATGGAATCATGGTTTACCAGCTAACGAAGAAACTTGGAAACAATTAAAAGCAAAAAAGACAACCATAGATGCTATTGAAGCAGGAATGAAAATACCCGAAGCCGACCCTAATGTTAGAAGTGTAGGTTATGGTGGTTATCCAGATCGTGAAGGAAAAGTAACGTTAGACGCCTGTATAATGGATCATAATAGTGATTGTGGTTCGGTTAGTTTTTTAGAAGGAATTATGCATCCTATTTCGGTAGCCAAAAGAGTTTTACAAAACACACCTCACGTAATGTTATCTGGTGAAGGAGCTCTCCAATTTGCTTTAGAAGAAGGGTTTAAAAAAGAAAATTTACTAACAGCCGAAGCTGAAAAAGATTGGAAAAAATGGTTAGAAGCGTCTAAATACAAACCCGTTATCAATATAGAAAACCACGACACCATCAGTATGTTGGTTATTGATGAAGACGGCAATATTTCAGGCGGTTGTACAACAAGTGGTGCTGCTTGGAAAATGCATGGTCGCGTTGGTGATTCTCCAATAATTGGTGCAGGATTATTTTTAGATAATGACGTTGGTGCCGCAGCAGCAACAGGTTTAGGTGAGGCAGTTATTAGAACCGCAGGAAGTGCTATGGTGGTTGAATTAATGCGTCAAGGTAAAAGTCCTAATGAAGCTTGTAAAGAAATTGTGGAGCGTATTTACAACAAGCATAAAAACCATAAGGACATGGAATATTTACAAGTAGGCTTTATAGCAATAAATAAAAACGGCGAACATGGCGGCTATAGTTTACGATCAGGATTTAACTATGCTGTTTGCGATGAAGAAAAAGGAAACAGAATGGAAGATGCACAATTTAAAATGACTTGGGATAATTAGTAAATGAAAAACAGGCTATACATAATACTATTTTTAATAGCGTCAATAACCGTAAATGCACAAAAAAAAGCGCCTTTCTGGTTAAACGAAAAAATAAATGAAGAGCATCGTATGCCGATGCGCGCTTCTTATTATGTATATGAAAATGAAGCTTCGGCAGCAAAAGGCGATTGGAAACATTCTGAAAACTATCTGAATTTAAATGGAGATTGGAAGTTTAAATACGTAGATGCTCCTAATGATTTACCAAAAGAATTTGAAAAAACAACGTTTAATGATACCCATTGGGATGATTTTAAAATTCCAGCCAATTGGGATGTTAACGGCTATGGATATCCCATATACACCAATACAACCTATGAGTTTGCGCATTGGATTACTGTAAATCCGCCTATAGTACCAACAAAATATAATCCTACTGGCGTCTATAGAAAAACAATTACGGTTAATGATACTTGGGATGGTAAAGATGTTTTTCTTCATGTAGGTGCTGCAAAATCGAATCTTACGGTTTGGGTAAATGGCACATATGTAGGCTATGGTGAAGATGGCAAATTACCACAAGAATTTAAGTTGAAAACGTTTTTAAAATCAGGTAAAAATACCATCGTTTTAAAAGTGATGAAATGGAGTGATGGCTCCTATTTAGAATGTCAAGATTTTTGGCGAATGAGTGGTATTACAAGAGACACTTATTTATATGCTCGAAATAAAACCCATCTAGTCGATTTTGAAATCACGCCAAATTTAGATGATGCTTTTATAGATGGTACTTTAAACGTTTCAACAAAATTTTCAGGTGTCAACAAAAAAGAAAACTATGTTTTAGAGGTTCAGTTAAAAAACAATGAATCTATAATTACTTCAAAAACAATTCAAGTTAATGAACCTCAATCAAGTTTTATCTTTAATGTAAAACAACCTAAAAAATGGACTGCTGAAACGCCCAATTTATATCAAGTTCTTTTCATTTTAAAAAACAAAAAAGGAACTGTTGTTGAGGTTATTCCACAAAATGTAGGTTTTAGAAATGTAGAAATTAAAGGCGGACAATTACTTGTTAACGGTAAAGCAATTTATATAAAAGGCGTTAATCGTCATGAAACCGATCCAACCACAGGGCAAACCATTTCAAGAGCACGTATGGAGCAAGATATTAAGATGCTAAAGCAGTTTAATTTCAATGCCGTTAGAATGTCGCACTATCCAAATGACCCCTATTTTTATGATTTATGTGATACTTATGGCATCTATTTAGTAGATGAAGCCAATATCGAATCTCACGGTATGGGGTATAATATCACCAAAACATTAGGCAATAAACCCGATTGGGAATTAGCCCATTTACAGCGTATGAAGCGCATGGTTGAACGCGATAAAAATCATCCATCGGTTATTATTTGGAGTATGGGTAACGAAGCTGGAAATGGTTATAATTTTTACCGTGGCTACCTTTGGATAAAAGATCGCGACCCTTCAAGACCCATACAATATGAACGCGCCACTGCTGATGGTTGGGAAGGTAAAACCTTAAAATTTGATTGGGATTCTGATATTGTAAACCCTATGTATAGTTCGCCAAAAGGCATGGAGGAATACATCGCAGTCAATCCAAAACCGAATCGCCCATTTATTCAATGTGAATATGCTCATGCTATGGGAAATTCTATGGGGAATTTTAAAGACTATTGGGATGTGATGCGAAAGCATAAAAATTTTCAAGGTGGTTTTATTTGGGATATGATAGACCAGTCTATTTATAAAACAAGAAACGATGGTTCTAAAGTTTTTGCTTATGGTGGCGATTTTGGACCAAAAGACACACCAAGCGATAACAACTTTTTAAACAATGGGGTTTTTAACCCAGAACGAGAACCCAATCCACATGCGTTCGAAGTTAAAAATGTACTTCAAAATATTCATACCTCTTGGAAAAACAAAGACGAAATAAGCATCACTATTTTTAATGAATTTTTCTTTAAAGATTTAAGCAATGTGAGCTTACATTGGACACTACTTTTAGATGGTATTGAAGCTGAAAGCGGAACAATTAATGATTTAGACATCAATCCGCAGCAAGATAAGACATATACTTTACCTGTTCATTTAAAAGGTAAAACCTATCAAGAAGCCTTTGTAAACATCAGTTATACCTTAAAAGAAAAAGAACCATTTTTACTTAAAGGATTTGAAATTGCAACAGAACAACTTCATTTAAAAGGTGTTTGGCAAAACAAAATGACTCTAGAGAATGGAGCTAAAATGACTATTACAAAAAGGAACCAAGATGTTGTTTTTAAAAGTGATAAAGCTGAATTGTCTTTTGATAAAAACACAGGTTTTATTAATAAGTACGTATTTAATAATGAGTCTATTTTAAAAGCAGGCTATGCTTTAAAACCTAATTTTTGGAGAGCACCAACCGATAATGATATGGGTGCACAATTTCAGAAAAAATTATTGCCTTGGAAAAAAGCTGTAGAAAATCCTACTTTAATACGATTTGATTATAAAAAGGCTAAAAATAATACGATTACAGCAACAGCGGTTTATAAGTTACCTGATGTGTTTTCGGATTTGATTATTATTTATTCATTTAATAGTGAAAGTGTTTTAGAAGTGCAACAAAAATTGAATATCAATAAAAAGACACCTTTGTTACCTCGTTTTGGTATGGAAATGATATTACCTAAAGCTTTTAGTGAAATTTCATACTACGGTAGAGGACCTTATGAAAACTATAGCGATAGAAAGTATAGTGCGCATATTGGGCTTTATAATCAAACGGTTTCAGAACAATATTATCCATATATCCGTCCGCAAGAAACCGGGAATAAAACAGATGTACGATGGAGCGATATATCGAATAACACCATAACATTACATATTGAATCGGATGCATTATTCAATATGACAGCCTTACATTATCTTACAGAAGATTTAGATGATGGTCTAGAAAAAAACCAAAGAAATGCTGCCGATTTAAAAGAACGAGATCTAACCAATTTAAAAATAGATAATAAACAAATGGGGATAGGCAGTATTGACAGTTGGGGAGCGTGGCCTATGGAGAAATACTTGCTAAAAGATAAAACTTATCAATATCAGTTTAAAGTAACACCAATTTTAAAATAAAAAACATGAAGACTTTACATCTATTTTTTGGGCTAACATTATTACTGGTTTTTAATGCTTGTCAAGAGCCAAAAGTATTTACAGAAGCCGACATTCAAATTATTCCAAAACCATTAGAAGTCAAACTTCATAAAGGTACATTTGAATTTTCAGAAGCTACACAATTTGTGATTGCCAATGATGCTCAAAAAGAAATTTACAATATATTAATTAACAAATTTGAAAAATCAGCAGGTTGGAAACCAAAAATAGTTAATGAAATTCCAAAAAGTAATTATGTGAAATTTGATATTGATGCGAGTCTTGAAAATGAAGCTTATATATTAAACGTTAATGATAATCACATTGTTATTTCAGCTAAAAATAATTCAGGTTTTTTATACGGATTAGAAACCATCAGACAATTATTGTCTTTAAAAATAGAAAGTCAAAAAATAGTTTCTAATATAGCATGGATAATTCCAAATATAAGTATTAATGATAAACCTCGTTTTCAATATCGTGGATTAATGCTTGATTTATCACGTCATTTTTTCGGAAAAGAATACATAAAAAAAACGATTGATCGTTTGGCAATGCATAAAATGAACACTTTGCATTTGCATTTAGTAGATGATCAAGGTTGGCGTATTGAAATTAAAAAATATCCAAAACTAACCGAAGTTGGTGCATGGCGTGTGGACCAAGAACATATTCCTGCATGGAATGGTAGATCTAGAGCTAACCCCGATGAGAAAGGCACCTATGGTGGTTTTTTAACTCAAGATGAATTAAAAGACATTGTAAAATATGCTCAAACTAAAAATATTGAAATTATTCCTGAAATAGAAATGCCAGCACACGTAAGTTGTGCGATAGCTGCTTATCCGGAGTTATCATGTTTAAACGAACGTATTTCTGTACCATCGGGAGGCGTATGGCCCATTACTGATATTTATTGTGCTGGTAAAGACAGTACGTTTAAGTTTTTAGAAGATGTTTTGGATGAAGTGATGACCGTTTTCCCATCAAAATACATACATATTGGCGGTGATGAAGCCACAAAAACAAATTGGAAAACATGTCTGCATTGCAAAAAGCGAATGCAACAAGAACATCTAAAAAACACTCACGAATTGCAAAGCTATTTTGTAAAACGTATAGAAAAATATATCAATTCAAAAGGCAAAAAACTAATTGGTTGGGATGAGATTTTAGAAGGTGGCCTTGCGCCAGATGCAACAGTTATGAGCTGGAGAGGTGTAAAAGGAGGTCTTGAAGCATCAGAACAAGGTCATGATGTTATTATGACACCAGGAACACATTGTTATTTCGATCATTACCAAGGTATTCAAAGTGAAGAACCTAGAGCTTTTGGAGGCTATACTCCATTAAGTAAAGTGTATCAATTCGATCCTATTGTAGATTCAATGACAGTTGCACAAAAAAAACATGTACTAGGTGGGCAAGCTAATTTATGGGCAGAATATATTCCTACTACAAAACAATCAGAATACATGATTTTTCCTCGACTTGCAGCCTTATCAGAAACATTGTGGAGCCCAAAAGAATCACGTAATTGGGATAACTTTTCATCTAGAATTAAAACCATCTTTAAACGTTATGATCTTTTAGGTATTAATTATTCAAAAAGCGCCTATCAAATAACTTTCAATTCAACAGCAAATATTGCCATGAAAGAAGTTGATTTAGCGTTAAACACAGAATTTCCTAATGCCGATATTCGATATGTTTTCGGTGACAAAAAAATAGAAAAACAAGCATTAAAGTATACAGACACTATAAAATTAAAAGAAACAACCATTATAAAAGCATCGCTTTTTGAAAATGAAAAACCTTTTGGAAAAGTATATATTGATACCATTCATTTTCACAAAGCAGTGGCAAATAAAGTAAATTATAAAACCAACATAAATAAAAGTTATTTAGGTGATAATTTCACCTTAGTAAATGCCATTAGAGGCTCGAAAAATTTCCATGACGGGCAATGGCAAGGGTGGTTAATGAACGATATGGAAGTGGTTATCGATTTAGAAACTAATCAAACAATAAAACAAGTTATCGTTGGATTATTAGAAAGCCAACTCTCAGGAATATATTATCCTGTAGCAATAGATGTGTTTGTTTCAAATGATGGTGAATCCTATAAAAAAGTTGGTGATATAGAAATACCTTATGTTCTTAATTATAAAACACATCTAAAAGACTTTAAAATTAATTTTAAAGAACAAACAGCCCGTTATATAAAAGTTATAGCAAGAAATTTAAAGAAAAATCCTAAAGGCGATAGTGTTTTTATTTTCGCCGATGAAATTTTAGTAAATTAGAAAATGAAGTGTTTAAAATTCTTATTAATAGTATCGTTTCTAACAATGAATTTTGTTGTTGGACAGGAGAACGAATTGCCTAAAGAAGAGCGATTAGCCTGGTTTAAAGATGCTAAATTAGGAATCTTTATTCACTGGGGTATTTATGCTGTAAATGGTATTGATGAATCGTGGTCGTTTTATAATAATTATATTTCGTATGACGATTATATGAAACAATTAAATGGGTTTACCGCTAAAAATTATAATCCCAAATATTGGGCAAAACTAATTAAAGAAAGTGGTGCAAAATACACCGTGATTACAACAAAACATCATGACGGAGTCGCACTTTGGAATACGAAGCAAAGTGATTTAAATGTGGTTGATAAAACGCCTGCAAAAAAAGATGTCATTACGCCATTTGTAAAAGCTACCCAAAACGAAAATTTAAAAGTAGGTCTGTATTATTCGTTGTTAGATTGGTCGTATCCAGATTATCCTAATTTTTTAAGAGATAAAAAACGGTATACCAAAGATGAGAAACGATGGAATAATTTTACCAAATTCAATTTTGGTCAAATAGAAGAATTAACAAAATTTAATCCAGATTTATATTGGTTTGATGGCGATTGGGAGCAATCTGCTGAAAAGTGGAAGGCCAAAGAAATTCGTCAGTTATTATTAGAAAAAACACCAACAACTATTATCAACTCAAGATTGCAAGGCTACGGCGATTATGAAACTCCAGAACAAGGTGTTCCTATTACAAAACCTTCAAATACGTATTGGGAGTTGTGTATAACCATGAACAATTCATGGGGTTATCAGCCAAACGATACAAATTATAAATCGGTAAATCAATTAATCCGAATTTTGGTCGATTGTATCAGTATGGGAGGGAATTTATTGTTAGATATTGGCCCAAAACCAGACGGCACGATTCCTCAAGAACAAATAGATATTTTAAAAGGTATTGGAAGATGGACAAGTAAACATAAAACAGCTATTTATGGTACGCGAACTGGCATTCCTTCTGGACATTTTAATGGGTATACAGCGTTGTCAAAAGATAAAACTATCTTGTATTTGTATGTTGACAATAAACCTAACGGACCATTACTTATTAAAGGCTTAAAAAATAAAATGAACAGAGCATGGGTTGTGGGCAATGGCACTAAATTAAAAACAACTGTTGTAGGAAAACAATATTGGAGCGCTGTGCCAGGGTTATTATATATTGATGTACCTGAAGCTGTTCAAGATAAAGACGTAACTGTAATAGCTATTCAATTAGATGGTGAAGTCGATTTGTATAAAGAAAAAGGACAAGTTATAGAAAGCAATTAAATGAAAATATGTAATAGTATGAAGATAATCAAATTAGTGTTTTTATTTATAGCGTTCGGTTTGATGTCGTGTAATCAAAGTCAAGTCACATCTAAAGAGAAAGAAGGGAATACGAATCTTGTAGATTTTGTAAACCCATTAATGGGAACAGATTCAGATTATAACTTGTCAAACGGAAATACGTATCCTGTAATTGCAACACCATGGGCTATGAATTTTTGGACCCCAATGACGGCTAAGATGGGAGATGGATGGACATACGCTTATGATGCAAAAAAAATAAGAGGAATCAAACAAACCCATCAACCAAGTCCATGGATTAATGATTATGCGGCGTTTTCTTTAATGGCAGTAACGGGCGATTTAAAATTTCAAGAAGATGAGCGTGAATCGTGGTTTTCACACAAAGCCGAAATAGTAAAACCCTATCATTATTCGGTGTATTTAGCTGATTACGATGTGGTGGCAGAAGTTACTCCTACAGAACGCGCTTCTCATTTTAAATTTACATTTCCAGAAGCCGAAACATCATATATTATGCTTGATGCTTTTTTTAAAGGGTCGATGGTAAAAATTATTCCTGAAGAACGTAAAATCATTGGCTATTGTAGAAATAATAGTGGTGGTGTTCCAGAGAATTTTCATAATTATTTTGTGGCAAAATTTGATAAAGATTTTGAAACAAACGATACTTGGACAGATGGTTGGAGACTATTAGAAAACACAACATCTAGTGAAGGTGATCACGTGGGGGCAGTTGTTGGTTTCAAAACTAAAAAAGGAGAAGTTGTTCATGTTAAAGTAGCCTCATCATTTATAAGTCCAGAGCAGGCAGCTTTAAACCTTTCTAAAGAAATAGGAACAGATACGTTTGAACAAACCAAAGAAAAAGCCAAACAAGCTTGGGAAACCGAATTGAATAGAATTCAAATTGAAGATAATAATATAGACAATTTAAGAACATTTTATTCATGTTTGTATCGCGTATTGTTATTTCCAAGAAAATTTTATGAGTTTGATAAAGACAATAATATTGTGCATTACAGTCCGTATAATGGCAAAGTCGAATCCGGTTATATGTTTACAGATAATGGCTTTTGGGATACCTTTAGAGCAGTTTTTCCATTTTTTAACATGATGTATCCTGAATTGAACAGCCACATTATGGAAGGTTTAGCAAATACGTATAAAGAATCAGGTTGGTTACCAGAATGGGCAAGCCCAGGACATAGAGATTGTATGGTGGGCTCAAATTCTGCCTCCATTATTTCGGATGCCTTTTTAAAAGGAAATGTAAAAGAGAAAGATGTGGCTGTGCTTTTTGAAGCTATTTTAAAAAACGCAAACATTGAAGAAGGTCGTCCTGTAAACTCTGTGGGTAGAGCGGGTTTGAGTTATTATAATAAATTAGGGTATGTGCCTTACAATGTAGGCATCAACGAGAATGTTGCTAGAACTTTAGAATACGCTTATGACGATTTTACCATTGCAGAAATGGCTAAAAAATTAGAAAAAAAAGATATTGCAAAGCGATTTTTTAAACAATCTATGAATTATAAAAACGTATTTGATGCATCAACCAATTTAATGCGAGGCAAAAATAAGGAAGGTGATTTTCAAAAACCTTTTAACCCTCTAAAATGGGGAGATGCGTTTACCGAAGGGAATAGTTTACACTACACATGGTCTGTATTTCATGATATTGAAGGCTTAATCACTTTAATGGGAGGAAAAGAAAATTTTGCCGCCAAACTAGACGAAGTCTTTGAAATGCCTCCAAAATTTGACAATTCTTATTACGGACAAACCATTCATGAGATTAGAGAAATGCAAGTGATGAATATGGGAAATTATGCGCATGGAAATCAGCCCATCCAACACATGATTTACTTGTATGATTATGCAGGCGAAGCTTATAAGGCTCAAGAAAAAGTAAGAAATGTGCTTACCAAATTATATACTGCAACGCCAGATGGGTATTGTGGAGATGAAGATAACGGGCAAACATCGGCGTGGTACGTGTTTAGCGCTTTAGGCTTCTATCCTGTAACACCTGGTGTTGACCAATATGCCATTGGAAGCCCTTTATTTAAAAAGACAACCCTGCACTTACAAAATGGGAATACCTTTGAAATTAAAGCGTCAAATAATTCTAAAAACAATGTGTATATTCAGTCGGCAAGTCTAAATAATAAAGCATATTCTAAGACATATATAAATTATGAAACCATTCAAAATGGTGGCATAATAGATTTTAAATTAAGTGATACACCTAATAAAAATTGGGGAAGTACATCGGAAGATGTACCGTATTCATATAGTAATACAAAGAAATAAACGAACAAACACGATAATCAAGGACAATGAAAAAAAGAATCGCAATTTTAGCTCTATTAGTTTCAGCAAAGATATTTTCTCAAGCCATTTATGAAGACGAAAGGTATGTACCAGAAACAGATCCATTAGTTTTAGAAAACCTAGAAGAATGGCAAGGGAAAAAATTCGGATTATTAATGCATTGGGGAACTTATTCGCAATGGGGAATTGTAGAATCTTGGTCTTTATGTCCTGAAGATTACGGTTGGTGTGAACGTACAAAAGGTAGTAACCCTCAAAATTACTATCAATATGTAAAAGATTATGAAGCTTTAAAGAAAACATTTAATCCTAAAAAATTCAATCCAGAAAAATGGGCAAAAGCAGCTAAAGATGCTGGAATGAAATATATGGTCTTTACCACCAAACATCACGATGGATTTTCGATGTTCGATTCTAAATATACAGATTACAAAGTAACTGATCCAGAATGTGCATTTAGTACAAATCCTAGAGCAAATGTTACAAAAGAAGTTTTCAATGCGTTTAGAACAGAAAATATGTGGATTGGCGCATATTTCTCAAAACCAGATTGGCATACAGAGTCTTATTGGGATCCATACTTTCCTCCATTTGATAGAAATGTAAATTACGATCCTAAGTTGTATCCAGAAAAATGGCAAAAGTATGTAGATTTTACGCATAATCAAATCTTAGAATTATTGACAGATTATGGTAAAGTAGATATTTTATGGCTTGATGGTGGCTGGGTAAGAAAAAGAGATTCAATAAATGTTCATCAAAATTATGATGAAAAATTTGAAGAAAATAAATCAGGTAACGGATTTATAAAACATCGCGTTGTTGAGCAGGATGTGAAAATGGACGAATTGGTAGTAAAAGCGCGCAAAAAACAACCAGGTTTAATTGTAGTTGATAGAGCTGTACACGGTAAAAATCAAAACTATTTAACACCAGAAAACCGTGTTCCAGAAAAAACATTGCCATATCCTTGGGAATCTTGTATTACTTCTGGAGGCGGATGGTCTTATACACCAGATGCTAAGTATATGACAGGTAGAGAGGGAATTCAGATGTTGGTTGATGTTGTTGCAAAAGGTGGAAATTTATTGTTAAATGTTGCGCCAGGACCTGACGGACAATGGCAACAAGGTGCATATGATTTATTAGCTGCATATGGCGCTTGGATGAAAATAAATAGCAGTGCGATTTATAACACCAAACCTATTGCTCCTTTCAAAGAGAACAACATTTGTATGACGCAAAACCAAAAGGAAAATGTATTCTTATTTTATATGGCAAAAGAAGGTGAAACTAAAATTCCTTCCGAAGTTATTGTGAAATCAATTAGTCCTAAAAAAGGAGCTAAAATTACAATGTTAGGTTCAAAAACAAAGTTGAAATGGCAAAAATTAGAGAAAGGATTTAAAGTAATAATTCCAGAGAAATTAAGAAATAATTTACCATGTAAAGAAGTATGGACTTTAAAAATAAATAAAGTAAATAGATAAAAGCAGCCTATGTTTTTAAATTCAAAAAATCAATTTTTAAAAGCCATATATATAATGGCTTTTTGGAGTTGTTTTCACATTCATGCACAAGAACCTGCTGATTTTGTCAATCCGTTTATTGGTTCTTCAAATTTTGGAACAACCAATCCTGGCCCCATTGCGGTTAGAGGAATGGCAAATGTGTCGCCTTTTAATGTGGCTGGACCTCAAAATTCACCTTTTGACAAAGACAGTCGTTGGTGGTCCACGCCGTATGCTAATGAAAATAAATATTTAACAGGTTTTAGTCACGTAAATATTAGCGGTGTTGGCTGTCCAGAATTGGGTGTTATTTTAGCAATGCCAACCACAGGTTCTTTAGAAACCGATTATTTAAAATACGGTTCAACCTACAAAAACGAACATGCTTCTGTTGGCTATTACACAAATACTATAGAAAAATATAAGATTAAAGTAGAAGCCACGGCAACTACGCGTGTAGGGGTTAGCAAATATCATTTTCCTAAAGGCGATGCCAATATTTTAATCAACTTAGGTTTAGGATTAACTAATGAAGAAGGTGCGATGACAAAAGTAGTGTCTCCTACAGAAATTGAGGGGATTCGTTCCGTAGGTTCTTTTTGTTATTACAAACCTGAGGAAGCTTATCCTGTATATTTTGTAGCGCGTTTTTCTACACCAGCCAAAACATTTGGGGCTTGGAAAAAAACCGCAAAAAACAAAGGTATTGAAGGTCAATGGATGGGATACAACGGCAAAACACGAATCAAAAAAGGTTTTACTAAAGAAGTAGTTGGTGATAGTATTGGTGCGTATATGCGTTATCATTTTGATAAGCCAACCACAGTTGAAATGAAAATTGGTGTATCATACGTAAGTATAGAAAACGCTAGAGAAAACTTAGAAAAAGAAACTGCTAACAAAACTTTTGATCAAATTTTAGCCGATTCAAAAAAAGAATGGAATTCGTATTTATCAAGAATTAAAGTAGAAGGCGGAAGTGATGATGACAAGACTGTTTTTTATACAGCGTTGTATCATACCTTAATTCATCCAAACACTCTGAATGATTTTAATGGTGATTATCCTAAAATGAAAACCAGAGAAACATTAAAAACGGATGGCACACGTTACACCACGTTTTCATTATGGGATACGTATCGAAATTTACATCAGTTGATGAGTTTGGTTTATCCGAAGCAACAATCCAATATGGTAAAAAGTATGTTGCAGATTTATGACGAATCGGGTTGGTTGCCAAAATGGGAATTAAATGCTACGGAAACAACCACAATGGTGGGAGATCCTGCTGGAATTATTATTGCAGATACGTATTTAAAAGGCATCAGAGATTTTGATGTTAACAAAGCATATACTGCTATGAAAAAATCTGCTACACAAATTGAAGAGAATCCATTGCGACCAGGTTTAAAAGATTATATCGAAAAAGGATATTTAACGACAAAAACAACACACAGCGGTTCGGTTTCTACTACGCAAGAATACAATATTACCGATTTTTCCATTGCACAATTAGCAAAGGCTTTGGGTAAAAACGAAGATGCCAAAGTGTTTTCGAAAAGAGCAATCTCTTATCGTAAATTATTTGATAAAAAATTCAATTTATTGCGTCCTAAAAATGATGATGGTTCTTGGTTAACGCCTTACAATCCAGAAGTTGGAGCTAATTTTCAGAAAAACTTAGGTTTTATTGAAGGAAATGCGTGGCAATATAGCTTTATGGTTACGCACGATACCAAAGGGTTAATCAAGTTAATGGGTGGCAAAATAGCGTTTGCTAAAAAACTACAAGAGGTTTTTGATAAAGACCAATTTGATATGGCAAATGAACCCGATATTGCTTATCCGTTTTTGTTCAACTATGTAAAAGGTCAAGAATGGAGAAGTCAAAAAATGGTAAAAAAACTAGTGCATCAATATTTTCAAAATAAACCTGCAGGTTTACCAGGAAATGATGATACGGGAACGATGTCTGCTTGGTTGGTATCTGCTATGATGGGAATTTACCCTGTCGTTCCAAGTGACCCAAAATATACGATTACCACACCTATGTTTGATAAAATTACGATTCAATTAGATCCAAAATATTATAAAAACAAAACGATTGTTATTGAAAGAGAAGTGAATAACAACGGAAACATCAAGCAAATTAAATTAAACGGTAAAAATTACAATAGTTATTTTATATCACACGATGATCTTGTAAATGGTAAAACTTTAAAAGTGATTCAAAATTAATATCAAAAAATGAGAAAAACAGCAATAATAGTCGTCTTTATATTTGGATGTGTCCTTCAAGGATTTTCGCAAAAATATCCTTATCAAAATGAAAAATTACCTGTAGAGGAACGCTTGACAGATTTGTTGAGCCGAATGAGTTTAGAAGAAAAAGTCCGCCAAATGGATATGTACAAAGGCGAGTTTTTTAAAGAAGGAGAAGACTTTTCAAAAAGTAAAACCAAAAATAAGATTGGTGATTTAGGCGTTGGTGCGATACATGATATTTATCCACGTTCAGCGAAAATGATTAATGAACTTCAAAAAGATGTTATCAAAAATAATAGATGGGGCATTCCTGCATTGATTATGTGTGAAATGCTGCACGGATATTTAGATGAAGGAAGTACGGCTTTTCCAATCAATATTGGTTTAGGTGCGACTTGGGATACTGAATTGATGAAAAAAGTAGGTGGCGTTATAGGAGCAGAAGCCAGAGCACACGGTGTTCATTTTGGCTTAGGTCCTGTTTTAGGTGTTGGTCGTGAACCTCGTTGGGGACGTGTTGCCGAAACTTTTGGAGAAGATGTGTATTTGGCTGGTGAACTCGGTTTAGCTATGGTCAATGGAATGCAAGGTGATACTTTGGCATCAGACCGATCTATTATTGCAGAACCAAAACATTTTGCGGTGCATAGTTATCCACAAGCAGGTGGAAACTCATCACCCGTAATTGTTGGAGAACGTACAGCTCGTGAAGATTTTTTACCTTCTTTTGAAAAAGTATTTACCAAAGGAGGTGCTTTAGGAACGATGTGTGCGTATTCTGAATTAGATGGAATTCCGTGTGCAGCTAATCATTGGTTATTAACTGATGTATTGCGAAAAGAATGGGGATTCAAAGGTATTGTGGTCTCAGATTTAGGAGCTATTAAATACATTCAAACCACACATTATGCCGCTGATTCTCCTAAAGAAAGTATCCGTCAAGCAGTTTCAGCAGGTGTTGATATGCAGTTTTATGACTTTTCAAATGAGTTTTGGCAAAAAACACTTATTGAACTTGTAAATGAAGGTGAATTATCGATGGCTGATATTGATAGAGCTGCTGGAGGTGTGTTACGATTGAAGTTTTTATTAGGTTTGTTTGAAAATCCTTATACCGCTAAAAACTTAATCAAAGAGCGTTTTCATTCAAAAGAAAATCAAGATATTGTTTTAGAAGCGGGACGTAAATCCATCACTTTATTAAAAAATAAAAACAAATTATTGCCTTTAAGCAAAGATATCAAAACCATTGCGGTTATTGGACCAAATGCCAATGCATCACGTTTAGGAGGCTATTCGGTAAAAAATAAAGTAGCAACTACGGTATTAGAAGGCATCAAAGAAGTTGCAGGTGAAAACACAGAAGTATTGTATGAAGAAGGTGTACCTTTAATTGTAAAAGGGCAAATTATTCCATCAAAATATTTATTTACACCAGATGAATCTCAAAACGGATTAAAAGGCGAATATTTTAATAATAAAAAAATAGAAGGAAAACCAGCCTTAACTCGTATTGATAAAGATTTACAATTTGATTGGCCTTGGAATCCTGGAGCAGGTGTTAACGATGATAATTTTTCAATTCGTTGGACAGGTTTTATCAAATCTGATACGTCATTTGATGGTTGGATTGGATTGAGTTCTGATGATGGTATTAGAATGTGGATTGATGACCAATTAGTGATTGATAATTGGAAAAAAGGCGCAACTAGTATTGTAACTGCACCAAAGAAAATTGAAGCTGGCAAAAAATATAAAGTCCGCATAGAAATGTGGGAAGGCGGTTGGGGTGCCAGAGCACACTTGCGTTGGAATTTGAAAAAAATCGACTTACAACCTGCTATTGCTATTGCTAAAAAAGCAGACGTAGCCGTTGTTGTTTTAGGAGAGTCTAGAGAATTGGTAGAAGAAAATAGAGATGTTGCTACTTTAAAATTACACGGAATGCAACAAGAATTAATTCAAGCAATTCAGGCAACAGGAACACCTGTGGTTTGTGTCTTGTTAAACGGTCGTCCATTAGCTGTTAATTGGATTAATGAAAATATTCCTGCTATTTTAGAGGGTTGGTTCCCTGGGGAAGCTGGTGGAAAAGCTGTTGCCGATGTGTTATTTGGTGATTATAATCCAGGAGGAAAAAATCCGATTACTTTTCCGAAATCTGTTGGACAACTACCTATTTATTACAATCAAAAACCATCTGCAATTCATAGATATGTGAGTGAAAGCGAAAATCCATTATACACTTTTGGTTACGGATTAAGCTATACTACTTTTGAATATTCAAACATAAAATTAAGTGCAGATAAAATCAAAACAGATGGCAGTTTAACTGTTACTGTTGATGTGAAAAACACTGGAGATTATGATGGTGATGAGGTGGTACAATTATACATTAATGATGTCTACAGTAGCGTGACAACACCTAGAAAAACATTAAAAGGTTTTGAGCGTGTGTTTATTAAAAAAGGAGAAACTAAAAACATCTCATTTAAATTAACATCAAACGAATTGTCTATTTGGAATCGTGAGATGAAAAATGTGGTTGAATCTGGTGATTTTGAAGTGATGGTTGGGGGAAACTCTGTTGAATTATTGAAAGCAATGTTTAAAGTGACTAAATGAAAATTCTAAAGCATCTATTATATTTTTTGAGCTTATTATTGGTAACAAGTTGTGCTAATAATAAGCCTTTAAAAGTAACATCGCCCAATCAGAAAATTGAAGCTATTATTGAAATAAAAAATGAATCTTTTAATTATTCTGTTAAGTATAAAGATTCACTTTTTATTAAATCTTCTGCACTTGGTTTCGATTTAAAAGATGCACCATCATTAGATAAAAACTTTAAAGTATTAAGTTTTGAAAACAGTCAATCAAAAAGTACTTGGACACAAGTTTGGGGAGAGAATAAAAAAATCGTTGACAATTATAATCAGTTGAAAATCCACTTACAAGAAAAAGAAGGATTACAACGAAAAATGAACCTAATCTTTAAAGTTTATGATGATGGAATAGGGTTTCGTTATGAAATACCTGAGCAAAAAAATATTGACAGCATACGTATTACAAAAGAGTTAACCGAATTTAATTTTAGAAAAAATCATACAGCTTGGTATATTCCAGCAAATTTTGAATCGTATGAAACGCTATATAAAAAGGCAGATATTTCAGAAGTTCCTTCAGCAAATACACCAATAACGTTTGAAACTACCGATGGTTTTTTTGCAAGTATTCATGAAGCAAATTTGACAAATTATGCCGATATGACTTTGTTGAAGTCTAAAAGCAATCAGTATGCCTTTGAATGTAATTTAGTGCCATGGCCAGATAGTGTTAAGGTGAAAACAAAAACACCTATGGAAACACCTTGGCGAACTATCTTAATCACGGATAAAGCAGAAGATTTAGTAGCTTCAAATACTATTTTGAATTTGAATGAATCTAATAAAATTGAAGATACCTCATGGATAGAACCTATGAAATATATAGGTATTTGGTGGGGGATGCATTTAGGTACTAGCACTTGGACTTTAGGCGAAAGACATGGAGCAAATACAAAGGATACAAAACGTTATATAGATTTTGCACACGATCATAATATTCAAGGTGTTTTGGTAGAAGGCTGGAACACAGGTTGGGAAAATTGGGGTAAAAAGGGTGCTTTTGATTTTGTAACCCCTTATGAAGATTTTAATATAAAAGAAGTTACCCAATATGCAGCATCTAAAAATATAGAGTTTATCGGGCATGTTGAAACAGGAGGTAGCGCACAATCTTTTCAAGATAATTTTGATAACATATTTTCAATGTATCAGAGTTACGGAGTTAAAACTGTAAAAACAGGTTATGCGGGTGGCATACAAACAGCAGGGCAATATCACCATGGGCAATTTATGGTAAACCATTATAGAGCCGTTGTAGAAACGGCAGCAAAATATCATATTATGATTGATGCGCATGAACCTATAAAGCCAACAGGAATTAGAAGAACCTATCCAAATATGATGACGCGAGAAGGCACACGTGGTATGGAATGGAATGGATGGAGTTCTGGAAATCCACCAGAACATCATACTATATTACCTTTTACCAGAGGATTAGGTGGTCCTATAGATTATACGCCAGGTACTTTTGATATTTTATATAAGAATGCTAAAAATAGAGTAAAATGGAATGATTTGGATGATGGAACTTCAAGAGTAAATACCACTTTAGCAAAACAATTGGCTTTGTTTGTGGTTTTGTATAGTCCATTGCAAATGGCTTCTGATTGTATTGATAATTATGATAATCAACCAGCATTTAAATTTATTTCAGATTTAGGTGAAGATTGGGAAACATCAAAAGTAATCAATGGTAAAATAGGAGATTACATTACTATTGCAAGAAAAGATAAATTTAGCGATGATTGGTTTTTAGGAAGTATTACAGATGAAAATAAACGTGATTTAAAAATCGAGTTATCATTTTTAGACAAAGACAAAACTTACCGTGCCGAAATTTATGCAGACGGAACCAATGCCGATTGGAAAACAAACCCTCAAGACATTGCTATAACGCAACAAACAGTAAATTTTAAAACGGTGTTGGATTTAAAATTAGCTGCAGGAGGCGGGCAAGCGATTCGATTTACACCAATTAAATAATTATTTGTTTAGCTTTTTAAGAAAATATTTAGATGAAGAAATATCTATTACTTTTTTGTATTCATTTTATACTTTTGAATATAAATGCTCAAGAAAATAAGGATGTAGAAATTGTAATCAATCTGAATGAAAAAACAGAAAAGATTTCTCCTTTAATATATGGTCAATTTATTGAGTTTCTAGGACGTTGCATTGATGGAGGTATTTATGATGAAAATTCTCCTTTATCTAATGCACAAGGTTTTAGTAAAGATGTTTTAAAAAAAGTACAAGGATTAAATCCCTCACTTCTTAGATTTCCTGGAGGTACAGTAGTTAAAATTTACCATTGGAAAGATGGAATTGGAAAGAAAGAAACTCGACCAAAACGTAAAAACTTAATTTGGGGTGGTACTATGGATAATCATTTTGGTACTGCAGAGTTTATTCAATATTGTAAAGCCATTGGAGCTGAACCTTTTTTAGTGGTTAATATGTCTACAGATTCTCCAACTGACGCTTCAGATTGGGTGGAATATTGTAATGGAACGGAAGATACGTATTGGGCTAATTTGCGTAGATCTCATGGATATAAAGAACCTTTTAATGTGAAATATTGGGGAATAGGAAATGAAGAGTATGCTGTAACAGATGCGGGAAAACACCAAAATGTTAAAGATTATATTGAAGACAGTTGGCAGTTTACAAAACTCATGAAACTTCAAGATCCTTCTATAAAAATAACACTTGTAGGAAATTCAGAGGATTTAGAGTGGAGTCGTAAAGTAGTTTCACAAATGCATCCTGTTTGTGATTATCTAGCCATTCATTTATATGCCATACCATCCAATTCAAAATACAGCACATTACTTAAAAATATTGATACGTTTGATAATCAGTTAAATGATATGCGAGCAATTATTAAAGAAGGCTCAGGTATCGTTAAGGATTTTTCATCATGGTATCGTTTCCCTCCTCGAAAGGCACCTTTAAAAATTGCTATTGATGAATGGGGAATTTGGGATATCAATTCTGGCAAAGGTTCTGGAGACTATAAAATGGAATATCCATATAATTGGTCTCATGCACTGGCTATTGGGAAATTTTTAAATTTGTTTCAAAGAAATGCTGATATTATAGGTCTTGCTACTTGGGCACAAACTGTTAATGTTTTAGCTCCTATAATGACTACTAAAAAAGGATCTTATAAACAAACTATATATACACCACTTCAAGCGTATCGTAAATACAGTCAAACAAATAATTTGCCTATTACTGTGAATACTCCTGAAATGGAAAATAACATAAAATGGATTGATGCTTCTGCAAGTATTTCTGATAATGGAAAAGAAGTTGTAATTTCAGTTTTAAACCTTTCTGAAAAAAATGCAATTACCGTAACTATGGATTTTAATAATTCTGAAAAGAATACACAAATAAAAAAGCAAATTACATACACAGCACCAACTTTGGATTCTGTAAATACATTCGATAAAAACGTAGTAACAGAAACAAAAATTAATATGACAAACAAAATAACCAATGAGTTTAAGTGTATTTTAAAACCAGCCTCAATTAACTTGTTCTTTATTAATATCCATATAAAGTAATTTTATAATAACATTATTTTTGTATTATTAAAAAATCATTCCCTAGAGTAGTGATTTTCGTATATTCTTTTAACTGTTTTTTTAAGAAAAATTAAATATTTTATTATTATTAACACCAAATTACTCCCAACGCCTTTTCAAATTTGTTATTGGTCGAAATAATATAAATAATAACACTATAGATTTATAGATTTAACATATTGTTAACTCACTAAAAATTTTATTAAAAATTAAATTTATTAACTCAAAAACTAAATTTATGAATCTAAAAGTACTAAAACTACTGTTTGTATTTTGCTTATTTAGCTTTCAAACAGCTATGGCACAAACTACAGTAACAGGGACAATTACTGATGCTTCCAGTGGTATTCCACTACCAGGAGCAAGTATTGTTGTTAAAGGAACAACAAATGGTGTATCATCAGATTTTGATGGAAAATACAGCATAACTGTTTCTAGTAATTCAGCAACATTTGTAGTTTCCTATATAGGTTATGCTACAAAAGAAATTACTTATACGGGTACAACAACTTTAAATGTATCTCTATCTGAGGATACTGCACAATTAGATGAAGTTGTTGTAACGGCTTTAGGTATTAAAAGAGAACAAAAAGCTTTAGGGTATTCTTTAACTCAAGTTAGTGGAGAAGAATTAGCTACAGTGAAACAAGTAAGTGCTATTAATTCATTACAAGGTAAAGTGGCTGGTGTAAATATTACAGGTTCGGCTACAGGACCATCTGGTACTAGTAAAGTTGTTATTCGTGGTGCATCTTCTGTAAGTGGAACAAATCAACCTCTATATGTAGTTGATGGTATTCCTATTAACAACCAAAACCTTGGATCTGCTAGTAGATGGGGAGGCTCTGATTTTGGTGATGGAATTTCAAGTATTAATCCAGATGATATTGCAAGTATTAGTGTGTTAAAAGGTGGTGCTGCTGCTGCATTATATGGGTCTGCGGCTTCTGATGGTGTAATTTTAATTACTACAAAATCTGGTAAATCTCAAAGTGGTTTTGGGGTAGAAATTTCAAGTTCTGCTCTTATGGAAACTGTTAATACAGACCTTTACGATTTTCAAACTGATTATGGCCAAGGAACTAATCAACTTGCTGCAACAAGTCAAGATGACGCTACAGGTGCTGGAATGCAATCTTGGGGTTCTAAATTAGGTAGTGTTGAAAATTCAGTACAATTTGATGGTGTTAGTAGACCTTATATCTATACAGGAAATAATATTGAAAAATTCTACAGAACTGCAAGTACATTAACAAATACTGTTGCAATAAGCAAAGGTGGTGAAGATTATAATTTCAGATTTTCTGCAACAGATTTAACTAATGAGGATATAACTCCTAATTCTGGGATTAACAGAAAGTCATTCTCTTTAAATGCAGGTGTAAGCATGTCTGAAAAACTAACTTTGGACATTAGTAGTAAATACATTTTAGAAAATGTACATAATAGACCTAGATTATCAGATTCTCCAGGTAACAGTAATTTTACTGTAGCCTTATCTCCAGCAAATATTGATGTAAATAATTACAGACCTGGTTATAATGAGGATGGAACAGAACTTAGAATATCCTCTAGTATTTACCATCAAAACCCATATTTTGCTGCTTATAAATTTAGTAATGAAACAAAAAAGAACAGATTTATTGGATCGGGGACATTAAAATATGATGTTACTGACTGGTTATATGTTCTAGGTAGAGCTGGGATTGATCAATTTACTGCTGGCATAATAAATATTGAGCCTTTCGGCACAGCTTATAAACCATTAGGAGGAATGTCTAACACAACCTATAATGTAAAAACTATAGATGCTGACATTATGTTAGGTATTGATAAGGATTTTGGAGACAAATTTTCTACAAAAACGATATTGGGTGCTAACAGTAACACATACACTAGTGAAAAAACAGAATTGAATGGTCAAAATTTCGTTATACCCGATTTAGAAGATATATCTAATGTTGACACTAAAAACTACGACTATGAACTTAATAAAACAAAAAAAGGTTCTTTATATTTTTCTACAGAATTATCATATGACAACTATCTATTCTTAACTGTAACAGGTAGAAATGACTGGTTTTCAACTTTATCTCTTGCTGGTAAAACAGCTCCTAATTCATATTTTTACCCTTCTGTAAGTACTAGTTTCCTTTTTTCTGATGCTTTTGAAATGCCTGAATGGTTAACTTATGGTAAATTACGTGCTGGATATTCTGACATTGGTGGTGGTGCTCGTGATCCTTATGCACTTGCTCTTACATATGGTATTACCGACACCTATACAGGAACAGGTTCTAGTATATCGTTAGGAAGTATTTCATCAAGTAGATTACCAAATATAAACCTTAAGCCTTTCTCTAAATCAGAATATGAAATAGGTCTAAACCTGAAATTCTTAAAAAACAGGTTAAGTCTAGATTTTGCTTATTATAGTAATAAAACAACTGATGACATTGTTCCTATTACAATTTCAAGATCAACAGGTTATGAGTCAGCTGTAGTAAACATTGGAGAAGTAACAAATAAGGGGGTTGAATTCTTACTAAGAGGAACTCCTATAGAAACCGATAATTTTAGTTGGGATGTAACGTATAACCTTGGTTATAACAAAAATGAAGTTGTTAAAACTGATGCTGATGGTAATCCATTCTTTTCTGGAGATCAAGCCGTAGGTGTAAATTCTCAATCAGGAGCTATTGTAGGACAACCTGTTGGAGCTATTTACGGATCGACATTTGTGAGAAATGACGAAGGTAAAATACAATATGATAGTGATGGAACTCCAACGCAAGGACCTAACGCTATATTAGGAAAAGGTGTAGCACCTTACTCTATGGGAATCACAAACAATTTCCGTTACAAAAACTTTAATCTTAATTTCTTAATTGATGCTAAATTTGGAGCAGATATCTTTTCTGGAACAAGTGCATTTGCTAATTATTATGGAGCAAGTAAAAATACATTGGTTGGTAGAGAGTCTGGCTTAACAGTTAGTGGTGTTGATGCTTCTGGAGCAGATTTTACAACAACTATAGCTCCAGAAAATGTAAACATTTATTATCAAAAACTTTATGGTATTGCTGAAGCAAATATGCAAAATGCAGATTTTATTAAATTTAGAGAAATCAGTTTAGGGTATAACTTCCCTTCAAGCATTTTATCAAAGACATTTATTTCTAGTGCTAATATTTCTTTTATAGCTAGAAACTTGTTTTACATTGTGAAGCATACAGAAAATATTGACCCAGAGTCTGCTTTTAATGCTAGTTTTGGAGCAGGACTAGAGCGTTTTGGTCTTCCTTCTACAAGAAGTTATGGATTAAGTTTAAATATTAAATTTTAAAAAAAACACTATGAAAAATATATTTTATTTAGCGATATTTTCCATGTTTATGTTCACTTCTTGTGACAATGGATTTGAAAACATCAACATAGACCCAACTGCTGCAACACAAATAGATATAAAATACAAATTTCCAAAAGCTGTTTTATATACTGCAGGACAACGATACGAAACGTGGAGAGGGAATTTTATTTATTGTTCAGTTATGATGCAACACCTAGCAAGTACTCAAGGGTATTGGAACGGTGATAAATACACATTAAGTGAAGGTTATTCAGGAGCATTTTGGGAAGCACAATACCCACAAACTATAAAATCTATTGAAGATATAATGGCTCAATTAGAAGCTAATGAACTAACAGCTTCTCCAGAATATGCAATGACAAGAATACTTAGAGTATATGCTTATAGTAAATTAACAGATCTTTACGGAGATATTCCATACAGCGAAGCTGGAAAAGCATATGTCGATGGTATTTTAAGACCTGCCTATGATAGTCAAGAATTCATTTATGGCGATATGCTAAACGAACTTAATGAGGCTGCAACTTCACTTGGAAGTGGAATAGCCGATATAGGTGACGCAGACATTCTTTACGGTGGAGATCAATCTAAATGGAAAAAATGGGCATATTCTTTAATGCTACGTTTAGGTTTAAGAATTGTTAAAGCTGATGTAGCTTTATCTCAACAATGGGTTACTACAGCAATAGCTGGAGGTGTAATGGAATCTAATGATGATATAGCTTTTGTTCAACATGAAGAAGGAAACGGTATTGTTCAAAATGCTAATGGAGAAGTTTTCTCTGCAGATCGTTCTTCAAGAATAAGCAAAACATTCATTGACTTCTTGCAAGGAGATCCTAGATTGAGTATTTATGCTGCTTTACCTGACGGTGATAGTGATCCTGGAGTACAAAAAGGATTACCTAATGGATATGATTCAACAACATTAGATGACTACGTTGGTGGTTCTGACATGGATACTTATTCTGAGGTAAATTCAAATATTCTACAAGGAGAAGATGCCCCAATGTTCTTCCAAACATATGCTGAAGTTGAATTTATGCTAGCCGAAGCAGCTGTACGTTGGGGGCTTGCTGGAGGTGATGCTGAAAGTCATTATAATGCGGGTGTTACTGCTGCTATGAAATATCTTGAAATGTATTCTGCAGATGCTACTATAAGTGATACTGATATAACTGATTATTTAACTGCTAACCCTTATAATGCTACTGATGCCTTAGAGCAAATAAATACTCAGTATTGGGCGGCGGTATTCTTAAATGAATATGAAGCTTTTGCTAACTGGAGAAGAACAGGTTTCCCTGTATTGACACCTGTAAATTATCCAGGAAATGTAACAAACGGAACAATCCCAAGAAGATTAGTATATTATACTTCTGAAGCTGTAACAAATGCTGAAAATTATAATGCAGCTATTTCTGCACAAGGGCCAGATTTATTAACAACAAGAGTTTGGTGGGATGCTGAATAATTATTTGTTAAATTTTAATAATAAAAAAAATTAATTAACTTAGAGTTAGTCAAAGAAAAGGAGAATTAATTTCTCCTTTTCTTTTTTAACATATATTATATTTTAAGAATATTAATACATTCAATTTAAATATCATCAGCATATATTAATTTACTTTTTAAAATTAAGGATATGAAAAAAATATTGAGTCTCTTTTTTTTAGTCTTTTTAAAATCAATAGGGCAAACGTCTCCACTCTTTGAATACATCTCTTCAAATCGATCTAAGGTCAATTTTGAAAATAAATTAAGAGCAAACGAAACGGAGAACTTTTTTATTTATGACAATTTTTACCAAGGAGCAGGAGTAGGTCTAGGAGACATTAATAATGATGGATTGCTAGATATTTATTTCTGTGGCAATCAAGTAAAGGATAAATTATATATAAACAAAGGTAATTTTATTTTTGAAGACATCACTAAAAAGTCTGGAATAGAAAGTGTTGATAAAGGGTGGTCATCATCAGTTTCAATTATAGATATTAACAACGATGGATTGTTAGATATTTATATTACCAAAGAACTATACGATGACAAACCTGAATGGAGAAGAAATAAACTATATATTAATAAAGGCAAAAACAAATTTAGTGAAGTAGCCGAAAAAGTTGGACTTGGTGATACGACTAGAACACGAGGAGCAGCATTTTTAGATTATGATTTAGACGGTGATCTCGATGTTTTTTTACTACGTCAACCTCCAAACCCTGGTATGTACTCCAAATATAAATCGTTATCTGAAAACGGAGATTTAACCTCTGAAAAATATGCACCACGATTATATGAAAATAAAGAGGGAATATTTTATGACGTTTCAGTAACAGCCAATGTAATAAATCCATCATATGCCAATGCAGTTAATGTTGGTGATTTTAATAAAGATGGATACCCAGATATTGTTGTTGCTAACGATTTTGACGCACCTGATGCCATATATATAAATCAAGGAAATAAAACTTTTAAAAACACTGCTAACTCAGCATATAAACATACTTCATATTTTAGCATGGGAGTAGATGTTGCTGATTTGAATAATGATTTACTTTTAGATATTTTCACTGTCGACATGGTTGCCAACGATAATTTTAGATTAAAATCTAACATGAGTGGTATGAATCCTAAGCAATTTTGGAATATTGTTGACAAAGGTTGGCATTACCAATATATGTATAATGCATTACAACTTAATAATGGTAATGGCACGTTTAGTGAAATAGGACAATTGTCTGGAGTATCTAGTACAGATTGGAGTTGGTCACCCTTAATTGCAGATTTTGATAATGATGGTTTAAAAGATCTTTTTGTTACTAATGGTATTTTAAGAGATATAAGAAATACAGATTCTGATTTTAAAATAAAATTATATATAAATAAAAAAATACAAGATTATTTAAAAGCTCATGGTAACATTGAGTATTCAAAAATATGGGATGTAGTCGATTATAAAGAAATGTCTAACATATACCCTTCTACTAAAATTCAAAATAAATCATATAAAAATATTGATGGTTATCAATTACAGGATGTCTCAAAAGATTGGGGTATTAATAAAGAAACATTTTCAAGTGGTGCAGCATACGGTGACTTAGACAATGATGGTGACCTCGATCTTGTAATAAATAATGTTAATGAAGTAGCCCATATTCTTAGAAATAATTCAAAAAACAATTTTTTAAGAATCATATTAGAAGATAAAAAAAACGCATCTATTTTAGGAACTAAAGCAAGTGTCTATTATGCGGCTGGGAAAAGTCAATTGGTAGAAACAACAAGTGCTAGAGGGATGTTTTCTACAAGCGAGCCATACATTCATTTTGGGCTTGGAAACACAAAGAAAATAGACAGTGTCGTTGTTGTTTGGCCAAATTTAAAGCAATCAACACTTTATAACCCTTCAATAAATCAGATTTTTAAATTATCTAATGACAATACAACAGTAACTAAACAAATTAAAACAAAAAAGAATATTAGCTTCTCAGATATTACTAAAACTTCTTCTATAAAATTCACCCACACCGAAAATATTTTTGATGATTATAATTACCAAGTACTATTACCTCATAAAATGTCTGAATTTGGACCTGCATTAGCAATAGCTGATGTAAACAATGATGGTTTAGAGGATGTATTTGTTGGTGGTGCTTTTGATTATTCTGCCGTTTTATATCAACAAAATAAAGATGAAACTTTCTCTAAAACTTCAAAAAACCTTTGGGAAAAAGAAAAAGGGTTTGAAGATGTAGATGCCTTATTTGTCGATATTAATGGAGATAGTTATCAAGATTTATATGTTGTAAGTGGTGGAAATAAATATAACAACAAAGATTCTCATTACATAGATCGTTTGTACATGAATGATGGTACAGGACATTTTAATAAAGATGAAACATTTAATAATGATGCTACTAGCGGATCCGTTGTTAAAGCTACCGATTATGATAATGATGGTGATGTCGATATTTTTGTAGGAGGTAGACATATACCTCATCAATACCCATTACCTGTATCTAGCATGTTTTTTAAAAATGAAAACGGCAAATTAATAAACAGAACAGATGATATAGCCCCTGAGTTAAAAGATATAGGAATGGTTACTGATGCTATTTGGGCTGATTATGATAATGATGGAGATTCAGATTTAATAATTGTAGGCGAATGGATGCCAATAACAGTTTTTAAAAATGAAAATGGTAAACTATCAAAAACAGCTTTAAAAGATTTAGAAGACACTTCAGGTTGGTGGTTTAGTATTGAAAAAGGAGATTTTGATAATGATGGAGATATAGACTTTATTGTTGGGAATTTAGGGTTGAATAATAAATACAAAACAACCAAAGAAACACCTTTTGATATTTATTATTCTGATTTTGATAATAATGGAAGTAGTGATATAGTACTTGGCTATTATAATAATGAAAAACATTATCCTCTAAGAGGCTTTTCATGTTCTTCTCAACAAATACCGAAGCTAAAAAAGGAATTTAAAAAGTATGATGTATTTGCTTCATTAGAAATAGATGATGTGTATGGAAAAAACAATCTAAAAGAGGCATTGCATTACAAAACAGATACGTTTGCATCAGCATATATTGAAAATTCAGGTAATGGAAATTTTAAATTATCAACACTTCCAATACAAGCTCAATTTTCTAATATTAATGATCTTTTAGTTAAAGATTTTAATAATGACGGACATTTAGATATTTTAACAATAAATAATTTATTTGCTTTTGAAATTGAAACACCTAGAAATGATGCTGGTACTGGTTTATTAATGTTAGGTGATGGGAAAGGAAATTTTTCTCCAAAAAGCATTAACGAAAGCGGACTTTTTATTAATAATGACTCTAAAAAAATAAGATTGCTAAAAAGTGGAGAAGATGAATTTTTATTAGTTGCGAATAATAATGACATACTTCAAATTATTAAAATAGAATAAATATAAAACTATCCTTGGTCTTTATCCAAATGTTGTCTGTCGAAATAGTTTCATTTCTACTTATAATCTTACTTTTTTTATAGTCAATAGAAATTCAAAAAGGTTTATTCCTATTTTCTATTTAATTAATACCCGTAAAAAAATCAGCTATCATAGAATATGGATTTTAAAGAAGGAATAATATATTCAAAACCATACTACAAATTAATTAAGATAAAATACATAGAGACTATTGATATTTATTTGAAATTTATTAATTGGGTTGCAGGAGAATTTGATTTATTTCTTCAAGATGAATCTGAAGGATTAAAAGTTTATTATCCTAACGGATGGCTTAGTATTAAAAGCGATATTAAATTAAAAACAGAAATGAACCTTCAAATTACTATAGTAAATAAATCTAAAGTAGTCTGCGAAAAAACAAACACTAAGTTGGATTCTATTTATAATCATATATATAAAAACTATAGTATAATCGACGACTAATTAGAATTAAGGAAACGTTTTAATATAGATTTAAATTCAACATATAAACATGCTATTAGAAATTTGTGCATCATCTTATCTATCTGTTATAAATGCAGAAAAAGCAGGAGCAGATCGTGTTGAATTATGTTCTGAGTTAGCATTAGGAGGTATAACACCGTCTTATGGGTTTATAAAAAAGGTAAAACAAAATTTATCTATCCCTGCTTTTATTTTAATACGACCTAGAAGTGGGAATTTTTATTATTCTGATAATGAGTTTAATATTATGAAAACTAATATTGAACTATGTAAAGAGCTCGGATGCAACGGTATCGTATCTGGCGTATTAAATAGCGATAATACAATAGATGTAGAAAGAACCCAAGAATTAGTAGAATTATCAAAACCATTACCTTTTACATTTCATAGAGCATTTGATAAAGTAAAAGATTCTTTTGAAGCTTTAGAACAATTAATTAATATAGGTGTAGATAGAATTTTAACTTCTGGAAAAGAAGCTTCAGCAGAAGGTGGTTTTAAACATCTTTTAGCATTAAGAAAACAAGCAACTAATAAACTTATTATACTTCCAGGAAGTGGTATTAATAAAGAAAATGTGTTGTTATTTAAAAATGCTAAGTTTGAAGAAATGCATTGTTCTGCTTCAACAATACATTATGTCAATGAGTTAGAACATATTCCTTTGAATAGCAAAGTATTTTTTGATGAGCGTATTCTTGTTCATTCAGATTATAATAAAATTAAATCTATTGTAGATATTGTAAATTAGGAGTTTTAATATAAATTTATAAATTAAATCAATAATTATGAGTAATAGCAGTCAAGTAAATTCACAAACAAAAAATAAGACATTAATTCCTATTCTAATTATAGCTGGACTATTTTTTATTTTCGGATTTGTAACTTGGATCAATGGTGCATTAATTCCTTTTATGAAAACTATAAGTGAATTAACCTCAGCACAATCACTTTTAGTAGCGTCTGCTTCTTATATTTCTTTTGTTGTTATGGCACTACCCGCTTCTTATATATTAGAAAAAATCGGATATAGAAAAGGTATGTCATTAGGGTTATTTATAATGGGATTAGGAGCATTAGTTTTTATACCCGCTGCAGAAGCTAGAACCTATTGGATGTTTTTAGGAGGCATATTCATTCAAGGTGCAGGAATGACATTGCTACAAACAGCATCTAACCCATATATAACCATTTTAGGACCTATTGAAAGTGCTGCTAAGCGTATTTCAATCATGGGAATTGCTAACAAAGTAGCAGGAGCCTTAGGGTCTCTTATTTTTGGAGCGCTTTTATTATCTGGTATTGATGAAATTAATGATAAACTAACAACTGTTTCATCTTCTGAAAAAGCTCAATTGCTAGACACTATGGCAGATAGTGTTGTTACGCCTTATATTGTTATGGCGATTGTTTTATTTGTATTAGCTATATTAATTAGAAAAGCGCCACTTCCACATGTTGAAGCAGAACCTATTGAAGAGACAAAAGACGGTGTTACAACTAAAACCAGTATTTTTCAGTTTCCGCATTTATGGTTAGGGGTGTTAACTTTATTCATGTATGTTGGTGTAGAAGTAATAGCCGGAGACACTATTATTGCCTATGGCATTTCCTTAGGAATTCCAGCTACAGACGCTAAATTTTTCACAACTTTCACATTAATGGCCATGGTTGCTACTTATGCTTTGGGTGCCATTTTAATACCTAAATTTATTAATCAGACTACAGCATTAAAACTAAGTGCTTTATTAGGTATTATATTATCATTCTGTATTGTATTTACTACTGGATTTACTTCTGTTTTACTTGTAGCTGCATTAGGAATAGCAAATGCTTTAGTTTGGCCAGCCGTATGGCCTTTAACGTTAAAAGGGCTAGGTAAATTCACAAAAACAGCCTCTGCCCTTCTAATAATGGCGATTTCTGGAGGTGCTATTATACCGCCTTTGTACGGACGATTAGTTGATGGAAATAAAGCAGCTTATTTAGCTGAAGGAATGAATGATGCTTTAGCTACTGCTACAGCTTCTACTAAAGGTTACTGGATTTTATTACCTTGTTATATTATTATACTTTATTATGCTATTGCTGGACATAAATTAGGATTGAAAAAAGAATAACATTATAAAAACACTGTTAAAAAGTCTTTCAAAATATTGAAAGGCTTTTTGATTTAATTTAGTGTATTATTAAAGTCTTTGATTTACAATGCTATTAAAAATAGAACCAAATTGATATCTAATTCCAATATCACCAGAAATCTCATAGGACGTTGGTAGTTTTCTAACGTTTAATAATAACTCTTCATCACTAAGTTCACTTAATGGTAAATAAAATTGATCGTTAATTTTGTTTGCTTCCAAACCAAACTCTAAAAATAAACCTCGCGCAATTCTAAAAGATAAGTTAACTTCTAAATCGATAGAATAATCTTTAAACTCTGGAAAATAATGAGTTCCTTCTAATTTAATACCTACAACACCCCATTTTTCAATAACTTCTAATTCTGTTTCAAATTTTTCCCTCCAACGCTGTTCAGATGTTTTATTAAATAATGTTGGTTCGTTATAACCAAACCATGAAACACCTAAAGAATATGAAACAGTAAAAACTCTTCTGGATGCTTCAGACCAAGGGAATATATTAAACTCTATAGCTGGAGCTATACTCGAGTTATACCTGATGTTTTTATAAGTGTCTTGAGAATTTAAAAAAAATAGTCCTGCAGACCAATTATTTGATAAACTATAAACAATTCTTGACCTAATTCGCTTTTGTTGATTTAACACACTAATATCTGTAGATTCTGAATCTTTAATTCTTGTTATTATCTCCTCTTCTTTTTTAAATCGATAATCATTACGTATTCTCCAAATATCTGTTATTCTATTTGCTTTAAATTCTAATTCATAGGCATATTCTTTTTTACGCTCTTCTAAATTAAACTCTCCTGCTAAACCTATATTAAAAACCCAAAAATCCCAAGGATTCTTATTTTTATTAACTATAGGTAAACTATTTTCATCTTCTGATTTCAATGGACTAACAACAATATTATATTTTGCATCTCCTCTATTTAGAAAAGGCACAAGACCTGCTTTTAGTGTTTCTGTAAATTTAGATCTTACATCATCGGGTGTGTCATTTGCATAGGTAACACAATTTAATTTAAAGGTATCATTAGAAGTCGTTGTTTTATTTGTAAAAACAAAATAATAAAAATCACCATTACCTCCTGTAGACCTTTTAGTTGTTAACACATAAACATCGCATACATTCTGGTCTGAAACAAAATCAACAAACGATAGGGTTCGTTTTACATAATCAAAATCAGGAATTTCACCATCAACAAAAACCTTTAGCTTATTATTTTCTTGAGCATTTAAACTAGTTAACTGGATTACCAAGAATAAAATAAAAACAAGTTTATATTTTATTCTATTTCTCATTTGAGAACCATTTTGATTTCATGGTTTTATCACTTAAAATATTCTCTTTGGTGTATTTCTTTGCTTGAGATTTTTTTAATTGGTGCGACCACTCTACTCTACTTTCTGTTTTAGAGCCTTCTCCTGTACAATTATATTCAGCATAGAGCGTTGTTGATTCTGCTTTCTTCTTTTTCCAGTTATGCCAACCTTCAGCTTTTATATGTTTACCTATTTCGCAATTAATAAACACCGTTTTTGCATACAAACGCCATGGCCGTCCTAAATAAACATCTGTTACATTGTCATCGGCAGTTAGTTTGCAATTTTTAAATACATAACCAAACCTCTTTCCTTTAGGCGTTGATGCAGCTGTAATATATGAATTGGTTTTACTATTTATTGTACAAGACTCAAAAAGCACAGTTGCTTCACCAAAAATAAAATCGACACTACCTTCGATATAACAATCTTTAAAATATTGTTTATAGCCCTCACCTGCTGTGTAAAGTGTATCTTGAAATCCTAGAAAATCACAGTTTTCAAAGTAACACCTATTTGCATTTACCGATAATGCTACTGCTTGACCAACAGGGCCAGAAGTGTTTTTAATAGTCAAGTTTTTAGCTATAAAATCATCTCCTTCAACTAAAACCGTTGACGTATGAAATGTGCTGTTTCTGCCTAAATTAAGCTTACTAAAATAATCATCAAAAGTAATGATAGTATGTTCTTTACTTTCTCCAATTAAAGACACATATGTATTCCAAGAATACACATGCACTTTTTCATTATAAACCCCATTTTTTATATTAATAATAACTCGCTGATAAGGAAAAGCTTTAGCAGCATACATAGCATCTTGAATGGATGTATAATCGCCACTACCATCTTTTGCTACCGTCATGTTATACGGATCTTTAGCAGACTTTTTCTTTTCTACTTTTAAAGGTTTTTTATCCTGAACTTGAGCTTGTATATTAACCTGAACAGAGCAAAAAAATAAAAAAACTGTAATAATCTGTCTAATATGTGTCATTGATGCTTTTTTTAATTGAAGAAGTTATTAATATTGGTTTATGCAACCTCTATAAACAATCTATTCCATAAGTTTTCTTTGATATAAATAAACAATTAAAATCTGAAAACAACTTGGAATAAAACTAGAATTTTTAAAACTAAATAATTCCAATTCTGAAAGCAAACTTAGAAATAGAATCTTTTTCTTGACTAAAAGTTATAGAACTAAAAAAAGCATAATTAAAACTATTACTTGTTTTTTCATTTTAGTTGATTTTCATTATTAATTAAACCATTCTATTTTTAAATCTTTTATTAAAGTTGCCCCACTTCTAACTGTTCCTGTATGTTGAAAACTTACACCTCCAAAATTATTAGGCGTAATATCTACTTGTAAATCTACCATTTTTGAAACCTCAGCACTATCATGTTTAGTAAAATATTCTAAAGTATTTTCGGCATGTACAATTAATTTGTTATTCTTTACTTCAACAGAAATTACACAATTTGGACGGTAACATGTAGTTGAAATTGACTCACTAATTGGTGTTGCATTTCCATTTTCATATTTCATTAAAATAAAATCGATAGCATCACTGTATTTAGTAGTCCGTATTAAGCGAAGCGCATACCCATTCATGCTTTTAGTATCCATTTTAATCCCAACATCCATATATTGAGATCTTGCACTACTAAAACCCTGACCTGCAGTTTTAGAGGGAACAGCAGTAAAATTAATTTTCATATCTCTAAACGTATCACCAACCGGAGTGTAACGCATACGAGCTCCTTTAGTATTTTGTACAAAACCAATATTTTTAGCTGCTCCATTAATACCCTCTCCATAATACCAAGGATCTTGAGTATTATCAGCTTCCCAATTAAAATCTTTTGTATCTGTTGGAGCATAACTATCAAGAGTCCAAAATCCTTGAAGAATTTCAGGTTGATACTTTGCCGACATATTTTCAAAATTGGGAATTAAAACTTTAGGATTATTGTTAATCTCCTTTTTTGATATTTTATGTTTAAAAACAATCTTTCTTGGAATTCCTTTATGACAACGTAAATGTTTTGGAGAAACACTAGCCATGATATAATAACCCACATCTCCTAAAGATAATTTATAAGATTTCATTGGTTTATTAAATCTGGAAATCGACACTTCAATTGGATGACTACCTTTAGCATCTTTACATCTATACCAGCTAATTAATGACTGATCTTCAAAATCCATATCTAAGGAGTAATCTACTTTTAAAGCTCCCGCTTCTTTAGTTATTCTAGGAAGCTTTTTGAATTCTGGTGGAACTACGAATGAAGGTTTTACATATATTACACTTGCAGCTTCTAGTCCAGAAACTGTAGATGCATTAATAACAACTTCTTGAGTTTCATTTTCATTATTTATTGGAATCACTAAACAGGTACCATCTTCCTTTATTTTCAACTTTACAAAAGATTGATATTGAGAGTCTATTGACCAACTTATTTTTTTACCAGTAAACTCATAATTACCAAAACGATACAAAGTAGATTTTAATAACAAGCTATCTTTACCTGTTTCAATGGTTTGACGAGTTGGTTTAATAATTAATTGAGTTGGTATATTAGAATAATTTTTAGTTGATTCTTTTTCTGCTTTTTCAACCAACCCTTTTACACCCATAGGATCCCAATCATCATCTCCACGTAATAAATTATAAGTATTATAAATCACTTTATTCTTATACTCAAATCGGTATGCATTTAATAAACTTTTGTTTGTTAAATCTACAGTAGCAAAATCATAATCGGGACTCATAGATAATGAATTACCATTCAAACTAACATTATATTGATAATAACGAGATTCAATATCTGGAATATCTCGCCACCCTAGGTAATCTAAATTTTTAGCAGAAAACCGAGTATCAATTGCTGTAACAGGCCCTCGCCCTTTAACAAAATATTGTTTCCCACGAGTAAAAGATTGAATATCGCTATTAAAAAAGACAGCACCAGTTCCTGATGTATGACCAAATGGTTTGGATGAATACACTTCTAAAGTACAATTAAGATAAATTGCTCGACCATTTAAAGCATCGTCTGTTGATTCAAAATGGCATCTATCAAACAAAGTACGTTTACTTCCCCAAAAAGGGCCAAGATTAAGTCTACTAATAAAATGTGTGTTTCTAGCAACTACTTTATCGCCATTTGAAAATATAAGCTGAGCTTGTACTATAGCCGATCCTCTTTTTTTTCGATTTAATTTTGGGTTAGGCGGATAAACCAAATCTATATTACAATAATTACCAAAGGTTATATTTTCAGCATAAATACCGTCCCCTTTAATATTTAGCATAGTAAAATTGCCTTTCGCCCCCATAGTTTGTCCACGATTACAAGCAATAATAACATTTTCAGGATTATCAGATAAACCTTGAAAACTTAACCATTCACAATTAATTTCAAGTCCAAATGGAGTCCTACTACCTTCTTTTGGTAAGCGAATTTCAGGGTCGTCTGGATTATCAATCCAATATACCCATGGAGCAACATAAAGCCTCATAGGAGAAACCTCAGTTCCATCGATTAGATGTTTTACCGCTTCATTTATGGAATTGTATACATACTTATATTTAGCAACTTCTTCATTTGAAAGTTCCCCGTCAATAAAAAATGCGTGTTCACCTAAAGCAATCTTTTGTCCTTTATATATGATATGATTACCAAAAAATTCTAGATCTTTATATAAACTACCCTTATGTTTTTGAGAAAACATATAGGTGTTACAAAAAAAACCGAAGCTTAAAAAAATTAAAACCTTAATTGATATTTTCACATCATAAAAAAACTATTGCACTATTATTTTTTGAGTATGTATAACTTGTTTAGAACTAGATTCTATAACTTTTAAAATAAAAATACCACTTTTATTTAAATTCACCTTTTCAATTGCACCTTTTTTAATAGTACCATTCAATATTTCCTTTCCTAAAATATCAAATATTTTAAATTCAGAATTAGCACTACTATCCTTCATTTTTATGGAAAAAGTTCCTTTATTTGGAATAGGCCAAACCTTTACTTCTGAAACTTCACTTTTTTTAATTGATAAAGTTAAATCAAAACCATTAAGAATATTTACAGAACGCGTCATACTATGTCCAGCTGAATCGGTAACAGTAAAATCGAAAGACGCTAAGCCTGTTGTTGTTGGTGTAAACTCAACTACATCGCCTACTAAATTAAAGTTTCCATTAACCACATTAGATATTTGATATGAAGGACTGCTCTCAAACCCCCTTGATAATTCTTGAATATTAATATTTATTTTTTTACCTGTTAAAGTACTATAATGAGGTTTATCCATCCATTGTAAATAATCATCTAGATTGGTGTAACCATCTAAATCATTATCAGCATTCGAATCTGAAAAATCGCCATTTCCAGAGTTAATGTTAGTTCCTATAATTTCCTCATACCAATTAGGTAATCCATCATTATCAGAATCCCAACTAGCTGGTCTTGTTATAAAAGGATAATCTTCGTAACCTCCAACATCTGCTTCGTTATCAGGAAATCCTGGTTTATTAGTTACACTTCCTCTATAAGTAAACGTTCCTCCTAAAGTTTCTGCAATCATTCTTTTATCATGATCATCAAATACTGGTTGAATACAACCTACATCTGATAACACAATTTTATAAGCCTCTTCTGCAGACTGAGTTGTAACATATGATGGGAAAAATGGTGTATTTACCCAGTTACTAAAAGGAACACCATCTTTATCTTCGGCATCTCCAGTTGATGTTCTTCCATTTGCTTGATTAGTTTCATCAAAATGTCCAGGCATAACATTACCTTCAAAATAATATTGCTGCGCTCCTGTCCCTAAATGTTCATTCTGAGCTTTTAGAGCATAAAATACTTTAGACCCAGCTCCTGGCTTATAATAATTATTAACAAAATTAACTTCTTTTGCTCCGCCATCAGTAGTTCTTCCTCCCCAATTATATACAACATTGTTAGTTATATCCATTTTACCCGCATAAGCACCACTTCCATCTAATCCTCCACCTAAACTCCAATTACGCCCATAATTATGAGCTAATAAATTATGATGAAAACTACCTATATCGCCTCCAATTGTAGCCGCATACCCGTGCTCTGCTCCTGCAGGATAATTTTGATGACCTGCTGCATTTAATGCTTCAGAAATTAAGGTGCGTTGTAGTGTTATATTATGACCTCCACGAGAACTAAATGACTCATCAATAGTCCAACTTATAGAACAATGATCAATAATACTATAATCTCCACCAGTTAATCCCATACCATCAAAAGTTTGACCGCCTCCTAATCGTACTCTTATATTTTGAACAACATTATCATCACCTGTAATACCTAAAGGAGCTGCTCTAATAGTTATTCCTTTCCCTGGTGCTGTTTGACCAGCAATAGTTACATATGGTTGACTTGAAACCAAACGAGAATAAAGCCTTATAATACCAGACACATTAAAAACAATAGTTCTAGGTCCTATATCATTAGTTATAGCTTCACGTAAACTTCCAGGACCACTATCATCCAAATTTGTTACAGCTACTACTTTTCCTCCTCTACCACCGCGGGCAAAACGACCATATCCTTCTGCTCCTGGAAACGCAAGTATTGCAGGTCGAAAACGCCATACATTACCTTTTGTTATATTACCACCAGATGCTATTTGATCTACTCGCCAAAAATAAGTTTCTCCAGTATATAAGCCATTTACTTGATAAGTATTATTAGTATTATTTTGATTTGCTTTATATTCTAATGAAGAGGTATCAGCATTCTCTACAGCATCTTGATCTGTACCGTAATAAATATTTTGTGTAACTGTATTAGCAGCAGGAGTCCATTGTAACAAAACATTACCAGAAGCTAATTCTACGTGCTCGTTATTATGTTCCGGAATAGGGCTAGTTGCTTGGTCAAAAATATTAGGAGTATTTAATTCAAATCCGTTAATCAATACATTTTTCACATTTTCAGACCCAGAAGTTTCAGCTGCAAATAAAATAACAACGTCTGTATTAGCTATAGCTTGAAAAGTTATATATACCGATTTTGCTTCAGCTGAATTAGCAGCTCTAACAGTTGGCACTACATTATCTTCAATCAAGTTTCCATCTAAAGAAACATCTATTGGACTATAAGTAAAAGTATCACTAGACGTTTGATTTATATAGGCAAGTAAAGAATGTGTTCCTGCGTCTAAACCACTTATTCTAAACTCAATTTGCCCACCTTGGTTTGCTGTACCATCTTTAACAGTAATACCATCATTAACTAATTTACCTTCATCTGAAGCTTGAATTCCTGTTTTGAACCAGCTAGAACTTAATTGATTTCCAAAAGGCCCAACCTTAGTTACAGTGAAAGTAATTCCGTTTTCAGTTTTACTACTACTTGAAGCTCCAGAAATAACCCATGGTATATATCCTATTTGATTAACTTCAGATTCTTTTCTACCAGCTTGATCAAAATCCATTTTCACTACTGGGTTTTGAGCATAACTACTTGTAATAGATAGCAGTATTACAAAAATTAATTTTTTAAATAACATGTTAAAAGTTGTTTTTAGAGTAAATTTTTAGTGGCTTAATCATTCAGGTTTTTAATAAAAAATAACAATTGTAGATTTAAATAATTAAGCTCTTTTTTCTATTATTAAACAGTCGTAGTCTTAATTTAACGGATAATATTAATACTTTAATTACAAGACAATGTTGTTTTTTAAACGATGGTCAATTTTATAAAACAGTCAAAAGTAAATAATTTATTATTGTAATCGATTACAATAATAAAAATTAACATAGAAAATAATCACCAAAATAAAAATGCTTTTATGTTAATTAAGTATTATTTTATTTGGCATTCCGAATAGTAAAAATAGAATCTCTTTTAACTGATCGCCTACTTTTTTACGTAATAAATTGTATGCTTTAGTAAGGTGTCCTTCTACCGTTTTTATAGAAACGCCTAAATGATCTGCAATTTCAATATTCGTAAGACCTTCTTTCTTGCTTAACAAGAAGGTTTCTTTACATTTTTTAGGCAATTGCTTGATACCTTTATTAACTATTGCTATTTTTCTTTCAAGCAATTCTGAATTTTTATCATCAACAGCTTCTTCAAGAGCATCCATATATACTTTTTCTAAATTAGAAATAGCCCTGTTTTTATGATACTGGTTGATAAACTCGTTATAAGCAGCCTTGTATAAAAAACTTTTTATAGAATAATTTATGTTCAATTTTTTTCTAGAAAGCCATACTTTAAAAAAAACATTCTGAACAATATCTTCAGATTGATCATGGTCATTAGTTAAACTTAATACATAAACAAATAGTGGTCTATTATAAGTATTTATTAAATAGGCATAGGCACATTCATCTCCCTTTTTAAGATGCGTAATAAGAATTGTATTATCTTTATATTTGGTAGACAATATTGAAGAATTTTATTGTCTTCAAATATTATAAAAAAAAACAACAAAAAGGAAAAAAAGCATTGAAAAAACAAGGGTTCTTTAATTTAGCTTTGTTATGATTAATGTGAACTCCACAAAACTATGAACCAAAGAATTGAAAAACTTATAGTAAAATATATAACTAAGTCTGCTACTGCTAGCGATTTAGACACACTTTCTGAATGGATTAAAAAGCCCGCAAATGAAAAAATATTTAAAGATTATGTGCAAACTCATTATGCAATAAACTACGGCATAAATAATCCTGACACAAAAAGAACTATTGAAAAATTATTATTAAGAATTAAAAAACAAAAATCAATAGTTTACAGATTAAAAACGCAAACGATATTTAAGTATGCTGCTGCAATAGTTATTGGAGCAATAACAACTACCTGTTTTTTAGGAGATAAAATATTCAATGAGTCAAATAATAATATTCAAATAGAAAAAGTTGTACCAATAGTTACAAATAATATTGAAACAGGAAAAGACAAAGCTACTTTAACTCTTGAAGATGGTGATGTAGTCGTATTAGATGAGGACAAAATATTTATAAATGACAAAGCAAAAAGTAATGGTAAGAAATTAGTATACAATGACAAGAGTAATGCTAACACTAAAATAACATACAATTACTTAACCATTCCTAGGGGCGGACAGTTTCATGTTAAATTATCTGACGGAACAGAAGTTTGGTTAAATTCTGAATCTCAGTTAAAATACCCTGTTGCATTTATTGATGGAGCCACACGAGAAGTAGAACTTATTTATGGCGAAGCCTATTTTGATGTTTCTCCTAGTACAGATCATAAAGGTTCAAAATTTAAAGTACTAAACCAAAATCAAGAAATAGAAGTCTTAGGTACAGAATTTAATATTAAAGCTTATAAAGGCGAAGACATATATACTACTCTGGTAGAAGGAAAAGTAAGTGTAAGTACTGCTTCATTTAAACACAACCTAAAACCAAATCAACAATCTAAATTAAGTCTTAAAAATAAAGATATTACTATTAGCGCAATAGATGCATATAGCGAAACCTCATGGAAAAAAGGGTTGTTTAGTTTTAAAAGCAAATCATTAAAAGAAATTATGAAAGTTATGTCTCGATGGTATGATGTAGATGTTATATTTACCAATAGGCAACTTGAAAACGTAAAATTTAATGGCGTACTAAGTAAAAATGATGATATAGAAGAAATATTAGAAACAATTAAGAACACAAACTTTATACAGGCATATGAAATAACAGAGAAAACTATAATACTAAAATAAAGGGAATAGAACTAATACCTTGGACAGTAACGAGCATATCCCCTTTTTAATAATCATTAATTAATTAGCTAACTAAATACGTAATCAATTAACAAACAAATTTATGGAAATTAAATTTATTAACCCTTTTTTTCGTTTTAAGAAAAAAATACTACAAACTATTATGAGGATTTTTATACTCTTATTTTGCACAACAGTTTTTAGTTTTTCTTCTGGAGATATTTTCTCTCAGAACACTAACATTTTAATTGAAAAAGATAAGACAGTAACTATAGATGAAATTTTCGACTTACTAAGAAGTCAAACAAACTACACATTTATTTATCAAGAGGACCTTTTTAAAGGCGCAGACAAAGTCTTAATTAAGAAAGGAACAATTAATGCGAATAAACTAATAAAAGAAAGCCTTTCTAATGGAAATTTCAATTTTGATTTAACAGAAAACAACAAAATTGTTATTACTAAAGTTAAGGCTAAGCAACAAAGTACTATTACAGGTGTGGTAACAGATGGAGGAGAGCTGGGAGGCCCGCTTCCTGGTGTAACTGTTATTGTTAAAGGAACATCCAATGGAGCTTCTACAGATTTCGATGGTAACTTCACGCTTAATAATGTAGACACGAATGCTACTTTGGTATTTTCTTATATTGGCTATAAAACACAAGAAGTTCCAGTAAATAATCAAACTAATATTAATATTACTTTAGAAACGGATGTTAGCCAACTAGATGAAATTGTAATTATAGATTACGGTTACGGTAAGGTTAAAAAAACAGATATGACTGGTGCAACTGTTGGGATAAACAGTAAAGAACTAGCTAAAATACCTGTTACTAATGCAGCTGAAGCTTTATCAGGAAGATTATCGGGTGTAAACATTACCACTTCTGATGGGGAACCTGGTGCTGAAGCATCTATTAGAATTAGAGGTGGTGGTTCTATTAATCAATCAAACGATCCCCTTATTGTGGTAGATGGCTTTATTGTTGATGGACTTAGTGATGTTCCTTCTACAGATATTGCTTCCATAACCGTTTTAAAAGATGCATCTGCTACTGCCGTTTATGGAGCTAGAGGTGCTAACGGTGTTATTATTGTAACAACTAAATCGCCTGTTTCTGGTAAAATAGCTGTATCTTATAATAACTACTTTCAAATTAATACATTTCCTAAAAATAGAAAACTTGATGTATTAGACCCTTATGAATTTGTATTAGCAAATTATGAGTTTGCTGCTATGCAAGATGGAGGTACTGATATAGAAAATTTTGAAAAATATTTTGGAAATTATAACGATTTAGACATTTACAAGCAAAAACAAGCTACCGATTGGCAAGATGAAATACTTGGTAATACTAGAATGTCACAATTCCATAATATATCTATAAATGGAGGAACAGACTTAACCAAAGTAAACTTAAGTGTTACTCATAATGATGATGAAGGATTAATAGAAGGTTCTACTTACGAGAGAACAACTGTTAATTTTAAATTAAATCAAAAAATATCCGACAAACTTAATCTTACAGCTGGAGCTAGAATCACAAATTCTACAAAAGGAGGTGCTGGTACTTCTGGTGCAGATGGCAATAAATCTTCTACGCTTAGAATTAAAAACCTTATACAAACAAGACCGGTAAATGGCATCTCTGATGAATTAGATATAGACCCAGGTAATAACTCTGGTGGAGATTTTGAAGACTTTCTTTCCGATTTTAGAACGCCTTACGACTTACTTGATCAAGATTGGCGTGAAGAAACACAAAATCAATACGTATTAAATGTAGGCTTAAACTGGGATATTGTTGAAGGATTAGTTTTTAAAACGGCATTTAACACTTCCAGTAAAAACAAAAAGACCTTAAGATATTATGGACCAGAAACTAGTGCTGCAAGTTTTGAAGGTGGTTTACCTTTTGGTAGAAAGACAACAAAAAACACAGATTCTTACAGGTTAGTTAATACTTTAAACTACAAAAAAGAGTTTAATGATTATAAAATTGATTTACTTTTAGGTCAGGAAGTTTCGTCTAATGGTGGAGATGAAGATTTTGTACAAGGAACAAGATACAGAACAAGTATTACGCCCGAAGAATTATTTGCAAATATGCAACTAGGTCAAATTTCTTCAGACAATTTTTACACCAACGAAGCCATAGATTTTAATAGATCGTCTCTGTTTACTAGATTCGACTTTCAATTATTAAACAAATATATTTTTACTATAACAGGTAGAGGTGATAAATCAAGTAAATTCCAAGGAAAAAACCAATTGGGTATTTTTCCAGCATTAGCATTTGCTTGGAAAATGAATGAAGAAGGCTTTTTAAAAGACTCTGAAATAATAAATGAATTAAAATTTAGAATCACATATGGAGAAGCTGGTAATGATAATATTCCTCAAGGATTAAGTCAAGACCTTTATACTTCTAGTGCTAATGATGGTCCTGGTTTTGGAAACACTTCAAACATCTACTATAGAACGTTAAAAGAAGGGCTTTTATATAATCCAGATTTAAAATGGGAAACTACTTCTACAAGTAATATTGGTTTAGATTTCTCTTTGTTTAATAAACGTATATATGGAAGTGTAGATTATTACAATAGTATTACAAGAGACTTACTTTATTTGGTTGAGTTACCTAAAAACTCTGGATTTAATAGTCAATGGGACAATATAGGAAGCACAAGAAACGAAGGTGTTGATCTTGGAATAACAGGATATATTGTTGATAAAAAAGACTTCACCTTATCTGCTAATTTTAATATTGGTGTAAACAAATTAAGTATAAGAAGTTTAAATGAAGGAGTTCCTGGGTTAAATTTAAGCTCTGGATGGGATAGTACTTTAGATAATAATCAAGACTACTCTTTTAATTTAGGAGGACCAATTGGAGATATCATAGGATATGTTACAGATGGTTACTATACCACAGATGATTTTGAAAGTTATGACGAAGCAACAAATACATACATTTTAAAAGAAGGAATAACAACGCCTCTTTCCTCTATTGAAGATGTAAGACCTGGCTTGCTTAAAGTGAAAGACCTTAATGGAGATGGTGAAATTGATTCTGAAAATGACAGACAACTAATTGGTAATGCTTTACCCGATTTTCAAGGTGGTTTTGGTTTTAATGCACGTTATAAGAATTTTGACTTATCAACTTTTTTAAACTTTCAAGTTGGTAACGATGTTTATAATGTTGGTAAATTAGAATACAACCAATTATATAGAATAAAAGGTGGTTATGGGAATATGTTAACTTCAATGTCTTCTGATAACAGATTTACTTATATTGATATTGATGGTAGTTATACTGGAACTGCAGGAGGTGTGGTTACAGATTTAGCACAATTGGCAGAATTAAATCAAGGAAAAAACACATGGTCTCATACAAGTTTTTCTTCAACTAGAATAGTACAACATTCAAATAATATTGAAGATGGGTCTTTTTTAAGACTAAACAATGTAACTCTAGGCTATAGTTTACCTGAAAATATAATCTCTAAATTAGGCTTATCTAAATTTAGAATTTATGCTTCTGGAAGAAACTTACACATATGGACAAAATATTCTGGTTTTGATCCTGAAGTAAGTACTGCAAAAAGTGCACTTACTCCTGGTTTAGACTTTTCTGCTTATCCTAGATCTCGTTCATTCACTTTTGGGTTAAATGCAACATTTTAATTATAACAATAAAATTAATTGACATGAAATTAAAATATATATTAGGAATAATAAGCATGACATTAATAGTGTCGTGTAGTAAAGATTTTTTACAACCTGAATCAATATCAACAACAGATAGAAACTCTATTTACTCAAATATTGATGATGCTAGAAAAGCTGTGAATGCTATTTATGTGTCTTTCTCAGATGGAGATGGATTTAGATCAAGGCTTTCTAATAACTTTACAGGTAATACAGATATTGAACATCAAAATGGATGGGAAGGTCAAAGTGGAGGAAGACGTCCAATTTGGAATTTAGATGCTACTGCAAATAATACAGATTTAATTAAAATGTGGACTTCTGCTTACCAAGCTATTAATAATAGTAATAATGCTATTTCTGGAATAATTAATAGTGGGAATTTAGAAGGAGAAAATGCTGCTGTTTACAATCAGTTATTAGGAGAAGCGCATACAATGAGAGCCTATTGGTACAGTATGCTAATTTATTATTTTGGAGATGTTCCTTATCCTACTGAACCTACAACACCAGAATCTAATTTCTTTTTATCTAAAACAAATAGAAATGAAATTCTTTCTAATGAAATTCAAGCTTTAATAAATGTTGAAGCAAACATGCTTTGGGCAGATGAGGTTGACTATGGTATTGAACAAATTAATCGCGATTATACTTTAGGTATGATAGCCCGTTTAGCGTTACAAAGAGGTGGTTATTATTTAAAACCAAATCTAACTATGGTTAGAGATAGTGATTATTTAGAATACTACGAAATAGCTAAAACGTATACTAAAAAACTAATAGATTTAAAAGACAGAACACTGCCTACTGATTTTAGACAAATTTTCATGAATCAATGTAAATATATTGTAGGAAACTATAGCAATAGCGATATTCTTTTTGAAGTTCCTTACGCTTCAGGTGAAGGTGATGTGGGTTGGAATATAGGAATAGACGTAGAAGAAGTAGGAGCAACGCACCAATATGGTGGTGGAGGTAACTATATGGATATGCCAGAAACCTATTATTTATCTTTTGACTCTGAAGATAAGAGAAGAGATGTTACTTGTGGACTATATGAAATAAACACAGAAGGGAATCCTCAGTTTATCGATAACAACGGTATTTCTCAAGGTAAATGGAGTAGACATTTTACACCAACACCTCTAGGAAAAGAATCTTCTAAAGGAACAGGTATTAACTGGCCTATGATGCGTTATTCAGATATCCTTTTAATGTATGCTGAAGCTGAAAACGAACTAAACGGTCCTACAGCTGATGCGCAAGAAAAACTTAAAAGAGTTCGCCAAAGAGCTTTTGACACTCCTGTAGACACCTATATAGCAAGTGTTTCTTCTTCTAAAGAAGCATTCTTTGATGCTATTGTAGATGAACGTGCATGGGAGTTCGGTGGAGAAATGATACGTAAATACGAATTAATTCGTTGGGGTATTTATTCTGACAAGATGAAAGAAACTGTTGAAGCTTTAAAACAATTAGCAGATGACGCAATTGCTAATACTGGTACAGCTCCAATTAAAATGTATTGGAAATTAGATGATAGTGGTAACTTTATTATTGCTAACCCAGACACAAGAATACTTGCTGCTCCAGATGACACATGGAATGAAGCTAACTTTACATCTGCACTATTAGATGACGGTGCATATCACGAATGGATTTTAAATGATTGGAAAAATTATTATGATGGTCCACAACCAGGAGTTGCAAGATACATTTTCCCAATACCTAATACTGTTATTATAGAAAGCCAAGGTGCTTTACAAAATGATGGTTATGGCTTTAATCAATAAAATAAAAAAACAGATGAAAAACATAAATCATACTTCAAGTATAAAAACACTTTTATTTTTGTGTTTAAGCGTTATTTTATTTAACGCCTGCGATAATGACGACGAACAAATATTTGAAAAAACACGTTTGTTTAGCCCGGTACTTAATGAAAAATTATTTGTAGAAGGCAATGCAATTATTGCCAATATGGGTAGTTTTAAAGACGCCATTGGTTACACATTAGAAGTAAGTAGAGATACTTTTAAAACAATTGACTACACTATAAAATCTGACACTAGTTATGTTAGAATTGATAAAAATAATGCTGGTGAAGAATTATTTTGGAATATAAGATATCAAGTAAGAGCTAGTGCTCAAGCAGCAGATGCTCAATACGATAGTAAAGTTTCTGATTTAGGTAATGTAAAAACCGAAGTTTTCCCAAGTATATTAAACATTCCTAGTAAATTAGGATATGATGTAACTGATGTTGCTGCAAGAGTTTCTTGGGCAACTGAAGGCTCTGGTGAACCTGTTACAAGTGTAAAAGTTTTTGCTCCTAATGACTTAAGACTAGAAACACCTTTACTTGAAGAAGTAATAGTTACTGATGAACAACGTGAATTAGGAGAATCTTTTGTTTATGGTTTAGAACCTGAAACAAAATATCAAATAGCCATATATAGTGGTTCTGAAATTAGAGGATGGGTTGACTATACAACAAAAACTCCAGATCTTGACCCAACAACTCCAGGTGTTATTGACTTAACTGATAATGAAGATCCTGCTGCAGTAATTAATGCTGTTGCAACAGCTGCAGACGGAGATATTATTCTTGTAAAAAGAGGTGTTTTCTATGATGGTCCTAGTGGAGATATTGACAAATCTATTACTATTAGAAGTGCCTATGGTTTTGGAGCTCAAAAAGCTAGACTTTTATTTGCTGGAAACTTTGATTTAACTCCTAATGCGAACATAGACCATTTACGATTTATTGATTTAGAATGTAGAGGAACCGATTGGAATGGGAAATATGTAATAAATGCTAGTAACCCAGGAACTCTTAATGAGTTAAGCTTTGATAATTGTTATATCACTAATTTTAGAGGTGTAGGTAGAATTAAAACAGATGGGGTTACTTTAAACAACTACATTATTAACAATTCAATTGTAGACAGTATTGGTTCTTATGGAGTATTTACACAAGATAAAAGTGGTAGCTTTTTAAACAACATTAAATTAACTAAAAGCACATTTAATCATACGATATACTTCTTAGCTTCTAGAAATGATTCAGAATCACTTATAATTGAAGATTGTACACTTGCAAATATAAATGAGGCTAGTAAAGGGCGTCAAATGTTACGATGGAGACAAACAGACCAAGATAACATTACAAATGGTGTAACAATAACGAACACAATTATAGGTCTTGGCTGGGATAAAGCCGAAGATGGAACAACATCTATTAGAGGTCTTGATGGTCTTGAAAATACACTTATCAGTGTATCAAATACTTTTACTGTTTCAGATTTTAATTGGTATGCAGACGCCGTTACAGGAGAACCTAAAGATCCTATCCCTGGTGTTATAGTTGGAAATGCAAATGTTTCGCAAGCAGACTTATGGGTTGATGCAGAAAACAACGATTTCAACTTTAAAGACGCTAGCTTCTCTGGAAGATTTTATTACGGAGATCCTAGATGGAGAGTAGAAGAATAAAAAAACTAATAAATTAGAATATACTAAAATGGATATCTAAAAAGTGATTACTTTGTTAGATATCCATTTTAATTATATATAAATCACACTTTTCATTAATATACAAATCGAACGATAAACATCTTGTCATTATGTTCAAAAAACTTCATATAATAATTACAATAAACATATTACTATTTAGTTCTAGTTACTCACAACAACTAGCATTTCCAGGGGCTGAAGGTTTTGGACAACATGCAACTGGTGGACGCGGAGGCATTATTTATACAGTAACCAATTTAAATGATGAAGGCGAAGGAAGTTTTAGAAAGGGCATCCAAAAAAAAGGAGCTAGAACCATTGTTTTTGCTGTTTCAGGAACCATAGATTTAAAATCTAAATTAGACGTTAATAAAGGAAAGGGAAATTTAACAATTCTAGGGCAAACAGCTCCTGGTGATGGTATTACACTAAAAGGCTATTCTTTTACTATAAAAGCAGATAACGTTATTGTTCGCTATTTAAGGTTTAGAATGGGAGATTTAAATAAATATGAAGGTGATGCTTTAGGTTGTAATAACACAAAAAATGTAATTATAGATCATTGTTCCATAAGTTGGGGAACAGATGAAAATGCTTCTTTTTACAACAACAAAGATTTCACACTACAATATTGCATTATTTCAGAAGCTTTAAACAACTCCGTTCATAAAAAAGGATCACATGGTTATGGTGGCATTTGGGGAGGCATACAAGCATCCTTTCATCATAACTTAATTGTTAGTAATAATAGTAGAAACCCTAGATTTAGCGGATCATCTACTACTGAAAATTCTGAAAACGAATTTGTAGATTTCAGAAATAATGTCATTTATAACTGGGGAGCAAATAATATTTATGGTGGCGAAAAAGGCACATACAATTTAGTGAATAATTATTTTAAATCAGGACCAGCAACAACATCATCGAAACTAGATAGAATAGTAAGTCCTTCAGAACCTTACGGACAGTTTTATGTAGATGGAAATTTTGTTAATGGCTATGAAGATATTTCAAAAAATAATTGGAATGGTGGTGTTCAATGTGATAATCCGCTAGAAGCTAAATTAGATACTGAAATTAATATTGCTGATAATATTACAACGCAAAGTTCTATTGAAGCATACGATAGTGTTTTAAAAGAAGCTGGTGCTAGCAAACAAAGAGATGCTGTTGATGCTAGAATAGTTCATAACACAAAAGAAGGAAGTGTAAATTATAAAAATGGTATTATAGATTCTCAAGAAAATGTTGGAGGATGGCCAATTTTAAAATCAGAACAAAGTTCATTAGATTCAGATAAAGATGGCATACCTAATGAATGGGAGCTAGACAACAACTTAAACCCTAATGCTAAAGATTCTCATTTAAACACCTTAGACAAAAACTATACAAATATTGAAATTTATAGCCATTCTTTAGTTAATAGTTCGGCTAAAAAAAAAAGAATAATTGAAGGCATTAACTATGACTTTGTTGTAGCTTCAAATGGAACAGGTGACTTTACAAAGGTTCAGGAAGCTATAAATAGTGTTCCAGATTTTAGAAAAAATGAAACTAAAATCTATATTAAAAATGGTATTTATAAAGAAAAATTAATTTTACCAACTTCAAAAACCAATGTCACTTTTGTAGGAGAAGATAAAGATAAAACTATTTTAACCTATGACGATTTCGCACAGAAACATAATACCTTTGGAGAAGAAGTAGGTACAACGGGTTCTACTTCTTTCTATGTATTTGGAAATGATTTCAAAGCTAAAAACATCACTTTTGAAAACAGTGCAGGGCCAATTGGTCAAGCAGTTGCAGTACGTGTTGATGGAGATAGAGTTATATTTCAAAACTGCAAATTCTTAGGAAATCAAGATACACTTTACCTTCACGGAAACCAAAGCAGACAATATTATAAAGACTGTTATATAGAAGGCACTGTCGATTTTATTTTCGGATGGTCCACAGGCTATTTTGAAAACTGTGAAATTTTCTGTAAAAACAAAGGCTATATTACCGCAGCTTCAACAAATAAAAACACGCCTTATGGTATGGTTTTTAACAACTGTAAATTAACAGGAAGTGCTTTAGAAAACACATTTTATTTAGGCAGACCATGGCGCGATTATGCACAAACTGTTTTTATAAACTGTTTTATGGACAAACAAATAAAGCCAGAAGGTTGGCATAATTGGAACAAACCTAAAGCAGAAAGAAGTGCTTTTTATGCAGAATATAATTCTTCAGGTCCTGGTGCTTCAAACAAACGTGTAAAATGGTCTAAAAAATTATCTGAAAGAAAAAGCAAAAAATATACGTTAGGCAAAGTCTTAAAAGGAGACGATAATTGGGTGCCCAAATTATAGTTTTGCTAAAAAAACAGTCAATTTTTATTGAAATTACAAATATTTTAAAAGAAAGTTATGCCAAGTATTTCAACTTTCTTACCTTAGTACAATCGATTGTAATCAAACTAAAATCAATGAAACTAAACACAAAAAAAACACTAAATTTATTATTCTGTCTTGCAATTTTTGCAGTCTCTTTAAACTCTTGTAAACAAAAAGTAAAAGAAGAAAAAGTTACAGAAATTGATGCCTTTGCTGCTGCTGATAAAATTATTAGCGAAATAAAAAAATTAGAATTTCCAGACAAAACTTTTAACATCACCGATTTTGGAGCTGTTTCTGATGGAAAAACAAGTAATACAGAAGCTATATCAAAAGCTATTACAGCATGTAATGAAGCTGGTGGAGGAAAAGTAATTATTCCTTCTGGTAATTTTGTAACAGGTCCTATCGTTTTAAAAAGCAATGTAAATCTTCATCTTGAAGAAGGAGCAAATGTCCTTTTTTCAACAAATCATAAAGATTACTTACCAATTGTTCATACATCTTATGAAGGTGTTGAGTTAATGAACTACTCCCCGCTTATTCGTGCTTATAAACAAAATAACATAGCCGTAACAGGAAAAGGAACTTTAAACGGACAAGCTAGCAATACAAACTGGTGGCCATGGTGTGGAAAAGATTCTTACGGATGGGTAGAAGGTGCTGTTAAACAACATGATTCTATTAATTTACCTAGATTACGTGTTATGAACGAACAAGGAACTCCTATTTCTGAGCGTCTTTTTGGAGATGGATATCAACTACGTCCAACATTTTTTGAGCCTTTTGAATGTGAGAATGTATTATTACAAGGAGTTACTATTACAAACGCTCCTTTTTGGGTAATACATCCATTAAAAAGTAATTATGTTAGAATTGATGGTGTTACCGTAAATAGTCACGGACCAAATAATGATGGTTGTGATCCTGAGTATTGTAAAAATGTACACATAACCAATTGTGTTTTTAATACTGGTGATGATTGTATAGCAATTAAAGCAGGAAGAAATGAAGATGGTAGACGCGTAAATATTCCTAGTGAAAATATTGTAATTGAGAATTGCGATATGAAAGATGGCCATGGAGGTGTTGTTTTAGGAAGTGAGATTTCGGCAGGTGTTAGAAATGTATATGCAAGAAATTGTAAAATGGACAGTCCAGAACTAGATAGAGCCATTCGTATAAAAACAAATACACTAAGAGGTGGTTTTGTTGAAAATGTTTATGTTAAAAATATTCAAGTAGGACAAGTAAAAGAAGCGCTTTTAAGAATTAATACACATTACGGTATTTATGCCAATCAAGAAGGTGAATTTATTCCTTCCATTAAAAATATTCATTTAGAAGATATTCAAGTGGAGAACAGTGGTAAATATGGTATTTTAATAAAAGGAAGAGAACAAAGCCTTGTTAAAAACGTAACATTAACAAACGTTACTATTAAAGGCGCTAAAACACCTTTATCTGTTGAAAACTCAGAACCTATTGTATTTAAAAACACCACTATAAACGGAAAACAATACTAAACCATAAGTAAAATTATATCATGAAAAACTTAGCAATTATATCAATTGTATTTTTAAGTCTTTTTTCTTGTAAAGAAAAAAAATCTGATGCTACTTCAGAAACAACCAATAATGTAGCAGAAACACAAATAACTTCTAAAAGTTATGCTGAAATTTCTATTGCAGAAGGAGGCAAATGGGTTGATGGTTCAAGAGGGCATAAAGAATATATTGACGGTACCTTCAAAAATGTAAACGAACTTCAAGTACCTGCTGAACACACCGATCATTCTTGGTACATCCGTTACGAAGGTCCAGGTTGGGAAAATAGCAAAATAGGATATCGTTTATATTTAGATTGGAGAAATGCTATTGATATATATGGAAAGAAAGTAGATTCGTTAGTGCTACCATTTGTTGGTCAAGATGGATTTGATTCGTATCATGAAGATGCGCCTTGGGGACAAGATATATTAAAAGCAGGAAAATCAATGGGAATTGGTGGTTACGGACGCATTGTTGCCGATACTGTTGTACATTTTCAAAAAGTAAAAAACACGTTTGCTAGTGTTGAAAACTCAGAAAGTAGTGCTTCTGTAAATATAGAATACACAGGATGGGAATCTGGTAATGAAAGCATCGATTTAAAATCAAAACTTACTATTTATCCGCAAGACAGGTTTACCAAAGCAGAATTAACACCTTCTAAAGAAATTACAGGATTATGTACCGGTATTGTAAAACACGGTTTAGCGCTTCAAAAAAAGGAAGGTGAAAAATGGGCATATATTGCAACTTATGGTATACAGACAGTAACAAGCCCTCCAGATAATTTAGGAATGGCATTGTTTTATAAACTTGATGAAGTAGCAGAACAAAAAGAAGGTATTGATGACAACTTAGTTGTTTTTAAACCTTCTACTAAGGCTTTAACATATTACTTTTTAGGAGCTTGGGAACAAGAACCTAATGGAATAAAAACCGAAGAAGCTTTTATTGCTGACTTAAACAAAAAATTAGAATCCCTAGAAAAAACGAATACAATAAATTAGTAAAAATGAAAACTACAACTAAATACATCGCACTTTTTACAATCGCTGTAGGTTTATCTTTAACCTCTTGCAAGGAAACAAAAAAAGAAGTCGCAGAAAAAACTACAACAGTAGAAAAAGCGGTTCCAGAAAACTTAAAGTGGTCGGAACGTATGGCATTATCTATTATGAAACGCTTTCCTAAAGCAAGTGCTGTAGATAATCATGCTAGAATAAACTGGAATTACAAGCATGGCTTATTAGGCTTATCTTTTGAAAAACTGTATCAAAAAACTGGGAATGAAAAATATTTTGAATATGAAAAAGGATATGCTGACGATTTAATTGATAGCACTGGTACTATTCATGGTTATAAAATGGAAAAGTATAACATTGATAATATTAATGCAGGTAAAATTCTTTTCTTCTTATATGAAAAAACAAAAGACGAAAGATATTTAACAGCTATTAAAACATTAAGAAAACAATTAGACAGTCATCCAAGAACTAAATCTAAAGGTTTGTGGCATAAGAAAATATATCCAAATCAAATGTGGTTAGATGGATTATATATGGGACAACCATTTTATGCGAGATACATTTCAGAATATGAAGATGGTAAAAACTTTGATGATGTAGTGCACCAATTTGACCTAAGCTACAAACAAACATTAGACGAAAAAACAGGCTTATTATATCATGCTTGGGATGAAAGCAAGAAAATGGGTTGGGCAGATAAAGTAACTGGTAAATCTCCAAACTTTTGGTCACGTTCATTAGGTTGGTATGTTATGGCATTAGTTGATGTATTAGATTACCTTCCTGAAGATCACCCTAAAAGAGATAATTTAATAGGTTATTTAAACGATTTGTCAACAGCTTTAGTAAAAGTACAAGACTCAACAGGTATTTGGTATCAAATTCCAGATCTAGCTGATAGAGAAGGTAATTATTTAGAATCATCAGGAACTGCAATGTTCGCTTATGCATTTGCAAAAGGTGTTAACAAGGGTTACCTACCAGAAAGCTTTAAAGGAGCTGCTAACAAAGCATTTGATGGACTTATAAAAGAATTGGTTAAAGTAGACGAAGATGGAGAAATTCATCTTACTCAAACTTGTAAAGGAGCAGGTTTAGGTGGAAATCCTTATAGAGATGGTTCTTTTGAGTATTATATTGGTGAAGCAAAAAGAGTAAACAATTTACATGGTACAGGTCCATTTATTTTGGCTGCTTTAGAGTTAAATAGATAAATTTAACCAATATTAATTTAGACTTCACCTCTCCCGATAGCTATCGAGAGAGGTGAAGTTTTATATAGGAAGATTGTAATAGTTTGTTATCAAAAGTATTTAGTATGTTGTTAAAAATGCAAAATATTCTCGGTTACATTATTACTGTAGGTATAAAATAAATAATCTCTAAATAAAAACATAGCAGATGAAACTATATTCATTTTTATTAACCCTAATTAGTACGACTCTATTATTTGCACAAAACAAACCTTATGTATCTGAAGTTTGGGTAGCCGATAATGGAGACGGAACTTACAAAAACCCTATAATATATTCTGATTATTCAGACCCAGATGTTGTAAGAGTTGGCGATGATTATTACATGACATCTTCTAGCTTTAATTCGGCTCCAGGATTACCAGTTTTACATTCTAAAGATATGGTAAACTGGAAATTAATAAACTATGCCGTAAAACAACAAGTACCATACGACACCTTCAAAGTTCCACAACACGGAAACGGTATTTGGGCACCAAGTATTCGATACCATAATAACGAACTTTATATTTATTGGGGCGATCCAGATTTTGGTATTTACATGGTAAAAACTAAAGACCCTTATGGAAGATGGGACGAACCAGTGCTAGTTATGGAAGGTAAAGGACTTATAGATCCTAGCCCTTTATGGGATGATAATGGAGACGTTTATCTTTCGCATGCTTATGCAGGTAGTAGAGCTGGTGTAAAAAGCATTCTAACAGTAAATAAAATGAATGCTGAAGGCACTAAAGTTTTAGATGAAGGTGTACATGTGTTTGATGGTCATGATAATCATACCACTGTTGAAGGCACTAAGTTTTACAAACGTAATGGATACTACTACATTTTTGCTCCGGCAGGAGGTGTTTCAACAGGGTGGCAACTCATTTTACGTTCAAAAAATGTTTACGGTCCTTATGAAGAAAAAGTAGTTTTAGAACAAGGAAGCACAGCAATTAACGGTCCACATCAAGGTGCTTGGGTCGATACGCCAAATGGAGAATCTTGGTTTTATCATTTTCAAGATGTTGGTGCTTACGGACGTATAGTTTATTTACAACCTATGTCTTGGAAAAATGATTGGCCAGTTATGGGTAAAGATTTTGATGGCAATGGAATTGGCGAACCTGTTACTTCGCATAAAAAACCAAACGTTGGCAAAACCTACCCTATAGAAACTCCTGTTGAAACTGATAATTTTGACGGACAAGATATTGGACTTCAATGGCAATGGCATGCAAATTCAAATATTTTATGGCATGTTAAATTTCCTAATAAGGATTATTTAAGACTGTTCTCTATCATTCCTCCAGAAGATGCCGTTAACTTATGGATGGTTCCAAATTTATTACTTCAAAAATTTCCGGCTCCAAACTTTACAGCAGCTACAAAAATAACATTACACCCTGAAGATGCTACCAACGGAAAAACGACAGGACTTCTCGTTATGGGTATGAATTATGCCACCTTAAGTATTAGTCTTGATGAAAATGGTTATTTTATTAAACAAACAGAAGCTATAGGTGCCATTAAAGGTGCAAAAGAAGTAACTAATGCCGAAGAGCGTATAAAAACCAATTCTGCATATTTTAAAGTTAATGTTGTTGGGCCAGATGCTATGTGCCAATTTAGCTATTCTGAAAACGGAAAAAAATATAAAAATATAGGTAAACCGTTTAAAGCTACAAACGGAAAATGGATAGGTGCTAAAGTTGGCTTATTCAGTATTAGTACAAAAGAAGCTAAACGGTATGGATATGCTGATGTAGATTATTTCAGAATCACTAAATAATACATTATGAATAAATTAGCAGTAATTTTTTGTTTATCATTAATAATCATTTCATGTAAACAACAAGAAACTCAGAAAGTTGTTGAGATTAATAACCTTGATATTTATGAAGGTGTTGAATTTGAAATGCCAAAGGTAAAAACGACAAGCTTTCCAGATTACACCGTTAGTATTAGAGATTTTGGAGCAAAAAGTGGTGGTCTTTTTAAAAACACAGATGCTTTTTCTAAAGCTATAAATGATGTAAACATTAAAGGTGGCGGTAAAGTTATAATTCCTAGAGGTATTTGGCTTACTGGACCTATTACTTTAAAAAGCAATGTAAATCTTCATTTAGAAGATGGTTCGTTAATCCTATTTAGCAAAGACTTTGATGATTATAAACTTATAAAAACAAGCTTTGAAGGCTTACATACTGTTAGATGCATATCTCCAATCAATGCTTTTAAAGTTGAAAATATTGCTATTACAGGAAGCGGCATCATAGATGGTAATGGTGATGCATGGCGACCTGTTAAAAAAGGAAAAATGACAACTAAACAATGGCAAAAACTTCTTAATTCTGGTGGCACTTTATCAGCCGATGGAAACAGATGGTTCCCTACTGAAAGCTCAAAAAAAGGCTATGAAAGCAGCTCCAGTTTTAATGTACCAGATTTAATTAATGATGCTGAGTTAGAATCAGTAAAAGATTTTCTAAGACCGGTAATGATAAGTATTTCTACTAGTAAAAGAATACTCTTAGATGGCCCAACTTTTCAAAACTCCCCTGCTTGGAATATTCATCCTTTAAAAAGTGAAGATATTATTATTAGAAATCTTGATATTAGAAACCCTTGGTATTCACAAAATGGTGATGGTTTAGATCTAGATTCTTGTAAAAATGTATTAATTTATAATAACACTTTTGATGTTGGTGACGACGCCATTTGTTTTAAATCTGGAAAAGATGAAGATGGCAGAAAACTAAGTATGCCTACACAAAATGTTATTGTAAAAAATAACACAGTATACCATGCCCATGGAGGTTTTATTATAGGTAGTGAAATGTCTGGAGGTGTTAATAATGTACATGTTTCAAATTGTACATTTATAGGAACCGACGTTGGTTTACGTTTTAAAAGCACTAGAGGAAGAGGTGGTTTAGTAGAAAACATTTACATCTCAAACATTAACATGACAAAGATTCCTGCAGAAGCTATTCGTTTTAATTTATTTTACGGTGGCGAATCACCAATGCTAGATGAGGGAGATAAATCTATAGAAGAAAAACGAGATCAAATTTTAGTTGAAGTCAATGAAGAAACACCTTCTTTTAGAAATATTTTCATGAAAAACATCAGAGTTTCAAATTCTGAAAAGGCGGCATTTTTTATGGGGTTACCAGAAATGAGTTTAAAAAATGTATCGCTTGAAAATGCTGTATTCGAAACTAAAAAAGGTATAACAGCTATAGATGTAGATGGATTAACACTCTCTAACATTGAAGTCATTGCTTCTAATGATCATGCACTTACTATTTATAATGGTAAAAATGTAAAAGTTTCAAATTTAACTTTTGAAGAAAGTAAATTACCAATTAAAATATTAGGAGAAAAAAGTGAAAATATTCAGTTAGATAAAAGTAATTTTTCAAACGAAAAAGAACAAATTATAATAGCAAAAGGGCTATCTGAGAAAACAGTCATACTAAATTAATAATGAAAGTCTTAAAAAACATAGTATACTTAACCGTATTGTTTGCTATTACTAGCAATACTTTTTCACAAGTAAAAAAAGAAGATTACAAACCATATACTATTGAAAACACCTATGAGAAATTAAAAAAAAATTACCCTTTTATTTCCCCTATTGAACCTTTGGTTTCAAAAGCTATTTGTTACAAAGAAGATGTTGTTTATAAAAAAGTAGATGGTACTAAGTTAAGGCTAGATGTTTATATACCTAAAAACAAAAACTCAAAAAGATATCCAGCAGTTTTATTAATTCATGGAGGTGGTTGGCTCGTTGGCAGTAAAGAAAATGAGCGTATCATGGCTCAATATTTAGCTGATAATGGTTTTGTAGCTATCTCAGTCTCATATAGACTTGGTTTTGAAGCTGTGTATCCAGCAGGCGTTATCGATTTAAAAGATGCCATGAGATGGATGCGAAAACATGCTAGAAAATATAAGATAAACCCCGATAAAATAGCCATATTAGGAGCTTCAGCAGGCGCACAATTAGCAACATTGATTGGAGTTACACCAAATTCATCTGTTTATGGCTATGATGCATCAATTACTGATGAAGTTCAAGCTATAGTGAATATAGATGGCATTGTATCTTTTATTCATCCTGAAGCTGCTGCAGAATCAAAACCTGGTAAACAATCTATGGCTGGAATTTGGCTTAATGGTGAAAAAGAAGAAAATTTTAAAAATTGGAAGGAAGCATCTCCATTAGAATATGTAAATAAAAACACCCCTCCTACGCTTTTTATTAATAGCGCACAAGCACGTTTTCATGCGGGACGTGATGATATGCTGACTATTCTAAATAAACACAATATTTATAATGAAACTCATACCATTGCAGAAAGTCCACATTCTTTCTGGCTCATGCATCCTTGGTTTGAAACAACACTAAATCACACTGTTAGTTTTTTGAATACAGTGTTTAAATAAAACTTAAAAAAGGCTCCAAGAATTAAATTCTTGGAGCCTTTTTTAATCAAGTAAAATTTTTAAGAAATTTTCTTAGAGTTATTATTAAATACCGTGTTTGGTTTTCCAAGAAGTATACTCTGAACTAATTAAATTTTTAGGCCAATTACCATACCAAGAATACCCATTTCTTCTTTCATGTGATATTTCGGCAATCGTTTTTCTTGGGCCACCCTCCCTACTACAAAAAAATGGTTCATTTGGCTCAAAGGTATTAAACAATGATTCATATTCATTACCCGTATAATCATCTAAAGTATAAAACCTTCCCCACATTACATTACCTGTCGATTCTACTAAAACCTTATCACTACCAGTATCTTGTAACGCATAACCAACGATCTTAACAGACTCAAACCAAGCTATAGCACTATTAACAGCATCAATAACTTCTGCAGAAGGGCTTTCTATAGCCATTAATAATCTAGTCACACCTACAGATTCAGATCCGCTATTAGAAGCCAATTCATAAGACCTTGCTTTTACTGGAGCTAAAGTAACAGCATCGTGTTGTGCACACCAAGCTGTTTTTACACCATTAATTTTAACTTGAGTGTCTAAAATAACTTGAATTCCTTTATCAAACGCTGTTTGAGCTTTAGCAACATAAGATGCATCAAGTACATCTGTATTACTATCTCCATTAATAATGTCCTTCATTAAATTCATAACATTACCCATAGCATTGTCATTATAAGTTATATGACGACTATAGTTTGTTTTTAAAGGATAATATTGAGGCCAACCGCCATTATCATATTGTGCTTCAAAAAGGTAATCAATAGCTCTAATTGCAGCATCCAAATAGTTAGGATTATTTGTAGAATTATAAGCGCTTAATAAAAACTTCAGTTCACCAACAGTATGATTATTATCAATTGTTGTATCTGTATAGTCTTTAGTATTATTAGCAGTTGAAATTTCAATAGAAGTTTGTTCTCTCTCATAACCTGAAAAATCATTATAAGGTTCTTTTGGCCAGCCTCCATTACTACGTTGCCATAGCAACATATTTTCAGCTTTTAAAATGGTAGCATATACAGGTGTTATACCTGAAATATTTATTAATTTTTGACCACTTATTCCACTTCCATCGACAGCGGTTGCAGTAACTGTAACCAACCCATTATCTTTTGGAGTTAGTAATCCTGTACTTGATATTTCAGCAACAAGAGGATCGGATACGATCCAAGTAACAGCTTTGTTTGTTGCTTCAGTAGGTAAGACTTCAACCATTAATTGTTGTTCACTACCATCAGTAATATCACTTCCAGTAATCGTTATATTGTTTACTAAAACAGGTGGCCCAGTTACACCTGAAATTTTAAAAGCTCTTTCAACCGTAGTTGAAGAGTCGTCACTGGCTATTACTGTAACTGTTATATTTCCATTATCAATGGGTGATAAAATACCTGTTGATGAAATTGTAGCTATAGTTTCATCTGAAACACTCCAAGTAACAGCTTTATTTGATGCATTGTTTGGTAATATTACAAGTGATAATTGTTTTGCCTTACCATCATCAATATCACTTCCATTAATTATAATGGATTTAATTAGAATTTTATTAGAAGTTTCTTCACTAGGGTTATCACTACTACAACCAGCTAAAAAAACTAGACTAACAAATATTATTAAACATTTAAGTGTATTCATCATAACTTTTATATCATTTAGTTTAAAATATAATCGATTCTCTCTTTACTAATGTGGTGATTCATCATCGACTAAATATAATACAAAACTAATTTCAAAAACCCTTGTTATTACAACGTACACATCTTCACTATACAAATATAAATCTCTTTCAAACAAAAAATATATTAAAAATACTTCATAAAAAAACCAAGCACTAAGGCTTGGTTTTTCAAATCATTTTAAATAAATATCATTATAATGATACGCCTCGTCTCCAAGGAATAAAATCATTTTGATTTAATAGTTTTGCTTTGGTTTGAATATCACCACTAGCAACTTTAATTATAAATTCTAACATATCTTCAGCCATTTCATCAATGGTTTTCTCTCCTCGGATAACAGCTCCTGTTTCAATATCAATTATATCTGACATTTTAATCGCCATTTCTGTGTTTGAAGATACTTTAATAATTGGTGCAATTGGATTTCCTGTTGGTGTTCCTAAACCTGTTGTAAATAAAACAACGTTTGCTCCAGAACCAACCAAACCAGTTGTACTCTCTACATCATTACCTGGTGTACATAGTAAATTTAAACCTGGTTTAGTAATATACTCACCATAATCTAAAACAGCTTCAACTGGAGAAGTACCTCCTTTTTTAGCTGCACCGGCAGATTTCATAGCATCAGTAATTAAACCGTCTTTAATGTTACCTGGAGAAGGGTTCATATCAAACCCAGAACCAGCATCTACAACAGATTTCTCATAAGCTTTCATTAACTCTAAAAACTTTTCACCATCAGCATCATCTACACATCTATTTACTAATTCTTGCTCAACACCACATAATTCAGGGAACTCAGCTAAAACAGCTGTACCTCCTAAGCCTACTAATAAATCTGAAACCGCTCCTAAAGTTGGGTTGGCAGAAATACCAGAAAAGCCATCAGATCCACCACATTCTAAACCTACTTTAAGTTTAGATAATGGTGCAGGTTTACGCTCTGCTTTATTAGCTTCTTTAATAGCTTCAAAAGATTCTTTTACAACCACAGTTAACATTTCATCAACTGTTCCCATTTGTTGTTGTTCATAAATAAGAACTGGCTTTTTCAAGTTTGGATTAATAGCATTAAGAGCATCTTGAAAAACGCTTATCTGAAGGTTTTGACAACCTAAACTCAATACTGTTACTCCAGCAACATTTGGATTATGCACATATCCAGCCAATAATTTTGCTAAACTTTCAGCATCTTGCCTGATAGCTCCACAACCACCTGGATGTGTAATAAACTTTACATCAATATTATTAAATACTTTGTCTGATTCTTTCTCAACAATAGCTTCTTTTGAATCTCCACTTATTAATGAACGAAGTAATAATTGTTGTGATGTTTCTTTTTCTTTTAAAAGCTCTTTTTCAAAAATATCTTTTAAAATTTCAATATTTCTGTTTTCACAAAAAACCAAAGGAAAAAACAACCATACATTTTCTGTTCCTACTTGTCCATCTTCTCTGTGATAACCATTAAAGGTTCTTCCTTTCCACTTCTCAACATTAGGAGCTTCCCAAGTAAATGATTCTGTTTTACCAAAAACCTTTTCACTTTGATGTTTCACGTTTTCAGTAGTTAATACATCTCCTTTTTCAATAACTCCATTAGCTGTACCTACAAGCACACTGTACATGATAATTCTATCTCCAGATTCAAACTTTTGTAAAGCTATTTTATGTTTTGATTTTGTATAAGAAAGTATCTTAATATCTTCTCCTTCAAAAGAAACAATATCGCCTGCATTTAAATTTACCAAAGCAACGGCAACGTTGTCTGGAGAATTTACTTTAATGATCTTTTTCTGCATTGTAATAATTTGTTATTTTCTAAAACTTAGTATTTTTTGCTATAATTAGCAAAACCTTCTTCAATACCATTAGCATCAATCTCTTCTAGAGCTAAGGCAATAGCATTTGTTAAATTCTCAACTTTGGTTAAATCTTCACCCCAATACGCTTCAGTACTTAATACCTTACTCGCAATTTCAGCATAATCGTTAGACTCCCATATTTTAGCAAAGTTAGCTACAATTTCTTCGCTATCTTGAACAGGTAAAGTTTCACCATTCCAAGTTCCTTTATAAAAACGAATTAAAGAAGCTAAAGCGAATGTTAAGTTTGTTGGTATTTTACCATTAACATCTACATAACCTAATAAACTTGGTAATACTCTAACTTTAAATTTAGAAACTGTATTTAAAGCGATACTCGATAAGTTATGAATAATAAATGGATTTCTAAAACGATCAAAAATCTCATCAGCAAAACTGTTTAATTCATCTCTATCCATATCTAGGGTATCAATGATTTCGCTGAAAACTGCTTTATTAATAAACTCTCCTGTAAATTCATTATCTACAGATTGTTTTACAGTTTTATTTCCATAAAGAATAGAAAAAGGTACCATTGCTGTATGTGCACCATTTAAGATACGCACTTTTCTAGTTCTATAAGGTTGCATATCATCTACAATCTTAACATCTAAACTTGTTTTATTAAATGGTAATTTTGCTTTTAATTCATCGCCTCCTTCAATAACCCATAATAAGAAAGCTTCGGCAGCTACTATTAAATTATCTGAATAATCTAATTGTGCATTATAAGCTTCAATTTCATCTTTTGGATATCCTGGAACAATTCTATCTACCAATGTACTATGGAAAGCATTGCTCTCTAACAACCAAGTTTTAAAGTCTTCGCCTAAATTCCAATCTGCAGCATACTTTAAAATAATTTCTTTTAAAGTTTCAGAATTATGATTAATTAACTCACAAGGAATGATAGTTAAACCTTTAGAAGCATCACCATTAAAATGCTTAAATCTTTCATTTAAAAGCACTGTTAATTTAGCTGGAAATGAACTTGGTGGTTGCATTTCTGGAGTATCTGAACTTACATAAGCAATTCCTGCTTCAGTAGTATTAGAGATTATAAACTCTAAAGATTCTTCTTTTGCTAAACTTAAATAATCATTAAAATTAGCATAAGGATCTACGCCCTTAACTATATTAGAAATTAATTCAATATTTTGAATTTCTTCCCCTTTTTTAACACCTTTCATAAAAAGTGTATACAATCCATCTTGATCGTTTAGCATTTTCACTAAACCTCTATCAATTGGTTGTACAACAGCTATTCCCGCATTAAAATCTGCTGCTTTATTTAATTCTTGAAACGCATAACCTATAAAGGCTCTTAAGAAATTACCTTCCCCAAATTGCACTATTTTGATTGGAAGCTTTTCTTCTAATCCAACATTTACTCTATTTAGTTTTTTCATTTTTATGTAATAGTTAAAGAATTAAATTAACCTTGTAATATTTAAGATTAATTTAATTCTTTTTTTAATTTTTATTTTAAAGACTCTTAATTACTACTCTTTAATAGGTTTTAGATTTTCATCTAAAGGTGTCATTTTTGGCATTAATAAATGTACCAATCCAAGTATAATAAGGTAACATGAACCAGCAATCATGAATGCCCAGAAATACCCTGAATTACCAGCTGTATCAAGTACAGAACCTAATGCTTTATCTGCAAGAATACCTGCAACTGCACCAACCATTCCACCAATACCAACAACAGAAGCTGTTGCTTTTTTAGGAAATACATCAGATACTAGTGTGAATATATTAGCAGACCAAGCTTGATGACCAGCTGCTGCAACACCTATAAGTATAATGGCTACCCATTTACTTTCTGTAACAGCTACAAAACATACTGGTAAAATAATTAAAGCACATATTAATAATGTTACTTTTCTAGCTTTATTTATAGCCCATCCTTTTTTAATGAAAGCACCAGAAAGGTAACCTCCTAGAATACTACCACCATCTGCTAAAATGTAAATAACAAAGAATGGTAATGCAATATTATGAATATCAACACCAAAAGTATCAGCTAAGAATTTTGCTCCCCAGAAAAGGTAGAACCACCAAACAGCATCTGTAACTTTAGCTAAAGCAAAAGCCCAAGTTTGACGTTTGTCAAGAACACTTTTCCATGGTAATTTTTCTTCGTTTTCAGCTTCAGAATCACTTTGAATATATGCTAATTCTTCTTTTGATAATTTAGGGTGTACTTCTGGTTTTTTGTAAGTACGTAACCATAGAAATACCCAAATAGCACTAAGTGCACCTGTTATTAAAAATGGTATTTGCCAGTTTGTTCCATCTTTATGCACAATCCAACCAATTACAAAAGGTGCTGCTATGGCACCAACACTAGTTGCGGCATTAAATAACCCCGTAGCAAAAGCTCTGTCTTTTTTAGGAAACCACTCTGCTGTAGTTTTTATGGCTGCTGGAAAGTTTCCAGACTCACCAAAACCTAAACCAAATCTGGCTGCAGCAAAACCAATAACACTAAATCCTGGGCGTACTACTGCATGTAACATTCCAAAAATACTCCATATAGCAATTGATAAAGTATATCCTTTTTTTGTACCTAAACGGTCAATTAAACCACCCATTGAAAGCATACCTAATGCATAGGCTACTTTAAATGATATCATGATATTTGCATAATCATTATTAGTCCAACCAAACATTTTTTCTAAAGTTGGCGCCATTACTCCAATAATACTTCTATCGAAGTAGTTAATGGTTGTAGCAAACATTAAGAGTGCTAAAATCCTGTACCGATAGTTTCCTATCTTTTTAGTTTCATTCATAATTTTCTAGTTTATTCGTGTTAAATATACACTTATACTTTGTGTATATAAAATTTAAGTTGGTAATACTCTTGTTTAAATTTTAAAATAATCTTTTGCGTTATTATAACTAATATCAGAAACCATTTTACCAATCCATTCCATATCGTTTGGTAATTCGCCTCTTTTAATTTCGTCTCCTAAAAGATTACAAAGAATACGTCTGAAATATTCATGTCTTGGAAAAGACAAGAAACTTCTTGAATCTGTTAGCATCCCAATAAAACAACTAATAAGGCCCATATTTGATAGCGCATTTAATTGTTTGGTCATACCATCTTTTTGATCTAAGAACCACCATCCAGATCCAAACTGTACTTTACCTCTAACACTTCCATCATTAAAATTACCAATCATGGTAGCCATAACTTCATTGTCGGCAGGATTTAAGTTATAAATAATAGTTTTAGTTAATTTATCTTTACTATCTAAAGCATTTAAAAATGCAGATAATTTTTGTGCTTGCGGATAATCGCCAATAGAATCCCATCCAGTATCAGGACCTAAAACATCTAACATTCTTTTGTTATTATTTCTAAGAGCTCCTAAATGATATTGTTGAACCCAACCAAACTCATGATATGTTTCAGCTAAAAATAATAAAATAGCACTTTGGAATTTTAATGCTTCTTCAGGTGTAATATCTTGATTCTCTCTTTTCTTTTTGAAGATTGATTTCACTTCAGTTTCGGTGAAGGCCTCAAAATAAATTTGATCTAAACCATGATCGCAAACAGAACATCCATTTTTATCAAAAAAGTCAATTCTACTTTTTAAAGCATCACATAAGTCATCATAAGTATTAATAGATGTTCCTACAACGCCTGCTAAAGAGTCTACATAATCGTTATAACCATCATTAGAAATTAATATTGCTTTATCTGGTCTAAAAGATGTACCAACTTTAATATCTAAATTATTTTTTCTTATTTGTTGATGATACTCTAAAGTATCAATTGGATCTTCAGTAGTACAAACATATTCTGCATTAACCTTACGCAGTAAATTTTGTGTGCTATATTCTTTTGTATTAACCTTAGCTGATACTTCTTCGTAAATTTTATCAGCAGATTGCTCATTTAACAAATCATATACATCAAAATAACGAGCTAACTCTAAATGCGTCCAATGGTATAAAGGGTTACGCATTGTATAAGGCACTGTTTTTCCCCAATTCAAAAACTTGTCTTTATCAGATCCAGTACCTGTTATAAATTTCTCATTAACACCTAATGTACGCATAGCACGCCATTTGTAATGATCTCCGTCTATCCAAACATTGGTAACGTTATCAAATACTTTATCTTCTGCAATTAATTGTGGTGATAAATGATTATGATAATCTATAATTGGTTGGTTTTTAGAATAATTATGATATAACTCTTCTGCGTATTTATTTTCTAAAAGAAAATTGTCGGTAATAAATTTTTTGCTCATCTTAAGCTTAGTCTTTAATATTATATAATTATTTTATGTCCCAAAAAAGACATAAAATTTAAATTGTAATCGATTACACAAAGGTATGTAAAATTATAAAAAAAACATCTTTTTTATAGAATTTAATGCTTATAAACGTTGTAAAAAAATTGAAGTACTAAATTCTATTTAAACTTTGTAAATATATAATAATATATCCACTGATAAAACATATAATAAAAAAAGGGAGATATGAAATACATATCCCCCTTTTTTACAGTTTATATTTAAAAATATACTATCTAGTTAACACCTTAACAGATTTTTGACCTTCTGAAGTTTTAACTGTAGCGATATAAAGACCTTGCTTAAGACTGAAACTTGTATCTTTATTAATTTTAAAAGACTTAACTAAAGCACCAGTAATACTAAAAACTTTTACTTCAGTTGAAGATTTTACATTAGACACATAAACTCTACTCTTAACAGCTTTCACATTGGTTGTAACAATATTTTTATTGTCGATACTTAATCTATTACCAATAACATCTGATGCTGGTATGTCATCAATAGTTACATTACCAAAATATACTCTGTACCAACTAGGCTTACCAATATCATCATAATATTGATACTCACCAGCAGTTGGAAGTGTAATATGAAGTTCTTTAATCGTATCATCGGTTAATGGATAGAATTGAGTAAAAGTAGTACCATCTGCACTATCAATGTGATGACCAAAATTACCGCTTCCATCAACATTTTCACCTCTAAAGATAATAGTTACTTCTTGGTTATCTGTCGCAGTAGTTATTGATAAATATCTTCCTCTTTTACCGCTAGAATTAACATAAATTCTACCACCAAGACCTAAATCTCCAAAATTAAGACCGCCATTGTTATCTCTACTAGTAATTGTGCCATCGGCAACTCTTAGTCTATCATTAGTACCATCTGTTACATACTTAATAGCACCAAAATCTAACCCAGGTGCGGCAATCTGATTATTAGTATCTGCAGCTCCTTGAGTAACTGTACCTGCATTTAAGTTAACAACTGCATTTATTGAAGTTACATTCAATTGATTGTCGTAAGTAGCACCATCTAATTGTACTCCCCCAAAATCCCAAACTTTAATTAGTTGGGCTTGTGATAGCGAGGTAAAAAGTAACATTGATAATGTTAATAAAAGTAAATTTTTTTTCATGTCTTAAATAGTTAAAAAGTTTAATTCAATTACATTATTGTAATCGATTGCATAAAATTAAGCATTTATTTATAATAACACAAAAAAAACAACCGTTTTTATGTTAAAAAAACTTGTTATCACACTGACATACAATATTATCACAAAAAAAAGAACCTTTTTTTGCGATTAAAAAATAAATGTAAAAAATACAAAAAAAAAGACGAATAACTTATAAGCTATTCGTCTTTTAAAGGACTACAAATTAATACTTAGTGTGTTAATACTTTTATAGCTTTTTGACCATCAGCATCTTTAATTGTAACAATCCACAGACCATTTTTAAAATTAAAATCGGTATCTGTATCAGTTTTTAATGATTTAACCAATGCCCCATTAAGATTATAAATATTAATGTTAGTATTCGATTTAACATTAGAAACATAAATTCTATTATTATAACCCGATACTTTTACAGAAGAACCAGATGCAAACACATCATCAATACCTAAACTTATTAATGCAGCAATTGGATCCCAACCATCATTACCTTTTGTAAAATTTAAAGTAGTAATATCTGTTCCGTCAGTTAATTGATCTGTTGAAAGTATAGTTGACCAAGAAGCACGACTCCCAGAATTATCTTCACCAGAAATTTCATTAGTACTTCTTTCATACATCTTACTAGATTCTCCTCCTAAAGAGCTTTTCCATCCATCAGGAAAAATTAAAGATTGCCCTATATAACTTGGGTTATTTGACTCGTCTATAGTTGTATTATAAAATACAACTTCACTTGTATTTGGACTCCATGGACGACCAAAATAACCAGGTTTTGAACCATTAACTGATGCTGTTTCAACACCTGGAACAGGTGATTTTACATGACATTCATACATTAAATACCCTCTTCCACTTGTTTGTTGAGCTGCAGTAATATAAGCAACATCGCTTCCTGAATCACTTGTGTTTAATATAAGATCTGTTTGGTAAAACACAGCACTCATACCTCCATAAATATAATCTACGGCACCCATCATAGCACCTTTGTAAACTACAACTCTAGAGTCTTTTCCTCCGTAAAAAGAATCTTGACGACCAATAACTCGACAATTATTTAAAGTAACTTTATCTGTACCATTTGCAATTCCAATTGCTGCAGCTTGAGTTACATAACCCGCGCTTCTATCTTGCACAGATGTATTACCATAGTCTGTAGGTCTTACTGGCTCACTAATAGCCTTTCTTTCTACAATATCTTCTGATTCTTTTTGAGATATATATTGATTAAATGAATTTTCAAGAATAATATTTTCAGCTGTAAAACCATCAGCGATTACTACAACAGTTGCATTCCAATAAGAACCGTTAGTCGAACCTTCATCATTAACATGTGATATATAGCCATTAGCTTTATTAGCAGCTAATACATCTGCATGCCATTTATTATCAGAACCTTGACTATAAAAATTATATTTTTGACCATAATAAGAAGTGATTCTTACCGCATTGGCATCAATATCTACACCTGCATTTAAAATAGCAATACTAGGTGACGTTGCTGCATTTTTTAAAGTTACGTTTGCACTATTAATAACAATCATTTCTTCATAATTACCTGGATCTATAATTACTGTAACACGTTCATCATTTGGACGATCCATTTGAGCAATAGCATTTAAGGCTTCGTTAATAGTTTGATAATCTTTATCTGTCCCAACAGTAATAATAGCTGCAAAAGAAACAACTTGCTTAATCTCTATATTTGTAAAATAAGTTGTGCCTTGACTAGCTCCACAAGTAATTGTTACTGTTCCCGATGTAGAACCTTGATAAACGTACTCAACACTTTCTATTTGCCCAGTACTTTTACTATTAGTATAAACTAAATCTCCACCATCAATACTAAAATCTGCAGTATAATAATATGATACAATCATTTTTTCGCCAGGATTCATTGAAACTATGATCGTACTACCATCTCCTCCAGAAAGGTGTCCTTTTGCAATTTCATTTTTTAAACCAGAGATAGCCAATCCTTTATAAAACAAATCTGTGTTTAAAATAACCTTATCATCAAAACTCCAATTTGTTACTGGAGTAAATGTTAATGTTTTAGAAGTAGCCGATCCAGAAACAGTTAAATTAGAAGTTAAACCTAATTCAATGGCATACTCATCTAAACCATCATACCCAATCGAATAAACACCATCTCTAAGAGCAACTGCTGTTACATCTGTAAAACTGTATTCATAACCTGTTTCGTCTAAATTAGTAAATGTTAAACTTAATTTACCTAATTGCGTTGCATCTAATGCAGGTGCATCAATTGTTATATTGTGTAATGGTTTTTGTGTAAATGCAATATCTGAAGTTTCAACTCCTGTAATAGTAATTGTATTGGCTAAAATTTCAAAATCATTAACTCCTTCTGCTGAAATTGTATACTCAACTCCTGCTTCAAGATCTACACTATACGTTAACGCTCCTGTATCTATAGTAATAATTGGGTCGTAAATTTTGTTTGCTGCAGGATCAGGCGTATAAGTTAATGAAAGGTTAGTTAAATCGGTTAACCCTGTTATATTACCTGTTACTGTAAATAAATCTACCTGAATCACAGAAACATCATAACTTGTTGTAGTTTCTGTAACATCTAAAGTAAGACCATTAGATATGACATAACCATTAGCATTACCTAAACCAAGTGCATAGGTTTTATCTGCTGGTAAATCTATACTATAAGTACCGCTAGAAACAACTGCTGAATATGTTTTTCCTGCATCATTGGTAAAATCTATAGAATAACCTCCAGGGATACCAGAAGCTAGAGTTTCGTCAACATTACCTGTTAACGTTACATAATTAGCATCTTTTCTTAGTATTCTATAATAACTTGGTTTATCAGCTTCATCATAAATATGATAATCACCTGCAGATTTGGCTACAAATTTCACTTCTTGTACTGTAGCTCCTACTGCTACAATATCATCTTGAACAGCAGGATCTGACGCATATTCAAAATGAATCATTCCTGTTCCTGATTGAGTAAGCATCATTACCGTAACTTCATCATCTTGGTTTAAAGCTAAAGTCATTTGTCTATCAGTTGCTCCACCCGCATTTACATAAACTCTACCTGAATAACCAGAAGCTCCTCCTAGATTTTCGTCATAACGTGTAAGATTCGTATTAGAAGTTCTTAATCGATCATTAGTTCCTCCTGTCCAACTTAAGACTCCCTCTGTAAATGTTGTAGCCAACACATTTCCAGAAGAGCCTGGGGTTATAGTTCCATCATACCAAGCATTAATTTTAGCTTCTGTAAGCATATTATTATATAACACTGGATCTAATTCTTCTGCTCCAAAATCCCAAACATCAGTTTTAATTACAGTAACAGGAAGGTTGCTTACTTCTATAGCTGGTGTATAAGCATTATCGCCACTAAACGTGAAATACAAAGTGGTAGGACCTCCAGTATAAGTAAATTCATAAAACCCGGTTTTATCAGTAGAAACTTTTACATCAGCTGTACCTAAATCACTACCTCCAGCAGTTGTACCTCCACTCATTGTTCCGTTACTATATACAGATCCGTAAAAACGAACAGTAGTACTGGTACCAGTAACATCTACTTCTAGAGAATTTCCACCTTTAAAAGCGACACCATAACCAGAACTATGCCATGGACTTGTAGCTGCTTGTGTTCTTAATTTACCATCAGGACTTGTTGTTGAAGTAACGGGATCCCATTGGGTTCCTGTATTAGTAAAAGTAGATCCATCTGCTAAGTTATAAGAGGATGTAAGTGAAATGACATCAATAACTGGAGTATAGGCATTATCTCCACTAAATGTGAAATATAATGTAGCAGGCCCTCCAATATGAGTAAACTCATAAAAACCTGTTTTATCAGTAGAAACTTTTACATCTTCTGAACCTAAATCATTGCCACCAACTGTTGTACCTCCACTCATCGCTCCATTACTATATATGGATCCGTAAAAACGAACAGTAGTATGACCTATAACATCAATTTCAAGCGAGTTACCATCTTTAAAAGCAACGCCATAGCCAGAACTATGCCATGGACTTGTAGCAGCTTGGGTTCTTACTTTACCATCTGGACTTGTAGTTGTGGTAACTGGATCCCATTGGGTTCCTGTATTAGTAAAAGTAGATCCATCTGCTAAATTATAGGATGTGGTTGTTTGTCCTTGCATCAAAACTGCGCATAACGACAAGGTAATCATTAATAAAATTGATAGTTTCTTCATGTGTCAATTTGTTTAGTTAATTTAGTTATAATCTTTATATTGCTCTACTTTTAAATAGATATTCTCCTTTTGGTTAAATAGAATAATATCTAAATAGAACAATACAAATTATTTAATCATTTATGTAGGTATACTAAACTTGGGGCAAACACTATATGTAATCGATTACATTTAATAATTCTAAAAAATTACATATAAAAATATAACAAAGCAAATTTTAAGAACCCTTGTTTTTTTTTTAAAATTAAAACATTTCAAACAAAAAAAACCACAATACACACATAATCACCTGACTGACAATTGTTTACGCTAAAACAAAATCGAGTAAAAAAACTTAATCTAATGATTTTAATTTCAAACTTGCTTTTTTCAACCCATTACCTGTAACCGATAATTTAATAGTTCCTGGTTCATTTGAAGATTGAACTAACACTACTAATTTTCCGCTAAACAGTTTCATTCTTGGTAAATGGAACATTTCTAAGGAAGTTGCATCACCATTACAAGCAGCTCTGTAAGTTCCTTCTCCTTTAACTTCAAATTTTAATTTATTTGTTGCTGTTGGACAGGGAATACCATGCTTATCAACAAGAGAAACCTCAACAAAAGACAAGTCTTTTCCATCTGCTTTTATTATTTTTCTATCTGGATTAAGCACTATTTTATAAGGTTTTCCTGCAGTATGTATTTCCTTTTCAGCTACGGGTTTTCCTTCATCATCGAAAGCGATCACTTTTAATGTTCCCGGTTCATATTTAACATCCATCCACATTAAACGATATCTATTTTGTGGTGTGGACGTATTCTTTTTTTGAACCCCCATACTTTTTCCATTTATAAAAAGCTCTGCACTATTATAATTTGTATATACAAAAACAGGTGTTGTTTCTCCTTCTCTACCTTCCCAATTCCAATGAGGTAAAACATGTAAGGTTTCTTCTTTTGTATTCCATCGGCTTCTATACAAATAAAAACGATCTTTTGGAAGTCCTGCTAAATCTGAAATTCCAAAATACGAACTTCGTGATGGCCAACTTTCGTCGTAAGGTGTTGGTTCTCCTAAATAATCAAAACCTGTCCATACAAATTCGCCTATTACCCAAGGTTTATCGTCTTGTAAAACAAAATCTTCATCAGGCACATTAGACCAACTACAGGCTTCTAAATCGTAAGAAGAGCTCTGAAAATCATCATATTGCTTATTTTTTTCTTGAACAACGGGGAATTTATAAATCCCTCTAGAACTAACGGTAGAGGCTGTTTCTGATCCTAAAATAACCCCCTGTGGAAAAGTATTATAAGCTTCCTCATATAAATGCACGCGATAATTAAGTCCTGGTATATCTAATAGTGAACCAAAACCAGATGCCATAGTCGCTTTTACTTGATCCATACCTACTGTAACTGGTCTTGTTGGATCTTCTCTATGAAAAATATCTTGCAGCCACTGTGCGCGTTTCACGCCTTCTTTCCCCCACTGATCTGGAACTTCGTTACCCGAACTCCACATAACAATGGATGGGTGGTTTCTTGTTGCTCTTACTAAATTAACGACATCTTTTTCAGCATAGTCTTCAAAAAATCTGTTATATCCATTCTTTACTTTAGGTTTTGCCCATTCGTCAAAGCTTTCTGCTAAAAACATGAATCCCATTTCGTCACATAATTCTAATTGCTCAAAAGAAGGCATATTATGAGAACTACGAATAGCATCACACCCCATATCTTTCAAAATGGTTAGTTGCCTTCGTAATGCGGCTTTATTAATTGCTGTACCTAAAGGTCCTAAATCATGATGCAAACAAACTCCTTTAAATTTTCTAACTTTTCCATTTAAACTAAAGCCTTTGTGTGCTTCATATTTTATTTCTCTTATTCCGAAACGTTGCGTTATTTCATCTTTTAAAACATTCCCTTCATACAATTGCATTTTTGCTGTGTATAAATAAGGGGTTTCTGGACTCCAAAGTTTTGGATTTTTAACTTCTATATTTTGATCAAATTGATTTTCAAAAGATGTATTAGTTTTTAAAGATGTAACTTCATTATTATCTGAATCTACTATTTTAGTTATAATAGAAACATTTTCTCCGGTTATTTTCGATTTAATATTTACAGTTGCTACATCTTTGGTAATTGTAGGTGTTGTAATAAATGTTCCCCATTGGTTAAAACGAGTATTATTGGTAACAATGACACTTACATTACGATATAAACCAGCTCCCGGATACCAACGAGATGAAAATGCTTCATTTGATAATTTTACAGCAAGTATGTTTTCTTTATCAACCAATAAATCCTTAGTAATATCAAAATAGAAATAACTGTAACCATACCCCCATTCTCCAATTTTCTTGCCATTTAAATACACTTGTGGTTCCGCCATAGCGCCTTCAAAAAGAATAATAGCTTTTTTACCTTCTTTAAATTCAGAAATGGTGAATGTTTTTCTGTACCAAGCTGTTCCTATATGGGGTAATGCACCTGTTCGTCCTGTTTTTTCTGTTGCAACTTTTTCACCATTTTGAATAATTGCAGTACTTTGCTTATCTATTTCTTTATCAAACGGACCATAAATAGCCCAATCATGAGGCACATTAACAGTTTCCCAAGTCGTGTCATCAAAGCTTATTTCAAAAGCATGTTCTAAATCTCCTTTTTGAAATTTCCAATCGGAGTCTAAAATAGTTACTGTTCTATTTTCTTTAGAGGATTCTGTTTGTGAACAACTTAATAATGAAGTAAATATAGCAGTACATAAAAAACATATTAGCGAGCTAGGATTCATTTTATTCATGCATTAATTGTTTGAATGGTTAGTTTTAGAAGTAAAACTTCATTGCAAAGTTATATTTATTCTTTTATAAATTTTACCTGCTGAATTCTATCTTCTGTTTTTATTGATAAGATGTATATGCCTGAACTTAAATTAGAAACATCAATAGTATTTCTACCCACTGCTTTAACATCAACAAAAACAGCTTTTCCTAAAATATCCGTGATTTTCAATGATTTGATGATCTCATCATTCGAATTTTGAATATTTATAATATTACCAACTGGATTTGGGTATATTTTTATTTTTTTTGGTGTTTTTTTTTTATCAATACTTAATGTTCCTGATGCTGCAATAGTTAATACAGAAGAAATATCTGAACCTAATTTTGCACCCCAACTTTCTGTCCAAAGTTCAACAGAAAGATCATAATAGTCCCCATTCGTTAAATCTGCACTTGGTATTGTATTTAAAGGTATTGCAAGTGATACAGAAGTTGTAATATCACTACCCGTTGATGGTATCAAAAATTGATTCCCTGTACTTTCTGCAATAGACTCTAGCCAATCACCACTTGAGTTTCTTTTAAATAGTCCAACATAAAAATAATCTGTAGCTTCGTTTGCTGTATAAGTTAAATTCGCTGTTACATTACTACCTTGTTCAACAGGATTAGCAGAAAAACCATCAATTTCAACTTGCTCTATAACGATACTTCCTTCTTCTTTAAAAGCATCTAATGCAAGGGAAGGTCTTCCATTATCTTGCCATGCATTTAATTGATAACCGCTCCAACTTTTTGCACCTTGTGGTTCCCAATAAATGACACCTAATCCTTTTTCATTTGGTACATTCTTTACGGCTGCAATGACAGCTGTTAACATATTATAAGTGTTTTGAACCAAAGTATAATCTCCACCAACTTCTACAATCATCACTTCTTTTCCATATCTAGAAACCATGTCGTTTAGGTTGTATTGTAAATCTGCAATTGTTTCTGTATAATCGGTTCCTAACCAATACGGATAATAAGAAAGACCAATAACATCATATTTTACGTTATTTGATGTGGCATTATCAAAGAAATATCTAAACCGTCCATTATCATTTCCTTGATCAATATGAACAATGACTTTTATTGATGAATCTATTGCTTTAGTAGCATCGTAACCTTTATTTAATAATTGGGCAAGTTGACTCCAATTAGAGGTTCTTCCTTCTGGCCATAACATGCCACTAGGAATTTCGTTTCCTATCTGAACCCATTCTGGTGTTACTCCTGCCGTTTTTAACGCATTCAACACATCAAAAGTGTGATTATAAACATCATCTAGTAATTCTGTAAAGGAATGGTTAGCCCAAGCTGCTGGCTTTGTTTGTTTTCCAGGATCAGCCCAAGAATCGCTATAATGAAAATCAATCATAACCCGCATTCCCAATTCCTGTGCTCTAACAGCCATTACAACCGTTTCTACTGGACTACAATGTCCATTTGCTTTATCATCCGAAGGATCAACCCACACTCGCAAGCGAATGGTATTCAATCCTCTATCTTTAAGAAGTTGTAAGCAATCTTTAGATGTACCATCAACATCATAAAACTCATATCCGGTAGCTTCCATTTGCGGTAACCAACTTACATCACCGCCTTTTGAAAATGTAGCATTTTGAGAATAACTAACATAAGATATAAACAATAGCAATAAAATTAATCGAAAATCCTTCAATTTTTTTTTCATATTTTCTATTAAAACCTATAAAACAAGGTTTTCTATATAATTATTATAATTTAAAAGTCTTTGTATAATCAAAGAACAATATAACTATTTATCGAATAAAGTTATATTGTTTTCTTAACCTATTTAAAGAGATTATTGTTTCAAAAATTTAATTGGTTTTAAACTATCAAGTTGTAAAAAATACAATCCTTTAGATAAGCTTGAAACGTTTATTAATTCTATATTTTTAGAGTTACTTTTTTTAGCTACAATCTTACCTAAAACATTAGTTATTACATACGATTTATATTGTGAAGCAGAATTACTAGCTTTAATATTTAATTCTTCTGAAACTGGATTTGGGTAAATAGAAAACGTCTCATCACTAAACCACTTAACGGCTAATGTTCCTGAAGCTGCTAATGTTATTGTTGGATAATCTCCAGCTAACAAACCTGCCCATGCTTCGGCATTAAGTTCTACTTTAATATCATAATATTGACCATCTGTTAAATCGGCACTTGGTGTAGTAGTAGCTGGTATTGTTATAGTTGATGAGGTTGCAATATCTGTTCCGCTAACTCCTACAGGGTTAATAAAACCTTCAGCTATTGTAGCTGCCCAACTACCGTCAGAGTTTTTTAGCTCCATACCAATATAAATAATATCATTTGCATTATCTGTACTATACGTGATATTAAGAGTAACATCTCCATCTACTTCGGCAGGATTAGAATTAATTGAAGTTACACTAATTGATTGTGCCACCCCGTTAAACGCAACAGAAACACATAGAAGTAAAAAAAGTAATTTTGTTTTCATAATATAATTGTTTTAATAGTTAGTAAAGAATTTAATATGTTATTAGAAGAAGTAATAGGTTCCGTTTACTCCTCCTTTACAAATAGAATTATTAATTTAAAACGATTGTTTTATTGACAGCATCAATAGTTAAGGTGTAAGCACCTGGAGTTCCTGTAAATTTAAAGTTGGCATCTTCGCTTCCATCATTTTCAAAATTGGCATCAATAGTAAACCCTTCCGTTTCATAATAAGTGTAATTATTATTAGTATCCCATTCTCCTTGTGTTTGGAAAAACCTGAATATTCCATTCGACAATGTTATACTAGCTTGCCAAACATCAGGACTTATTTCTACAAATTCTGTTTCTCCTCCTGAAAAATCCCATCCGCCTGGAGTGGCATCGCCAACAGCCCAAAGCGATCCTGATGGATTTAACACAATTGTTTTTTCATTATCATCTATTACTAATTCATAGATTCCAGGAGTACCTATAAATTTAAAATTATCATCATTTCCTCCTCCATTTTCAAAATTTGAATCAATAGTATAGCCTTCAGTTTCATAATACACATAGTCTAAATCTGAACCCCAATCGCCATCTGTTTGAAAAAACCTAAATATCCCATTTGTAATTGACACTTTAGTTCTTTGAACATTAGCATCACAAGTTGAAGTAATACTGAAATTCCATCCTGCATCAACTATTGCATCTCCAACTAACCAAAGTGGATCACACTCAGTAGTTGCTTCAACCTTTTCAATTAATTTAATGCTAATACTTTGAGTATCTGATATAATTTCATCAGTACCAGCCCCTCCATTACCAATAATAGATTTCACTCTAAAATAGATAACACCTATATTATTCGGGTTACCAGCAACATCTGTAGTAACCGGATCATCATCTAATTCTAATTGATTCGCTAAACCTAATAATTGACTAATTAACACAGGATAATTAGTTTCGTTAGTTGTACCTATTGATATTGGACTTGTAAATGGTGCGTCAATTGCCGCTTGAACTTCATAAGTATTATTAACACCTAGAGTTGTTGCATTCCAAATAAAACGATCTGCAATATTGTCTTTAGTTTCTTCTGATAATATATATTCACTAGCAAAAGAATTTTGAAAAGCAATCTCTTCTGAGCTTAAATCTGCAATAAATATTTCACTGGTTTCTTCATCACAATTTGTAAACAAAATCATGACACTGACAGATAATATTGAATAAATTATATTTTTCATTTTAATTTAGTTTTAAAGTTAGTAACCTGGGTTTTGAGTTAAGTTTGGGTTTGATAGTATATCTGAAATTGGAATTGGAAATAGTTTATATTTACTATCTACAGCAGCTCCTTGTTTTACTCCACCTTTCCAAGCCCATAAATAATCTGCAGAAGTAAATCTGTTATACCTTATTAGATCTGTTCTTCTGTAGCCTTCCCACATAAATTCACGTGCTTTTTCATCTAGTATGAAGTCTAATGTAAGTTCTGATTGATTAATATTGCCGAGTGAACTATTAGGATCATTATCATAAGCTCTACCTCTAATTTTGTTTACATATGCTAAAGCTGAAGACACGTCTCCTCCTGCACCACCTCGTAATACTGCTTCCGTATATATTAAATACATTTCTGCTAATCTAAACACAGGAAAATCTATATCGCTTAAATTATTATAAGTGTTATTTTGAGTTATGCTATTACCAGATCTATCTACATTTCTGTATTTATAAATAGAATACCCCTGTTTTGAGTTTGATAAAGATTCGATATCTAATGTTCTACTAGATTCATCATTTTCTGTCCAAAAAACAGCTCTATGATCTATACTCGGGTCGTTACTTGGGAACAAAGCAGGTATAGAAGGTGTTACTCTATAAAGGTTCCAACTAGCACTCATTCCATTAATTTCAGCAGGTACTCCAGATGCACCAAGAGCATATACATTTGTAGTTCCCCAAGATTCTACATTTCCATTATCAAAATTGAATGTAAAAATAAACTCGTTTGTATTTTGATGATTATCTCCAAGCATTAACCATTCATGGTTAGACTCTAAAGAATAGCCTGCCTCAATTACTTTTTTACTATAAGTAATTGCATCACTATAACGATCTTCCCCTCTATATACTTCAGCATTCAAATATAGGCGCGCTAACAAAGACCAAACAGCAGCATTATCTGCACGTCCATATTCATTAGATCTTGGTGTTACCAATAATCCGTCGATAGTTTTTAATTCTGATTCAATAAAATCAAATAAATCTGCTTGTTTTATTTGATTTGGCACTTCGCTATTTAGCAATGTTTCTACAGTTGGAAAAGAAGGATTACCGTATAAATCTAACAACATCCAATATGCATAGGCACGTATATATCTGACTTCTGCTAAAAAAGTTGCAATCTCAGTTTTATCTGTTTCAGAGAACCCTCTTTGATCTAACACATCTGGTGATGCTTCAATAATAAAATTATTGCATAAAGTAATTAAGTACAATCCACTTGTATAAGCATCTGATGATTCTGGGTGGTCTGAAGACCAATTTAATTCAGTAGTTTTATGGCTATTCCATGTATTTACAGCTTCATCTGTGGTAAGTTCCTGTAATTCCCAATAGCCCCTATAGAAAAAATTATTTGATCCAGATAATTGTAAATATGTACCAATAAGTCCTTGTTTATAACCTTCAATGGTGCTAAATTGATCATCGTTTGTTAATGCATTGGTTGGAAATCTATCTAAATCATCTGTACAAGAAGCGAATAATAAAGAGATTATAATAATTCCCAAATATTTAATATTTAATATTTGTGTTTTCATTTTGTGCATGTTTTAAAAATTAAATTTTAAAGATGTAGAGAATGTTCTAGGTGCTGTATAACTGCCACCACTGCTATTTCCATAATTCCATGCAGCTTCAGGATCTCCTCCTGTAAAACCTGTTATGGTGAAAACATTTTGAACTGATGCTGACACAATTAAATTTATTGGATTCTTTTTTCCTTTTAATAAATTTCCAAGATCATAACTTAGGTTTATGTTATCCATTTTTAAAAAGGATGCATTCTGTAAATAATAATCGCTAAAATTTTGATTGTTATTTCCACTTTGAGTAAAATTAGTATCAAAGTAAGACTGATGTATATTACTTCGGAATATGCCATTATAAACAGAAGATAAATTGTCTGACGGTTTAAAAAACACATACTGGCCTAAATTAGAATGGAATGCCATGCTTAAGGCTAACTTTTTATAATTAAAAGTTGTATTAAAACCCATAATATGCTTAGGCGTTGAGCTTTTTGTTCTATATCTATCTTTTTCATTTATTGCTCCATCATTATTTATATCGACCATTTGATCCTCTATGGGGTTCCCATTTGTATCGTATACTTGGTGATATAAAAAGAATGTGTTTCTTGTATAACCAACAGTGTTTACCAAAATGTTACTACTAAATAATCCTGTACCAGAATCATCACCTTCAGATAATTTTGTGATTTTATTTTCATTATAACTATAGTTAAAACCTAAATTCCAACTAAAATCAGTTTTTTGAATTGGAGTCGCATTCACTTTTATTTCAAAGCCTTTATTTTCTAAGCTACCTATATTTTTCACAATACTATTAGCAAAATCTGTTCCTGAAGGAATAGTTATTTGATTTAATAAATCTTCTGTTTCTCTGTAGTACACATCAAAACTACCAGATAATCGGTTATTGAATAAACCCCAATCTAAACCTGCATTAGAAGTAATTGATTGCTCCCATTTTCTATTCCTATCTGTAGCACTAGGATTTACTCCTTGTACAAAATCATTACCAATAGGGTAACTAATACTAGAAGACCCTAAATTATATGTAGGAATATAACCATAGTTTCCAATACCATTTTGTTGACCTGTTATTCCATACCCTATTCTAAATTTTAAATCTGAAATAGTCTTAGATTCTTTTAAGAAATTTTCATCACTAATTTTCCATGCTAAAGAAGCAGAAGGAAATACACCCCAACGGTTGTTTTTAGAAAATCTAGAAGACCCATCTGTTCTAATCGTACCGGTAAGAACATATTTATCATTTAAAGTATAGATTAACCTACCAAAGTATGATATCAATGTGTTTTGGGGAATATCAAAATCAAAATTTGGTGAAGATCCTGTTTGGATGGCCCCATCAACATCATAGGTTGGATAAAAATAATTGGTTGTTTTAAAATCATTATATCCATATCCTGCTAATATGTTAATTCTACTTTTAATAGATTCAATATCTTTTAAGTAGTTTAATGTAATTTCAGAAAATACATTTTTTGTTTCAGATCCTGGATCTCCTTTAGAAACAACACCATTAGATATATTTGCTGGGAAATGATTAGCTGGCACAAAATAATTCCATTTGCTTTTCGCTATATCATAGCCTGTATTTATTTTCACGCTTAAATCTGGAAAAAAATGTAGTTTGTAATCTATTTGAATATTCCCAATACTTCGCATATTTTTTACTTTGTCATTAACCTGGTCTAATTTTGAAACAGGATTGTTATGACCGTGTAAAACAGCTGGATTTGAAGCAAATTCTTCATACTGCCAATAACCTCCATAAATAGAGTTTTCATCTCTTACAGATTGAGTCGGGTCAAAATTTACTGCCGTATAAATTGAAGATTCGTCTGCTTTCCTTTCATCTTGACTAATCCCTTTTACATTCAAATTAATTTTAAGATGATTGTCAAAAAACGTTGGACTTAAGTTTATTGTAACTGTATTTCTTTTAAAGTTTCCTGTTTTTAATGTTCCATCTTGATCTAAGTGACCTAATGAAAGCCTATAAGGAAGATTTTTAATTCCTCCACTTAAACTTATAGAATGATCGGTAGTTAAAGCGTTTTTAAAAATTTCATCTTGCCAATTGGTATTTGCTGTGCCCAAATTAAAATCTGCTATTGGGACACCAGAAACTAAAGACGCTTTTTCGGCAATAGCTCTATATTGATCACCTGTTATTACATCTTGATTAAACACATTTGTTGAAACAGATAATTTTGATGTAAATGAAATCTTTAAATCTCCTGTTTTACCTTTTTTTGTTGTAATAATTATAACACCATTAGATCCTCTTGAACCATAAATAGCAGCTGCTGATGCATCTTTTAACACCGTAAAGGATGCAATATCATCTGGATTTAAGGCACTTAATACACCTGGTCCATCTGATAAACCAATTGGAACACCATCAATAACAAACAAAGGTGTGTTAGAAGCGCTTAAAGAAGCACCTCCTCTTAGTAAAAAAGAACTTCCGGCACCAGGTTTACCACTAATAGGAGTTATTTGTACACCTGGAACTTTATTTGCGATAAGCTGTTCTGCATTAGTAACAAACCCTTTTTGAAATTCTTTTGAATCAATTTGTGTAATAGAACCTGTTAAATCTTTTTTTCTTGTCGATCCATATCCAATTAACACTATTTCGTTTAAGCTCTCTGCATTTTCTTGCATTGAAACATTAATAATGCTATTTGCTACCGTTTTTTCTATAGTAACATATCCAATAAAAGAGTAAACTAAAACATCTCCTTTTTGGGTTGCAATCTCATAATTACCATCAAAATCTGTTGTAACACCATTATTGGTACCTTTAACTATTATGTTTACTCCTGGTAATGGAGATATTGTTGAAGCTTCTGTAATAGTCCCTTTAACAATTATGTTTTGTCCAAAAAAAACCATTGGTATCAAAAAAAACGCCCCAAAACAATATAGTTTTTGTATTGAAAAGCTTAAGCTTTTCATTAATTTTCTATTCATTCTTTAATTAGTTTAGTAAAGTTTATGTTGCAGCTTATTTAAGGCTTAAGCTAGGTGTAAGTAACTTATATAACTAAAAAAGAAGGTGGGTCAGTTTCATCAGGAAGAGGTGTGAAACTCGTTATTTTTCTGTTTTTAGAGACTAAAATATCAAATCTACAATTAAGCGTCTTTATTGTTGATGAATTCTGAAGGATTGGCGTTAAATTTTTGTTTAAAAAGTTTGCTAAAATATTTTCGATCGGAATACCCGACTTTAAAACAAGCTTCGGATACCGAATAACCAAGCTCTTCTATTAATTGTTTAGCAATGGATAATCTATATTCTCTAACAAAAGTAATATAAGACATTCCTGTTAGTGCTTTAATTTTTTTATACATAACAGAATGGCTCATCCCAATCTCTTTTGAAATGATTTCTGCTTTTAAATTATTTGTTTCTAAATTGCTATTTATAACTTTATATAGTTTTTCTAGAAATACTTGATCTACAGAATTAATAGCTAATTCGTTAGGCGATAGTATACTTTCGTTTTTAAACTTATTTTTAAGTCGTTTTCTATTGTTTAATAAATTACTTATTCTCGTTTTAAGTAAATCTTCATCAAAAGGTTTTGTTATATATTCATCTGCTCCAGTTTCAAATCCTTCCATTTTGTTTTTTGGAGTCGTTCTTGCTGTTAGAAGCACGATAGGAATATGACTTGTATTAGAATTTAATTTCATCTTTTTAGTGAATTCTAGACCATCCATTATTGGCATCATAATATCACTAATTATTAAATCTGGAAACGTATCTATTGCACGTGCCATACCTTCTTCTCCATTCGAAGCTTGTAACACGATATAATCATCAATCAATATTTCCTTTAAATAATTTTGTATTTCTATGTTATCTTCTACAATTAATATGCTCGCTTTTTTTGTATTAGACTTTTCTGTTTTTAGAGCTTTTGTTTTTTTATCCTCTTTATAACTAGATTCAAAATCATCTTCAATTATAATAACATTATTAGAAAAGTGTTTTTTATCCTTAAGCAATTTAACTTCAAATGTACTCCCTACTCCTTTTTTACTTTCAACATTAATATCTCCTTTGTGAAGGTTTATAATTTCTTTAGAAATTGATAATCCAAGACCAAAACCTGGTTTTTCTATTGTTTCAGCAACTTTTTCTTGATAAAAGCGATTAAATATTTTTGATAAAAACACATCTGTCATACCAATACCTGAATCTTTAATAAAAACATATACATGGCTTTTATTATGCTCTATTTTAACTTGAACTTCTCCTTTATTTTTTGTGAATTTAAAAGCGTTGGTTAATATATTATAGATAACCTTTTCTAACTGATTTTTGTCAAACCACAATTCAATCTTATCAGTTTCAGCTTCAAAAGTATATTCAATATTTCTATCTAAAGCAATCTCTGAAAACGATAAAAATATTTCTTTACAATACGAAACAAACTCTTCTTTAGTAACTCGTAATTGCATTTCATTAGTTTCTAACTTTCTAATATCTAATAATTCATTTACTAATTGCAATAAATTATCACTACTTTTTTTAATTACATGAGCCGCATTTGCATGCTTTTTTTCTAATACACCACCCTTATCAAATAATCGGTTAATAGAACTTAATATAAGCGTTACAGGCGTTCTAATTTCATGTGAAATATTAGTAAAAAATTGCTGTTTTAAATTATAAAGCTCATTATCTTTTTCATGGTTCAGTTTTTCGAATTCTAAATTAGATTTCATGCGTTCCCAACCAATAGTATATTTTCTAAATAAATAAAATAAAAATATTAATATGGCACCATAAATTAAAAATGCCCCCCATTTTAGCCAATAAGGGTTTAAAATATGTATATCGACGGAAGTATATGAGTCTCCCCAATTACTGCCTATTTCTTTACTCTTTACTTTAAATATGTAATTTCCTGGAGACAAATTAGTATAGGTTGCCGTTCTATCCTTCCCAATATACCGCCACGTTTCGTCAAAATTTTCCATTTTAATTGCATATTCGCAAGTATTTGAAAATGGAAATTGTAATGCAGAAAATTCAAAGGTTAAAACATCTTGATTGTGTTTAAGTGTAATTTCATCTTCTAAGATTATATTCTTTTCTAAAACACCATGTTCTTCTATTTTAACCTCTTTATTGAATAATTTAAAACTTGTTATTTTAACCTTTGGTTGTGTTCTATTTATTTTTACAGTTTTAGGATTAATCTTTAAAACATCATTCATTCCTCCAAAATAAAGCAACCCTTGTTCGTCTTTAAAAATGGAATTAATATGAAATTCGCCAGTTAGATTAGGAAAGGAATTAAATTTATTTGTTTGATAACTATAATTGATGACACCTTGTTTTGTACTAAACCAAATAGTTTGATTATCATCTTCAATAATACCAGTAATTGTAAAGTATTTTATTTCTTCAATATTTTCAAAACGTTCAATTTGGTTGGTTTGCAGGTTCATTCGATTGATGCCTTCACCAAAAGTGCCAATCCATAAATAGTTTTTTGAATCTTTAAATAATGAAAAAATGTTATTACTACTTAATGTTGTAGAATCTTGCTCTTTATGTGTATAAAAATTGGACGTTTTAGTTTTTGTATCAAAAACATTTAAGCCACCACCAAAAGTAGCGATCCATAATTTATCTCCATCAGGCTCTAAATCAATAACATTATCACTATTTAAAGCTTTCGTATTTTCTCTATAATTTATAAAAGATTCATCAGTAGGATTAAAATAATTTATACCGCCTCCCCAAGTAGCAAGCCATAAATTATTATTCTTGTCTTCTATAATATCTCTTACATCATCAAAACTGATAGAGTTGGTATTGTTAAACTCATGTTTATACTGAAGGGTTTCATTCCTTTGTTCATTAAACTTTATCAATCCATTTGAAAAAGTGCCTAACCAAACATCTCCGTTTTTGGTTTCTATTATTTTCTGAATGTAATTCGCTTTAATAGATGAATAATTCTTTTTTTTATTATAGTATTTAACCTTTTCCGAATCAGTATTGTAAACCGTTAAACCTTCACCATCAAGCCCAAGATAAAGCTTAGTATTATTTTTGTAAATGGATAATACTGGTGATGGATTTAGTCCAACTATATCACTATATAAAGTTTCATTTGTATGCTTTTTATCTAGAATACTTATTCCGTTCCACGCTGTACCAAACCAAATATTAGCATCATCATCTTCCATAATCTCATAAATAGCATTTCCAGAAAGTGACGATTCTAATTGAGCATTATACAAATAATTGTGAACTATTGGTTGCTTTCCATTTGGGTATTGAATCTCGAAAACACCATTACCGTCGGTACCAATCCATAAATTATCTTTACTGTCTTTTTTTATAGAACGAACAATATTTATTTCTTGTTTTAGAGATAGGTTTTCTTTGAAAAAATCTGATAACTTCAATGTTGCTATATCAACTAATAACAACCCACTTCCATTTGTTCCTATTAAAATTTTATCTGAATTTAAAGCTGAAATGGTATATATGAAATCTGAAATTTGAGTTTGTTCAGAAATTATTTGTTGAAACTTCTCTTCAATTATATCAAAAACAAACAAGCCTTTACCAAAAGTACCAATCCATAAATCACCATTTTTATCTTCATAAATACTAGTAATACTATTGCTCCTTTTAGATTGATTTGCATTTAACTGATGGGTATACGACGTAAACTTTTTAGTTTCCGGGTCTAATTTACACAGCCCCTTTTCTGTTCCTAACCAAATTTGACCTTTAGAATCTTCAATAGCCGTTGTTATATGATTTGACAGCAGGGAATTTGGTTCATTTACATTTGATTTAAAAACTTCAAAAGAATCTTTATCTGCATTATAATAATTTAGCCCACCGCCAAGAGTTGTAATCCAAAGCCTATTCTTTTTATCAATTAATAAATCTGAAATATCATTAGAATTAAGATTACTATTTTTTTTATTATAAACTCTTACTCCTAATCCATCATATCTATTTAATCCATTTCTAGTTCCAATCCATACAAATCCATCTTTTTCTTTTTCTAAACAAATAATCCCTTCATTGGATAACCCTGAAGATTGATTGATTTTTTTAAATACAGATTGTGATTGACTATTGCACAGATTTATACTTAAAATAAATAGTATGAAAAAATAAAAAAATGGTTTCGAAATTTTCAAAATTTGATTGTTAAACATCGAAAAAGATATTTCACGTTTACTGTTTATAGTCATATTGTCTTAAAACTTAAATATTTTAAAAGCTACTATAGATTAGCAAATACAATAAACCACTTTATAGTTGCTTTCCAAAATAATAGCAAAATTATTTAGTCTTCGACTTCTTTTTAATTAAAGTAATTGCTAGGATAAAATTCAACGCAAAGACAAAAGCCTTTAAAGGTGTAAAAATGTAGAACTCTTTCTTTTAAGATTAATTAGACTTTTTGCTAAAACACAACTTTTGGTCTTGATTCGTCAATACACTATAAGAATATACTCTACTATTTTGATAACCGAAGTACTAATGCCTCTGCTGAATCCTTAAATGCCAAAATAAAGGCTTTTAGAGCACAATTTAGAGGCGTTAGGAACGTATATTTTCTCTTTAGACTTACTTCAATTTTTGCCTAATCTAAAATCCCTCAAGTTTTGGACTTGATCCCTTGATCCTTCAATTTGTTGTACACATGCTGTACAGAGAAATAAAAAAAAGCCTTTCAATTTCTTGAAAGGCTTGGTTTTTCTAGTAGCGGGAACTGGACTCGAACCAGTGACCTTCGGGTTATGAGCCCGACGAGCTACCTACTGCTCTATCCCGCGATATAATTCCTAAAACAACTTACTTAGCTTTTAACTTTCGGCTCATAATACCGACCAAATTATTTCGGACTGCAAATATACAATCATTTTTAGGTTTCTACAAACATAAATTTATAAAATATTATAGTTAAATGTTATCTACCTGAAAATGTACTAATTCCAAATTAATAAACTTAATTTTTGCTTTTATTGGGTTACAAATTGAACTATCAAGTAACACGTAGATACTTTCCCAACAATAAGAACATATAAAATATAGCTTAAAATAAAAAAGCAGATAGACATTATATGCTATCTGCTTTCTTCAACTAAATTTATAAAACTTTACTAAATTATTCTTTTTCAATATCCATTGTTGCAGTAGCATTCTGCATTTCAGTCATCATTAAAGTAGGAGGGTTTTTACCTGAAACACTTATGTACTCTTGATTTAAATTATTATCACTAACCATGATAGTATTTAAATTAGATAAATTCATAAACTCTAATGGTAAATCACCAGTAAGCTTATTAGTAGATAAAATTAACTCTTCTAAATTAGTTAATTGAGCAATTTCTACTGGAATCTCTCCTTCTAATTTATTATCCATCAAACTAAGTTTTTCTAGTTTAGATAAAACATAAATATCATTTGGAATAGTTCCTGTTAAAAAATTACTTCCTAATAAAAGTTCTTTTAAATTGGTTAGCCCCATTAAAGATTGAGGAATATTTCCTTCGAACTTATTACTATATAATTTTAAAGCTTCTAATTTTTTTAATTCACCTAATTCTGAAGGAATATGGCCTTCAAGTCTATTCATAAATAATTCTAAAGATGTTAATTCTTTTAAATTCTTTATAGACGAAGGAATAGTTCCTTCTAATTTGTTAAAACCTAGATTAATCTTTCTTAAACTAACTAAGCTTCCTATTTCTTGTGGTAAAGTTCCTTGTAAGTTATTGAACTGCAAATTAATTTCAACAACCTTATTATTTTCAATTTTAACACCATACCATGTATCAATTGAAGTATTTAAGTCCCAAGTAGAGTTCCACTCGGCACCATTAGTAGCATTATATAATGCAATTAAGGCATCTTTATCATTTGAAGATACGTTTGCAAAAGAGTATACTGTAACAAAGAAAAATACAGCTATAAGTTTTAAGTTTTTCATTTTGAATAAATTTGGGATTAATTCTTAAGCGAAGATACTCTAGATGCAGACTAAAAACCATTTTATTCGATGAAATGCATTAAATTTTAACAATTACTAATCGACCAACTGCTCAATTTCCAGTTGAATGTCTTCCCATTTTTGCATAAAAACTTGTAAATCTGCTTTCTTTTTTTGATAATTATCAAAGAAATTTGGTTGAGACGAAACTTCTTCATAATTAATCTCAAGCGATACATCTATAGCTTTTAATTCTCGCTCTAAGTCATTTATTTTAGACTCAACATTACTCAATTTATTATTTAAAGATTTGATCTTTTTTTGATCTTCGTAAGATTGTTGTTTCTTTTCTTTAGGAGCTTCTTTCTTTACAACCGTTCTTTTTTCAACTTCACGTAAATTTTCAACTTTACGTTGCTCTAAATAATAATCAATATCCCCTAAATACTCTTTTACTTTATGATCTTTAAATTCGTAAACACTACTAGTTAATCCTTGTAAAAAATCACGATCGTGAGAAACTAAAATTAAAGTACCTTCAAATCGTATTAATGCTTCTTTTAAAACATTTTTAGATTTTATATCTAAGTGATTTGTTGGCTCATCCATTATTAAAACATTAAATGGTTGAAGCATTAATTTAGCTAATGCTAAACGGTTACGTTCACCTCCAGAAAGCACACGCACATATTTATCTGCTTCTTCTCCTCTAAACAAAAACGATCCTAATATATCTCTTACTTTACTTCTATTCGTTTCATTAGCGGCATCAATCATGGTGTCTAATACCGTTTTACTCCCATCTAAATACTCTGCTTGATTTTGAGCAAAATATCCAACCTGTACATTATGTCCTAGCTTTAAAAGGCCATCATACTTAATATCTCCAACAAAAATCTTAGCTAAAGTAGATTTTCCTTGTCCGTTTTGTCCAACAAATGCCGTTTTGGTATCTCGCTCAATAAGTAAATCTATATTTTCTAAAACCTGATTATCACCATAATTTTTTGACACGTTTTCGGTTTCAACAACAACCTTTCCTGGAGTAATAGACACCGGGAAGTTAAGTGTCATCACACTATTATCATCTTCATCAACCTCAATTCTATCAATTTTATCTAATTTCTTAATAAGCGATTGCGCCATAGTAGCTTTAGAAGCTTTAGCTCTAAACTTCTCAATCAGCTTTTCTGTTTGTTCAATTTGCTTTTGCTGATTTTTTTGAGATGCCAACTGCTGCGTTCTCAATTCTTCTCTAAGCACCAAGTATTTTGAGTATGGTTTAGGGTAATCATAAATCCTTCCTAACGAAATCTCAATGGTTCTATTGGTTACATTATCTAAAAACATTTTATCGTGCGATACTATCGCTACGGCTCCTGTATACCCTTTTAAAAACCCTTCTAACCAAATAATAGATTCGATATCTAAATGGTTTGTTGGCTCATCTAAAAGTAAAATATCGTTATCTTGAAGTAATAATTTAGCCAATTCAATACGCATACGCCAACCACCAGAAAACGTATCGGTAAGTTTATTAAAATCTTCTCTTTTAAAACCTAAGCCTTGAAGGATTTTTTCAGTATTACCTTGATAATTGTAACCTCCTAAAATTTCATATTGATGTTGAAGCTCATTAACATCTATCATTAATTGATGGTAGCCGTCACTTTCATAATCTGTACGCTCTGCCATTTGCGTATTAACAGCTTCCATTTTAGCTTCTAATTCTTTAATCTCTATAAAAGCTTCGTAGGCTTCTTCCAAGACCGTTCTTCCTAAAATAAAATCTATATCCTGCTTTAAAAAACCAATTTTAAGTTCTTTATCTGCTGCAATCTGACCTGTATCAGGCTCCATCTCTTTAGATAAAATCTTTAACATGGTAGATTTACCAGCACCATTTTTTCCAATAAGGCCTATTCTATCGCCATTACCAAGTTTAAATGTAATATCTTCAAATAGGTATTCCCCTTGGAATGAAACCGATAAATTATGAATGTTCATCATAGAAATGTAACTTAAGCTACAGAGCTTTAATTATTAAAATCTTATTTTTGCTCTATAATTGAGATTGCAAAAATACATTAAAAATATGTTTAAAAAAGGAACAAAATTACATAGTATTTTAACAGGCTCTTGCCCTAAGTGCCACGAAGAATCTATGTACAAAAACAAGAATCTTTACAAATTTTCTTCAGTTTTAGACATGCATGAAACCTGTAGTAATTGCCAAACGAAATACAGAATTGAACCTTCTTTTTTTTACGGCGCTATGTATGTTAGCTACGCTGTTGGTATTGCCTTTGCTGTAGCAGCCTTTATAATTTCATTTTATTTTTTTAAAGCTAGCATTAATATCGTCTTTGTGTCTATTATTTTAACTTTAATTGTTTTTCTACCAATAATTTTGAGGCTTTCAAGAAATATATGGATAAACTTCTTTATTCATTACAACAAAGATTTAGCTAAAAAATAATTTTTATTTGGGCGTTACCCCTATCGGGTCGGGCTTTCTGCAGTCGCTTCCCGATGAAAAAATCGGGAGAGCTCCAACAATGCTTCAATCCCTAACGCAAACACACGATATAAAAAACTTTACAAAAAACGTTTAATATCAATCTCTTTCTCTAAAGCAATTTCGTTTTCAATATAGTTAAACAGTTGCTTTGCAACATAAGGTCCAATCATAACACCTCGCGTACCCAAACCATTTAACACAAACATGTTTTTATAATCTTGATGTTGCCCTACTAAAGGCCGCCTATCTTTAACCGTAGGACGAATACCAGCAACCTGTTTCACTACTTTGTAATTGCAACTAATAAGTGTATCTAATTTACTTAAAAGTTCTTCTTTTGCTTTTACTGTTGTTTTATTTGTGGTGTCTTCCCATTCGTATGTTGCTCCTACAATATATAAATCGTTTCCTAATGGAATTAAAAACACACCAGCTTTTAAAACATAATCAATCTTTAATTTAGGAGCATGAATTACAAGTAGCTCACCTTTTGTTGGCACCAAAGGCAATTTATTAAAATATGGATTTTTTACAACGCCAAAGCCTTCTGCAAAAACGATATACTTCGATGTTATATTTTTATATCGAATAGTATCTTCTTCAACTTTTAAATCATCATAATTAAATGATTCTTCAAAAAATAAATTCTTTTTTAATAAATCAAATTTATAAGCATTCATTAAAGTTTTTACATCTATTCTTCCTGTTTTTAAAACTTTACCAAAACCAAATGACGCAGTAATTGACTCATTTTCATTTTTAATAATATCTGTTGAAAGATATTCGGTAAGTTTAGGCTTATCGGACGCAGCAAACCAATCGTTTTGCTCTTCTAATGATGCAAATTTTCGGTATACAGGTGTTTTATAATCTAACTTAACATTTAATACTTCCTCCAATCTTTTATACATGGGAAGTGCAATACCTAACTGTTCTTTACTTTTCCAAACAGAGGTAAAACGTTTTAAAACAACAGGATTATACAAGCCTCCTGCAACAGTTGATGATTGTTGTGATTTATCATCAAACACAATAAAACTTTTGTTATTAGCTTTTAACTGTTCGCAAAAACTAATACCAGCTAACCCAATACCAACAATAATATAATCTACATTCATATGCCCGTAAAGGTAATTATAATGACAAAAAAAAGACTATCATTTTCAGATAGTCTTTTTTACTTTTTTAAAATTTTGTATGAATTAGTATGTCCACATATCTAATTCAAAATCTCTAATTTTATCTTTAATTCTTTCAGATTCTAACAATTGCATCAATGCATTTTGTGACACATATTCAGTAATCTTTCTGTCTCCTTGCTCATTTTCTTCTTTAAAAATATAACCTTGAAAACGTCTAGAATTTAAAATATGATCAAAAGAAAATGGAATTGAGCTATTTTCATTATTAAAAGCTTTAGCTTCATGTAATACTTCTCTAGCATCTGGAAAAAACACCCAAAAAAGAGGCACTAAATCTGGGTTTTCATCTTCAATAAAGTTTACATCTGGTGCTACAGGAGCAATACCAATAAGTCTGTATTTCATTTCCGCTTGACGCTTATCAAAATACCAAAGCCCTCTAATATGATACTCTGTAATATCTGCAGCTGTAATATCTCTTCTATCAATATACTCTGGAGATAATTCCTCTCCAGCATTTAATTGCTCAATACCAAGCTCGGTAGTATCTATTTTAGTCAATGCAGACTCAATATCCTTTAAAGTTCTTTTTGTAGTAAAATAAGAGTCATCATAGATATTTTTTATTTCACCGCTTTTAATATTCTTCATAAGCACATCGTACAATGAACGTCTATCTTTTCCAATATTATTCGTATCTATTGGATAGTAAAGCGGAAAGTTTGCTCGTTCATCTAAAACGACTTTTTCCCATACCGTTTTTGAAAAAAGAATATCTCTATCGTCAACATAACCATATTCTAATGGTTTATCGTTATCGATTGCTTTTTGTGCTTCTGTTCTCACCCCAATTTCCTCAGGACTTTTAGCATTTAATATATTAGCTTGTGCGAATACACCAGATACTGAACAAACAGTTACAACGGTTAATAAAAAACTTTTTAATTTCATCTCAATTTACTTTTATTAATTAGGACACATTTCCTAATGAATTAATTTGTAAGCTCAATAATAATTGGTGATACTTTTTTAAGTCTTACACTTACACCACTTGCCTTAGCTTGAATATCAAATATTGTAATACTAGATCCACGCTTAGCTTTAGTCAATATTGCTTGAGCTCTGCTATTTAATTTATTACCTGCTACATCTACTGTAGGCTGTCCAGGAACTTTAAATTTAAATCCTGTTACACGTAATGGTAATTCAAAATCGAAATCATCAAACTTCGCTCCAACAGTTGAGATTTTAAGACTTCCTCTTTGCATTTTAATAGCACCATCTTCACCTCTTACTGTACCAGTTGGTTTTGGTAAATCTTTAATTCTAAATTTAGCATTATCTCCAACTTTTTTACCATCTGGCAAAGTACCTGTAACATTTATTGTTACTTCTCTTCCTTTAATTTTTGTAGCATCCATTACATAGTTACTACCACCAGCTCTAGATAAACCTTGAGCACTAGCTGTTACTTTATTATCTGGAATACCAGCAAAAGAAATAGTCATTGGGTTTTTAACACCGCGATACACTACATTCATTTTATCTGCAGAAATAGTTGCAGCATTTGGTTTAGCTACTGTAGCGAATGATTGCTTAACAGGAACTTCTACTGGTTCTCCATCTTGCATAAAAATTAATTTACCAACAATTTTATGCTCACCAACACCTCCTGTACCAACTTTCAACTTCACCTTTCCTCCTTCAATACTAAAGTCTTTATCCTGAACTAATTTTCTTCCATCCAAAGTTAACTCTACACTATTAGGCTTAGTAGAAGCATCTGTACGACCCAATACAATTTCTCCATCAAACTGCTCACCATTAAAATAAGCAGATTTAGATGTTTCCATCAATGTTGAATAGTTCTTCATTGATACTTCGCCTTTTAATGTTCCTTGTAACATTTTAGCTAACACTTCAGACTCTGTTGTTTTAATATCAGCTTGTAATTGTGTCATTTTAGTTAATGATGCTACTAAAGGAAACCCTTTATAGTGATAATCTAACCATCTTTGTTTTATATTATCTCTATTACGAACATCATCCGTATTAAATTTCTTTTTTACATCTTTAATAACATCTTCCATACCTGGTGTTCCTTCTAATATAGATGCAACTCCATCTCTGTACGAAGCTATTTCAGCTAAAAACTTTTCGCCTTCATCTTTTAACTTGTCACCTTTGAAAAAATGTTCATCAAGGTAATCACCTTTATCCATAATTTCATAATCGGTAGGATCATCAAGTTTAGATGTCATTTTTCCTTTTAAATCTTCTAAATAACCATCAAATTTATGGGCTAATCCATCTATTTGATCTGCTTTAGATTTTAATAATCCATATTTTGCTGGTTCTTCAGCAGCTTTTACATCTAAACTAGCTACAAAACTAGCATTCCTAGATTCTGTTGCTTCATTAGACTCAGTAAGCTTTTCGTTCATTAATCCGAAGGCTGAAAGCACTTCTTTAGACATATTTAAAGCTAGCATTGCTATAAATATTAAATACATCAGATTAATCATTTTCTGTCTGGGTGATAAATTTCCTCCTGCCATTTCTAATTAGGTTTTTGGTTAATATTAAATTTGGGATTAACCCCTAATTAGTTCTTATTCATCGCAGACAACATACCGCCATATACACCATTTAATGAAGATAAATTAGATGCTAAAGATTGCATTTGCTCTTTTAACTTTGCTGCATTTTCAACAGACTCTTCGTTAATTGAAGCTTGCTTGTTAGCACTTTCTAATTGTACTTTATATAAACTATTTAATGATTCCATTTGAGCTGCTGCTAATGATAATTCTTCACCATATTTTTTAGTAGCTTCTATTGAATCAGCTGTAGAAGACATATTTTTTGCTGCACCTTCAAAGTTTTTGATACTATCACCTAAACTAGCTATTAATTCACCATCAATTTTAGCTTCTTTTAATAAGTTATCTAATTTTTGTGATAATAATCCTTGTGCATCTTCTTTTCCTTCTTTTTTACTAGTCTGACCTCCAGCTAATTCTGGATATACTAAAGACCAATCTAATTCGTCGTCTACTGGTTCAAACGCTGAAAGCGCAAAAATAATTGCTTCAGTTACTAGACCCAAGGTTAACATAAAGTTACCTGTAATGAATCCAAACTCCATATGAGTGATTTTGAAAAGTGCTCCAATAATTACAATTGCCGCTCCTAATCCGTAAGCCATGTTCATGAACTTCTTACCTGCTTTTGAATTTGCCATAATTTTCGATTTTTTAATTTTAAGTATTTCTACTTAAGTAGGTTAATTAAATAGGTTATTTATTGATTTGATTAAATTTATTATACTCTTTAGGTGTTCGTTACTGTTTAGTTACTTTTGTCCCCATGTAATCTTGTACGGTTCTGAACCCTATAAAACTTCTTGCAGAATCTGCATATTCGTAATCTCTTGTACTAACTTGTAAAAAATAAGCAACATCTTTCCAAGACCCACCTCTTACTACTTTACGTTTATTATTTTTATCGTTTACACTTGGATTAATTGTAGATGTGTATTCATATGAATTAGGATCATAAGAGGCGTCAACCCACTCAGAAACATTACCAGCCATATTATATAAATTATAATCATTTGGCTCATAAGACTTTGCTTCTACTGTATACAAAGCTTGATCTGCTGCATAATCTCCACGTACTGGTTTAAAGTTTGCCATAAAACAACCTCTATCACTTTTAGTGTAAGGACCACCCCATGGGTAAGTAGCTGCCTGAAGACCTCCTCTAGCTGCATATTCCCACTCAGCTTCACTAGGTAATCTAAATGTGTTTACCATAGCAGTTCCCTTTTTAGATTTTTGGTAAGAGTTTTTATTAATAGTTCTCCATTCACAAAAGGCTTTAGCTTGTTTCCAAGTTACGCCAACTACTGGATAGTCACTATATGCGTCATGCCAAAAATAATCGTTGTGCATAGGCTCGTTGTATGAATATGCAAAATCTCTTATCCATACTGTTGTATCTGGATAAATTTCAATTTCTTCTTTCTTAATAGCATCTTTTCTACTTATACCTCTGGTCTTTGCCGCTTCTTGTATATCCATATAGTTATACTGAAACTTAAATTTCTTAACATCCCATGTACGTTGTCCGTTATAAGATTCTTCTAAAGGTAAATACATAGTGTCCATAACCTCAGCATAGTATTCATCTGGATATTCTGATGTATCGTAAACTAAATCAATATCATGATTTATCTTTCTACCCTCATAACCTGTTGGTCCTAAACCGGTATAGTTTTCAAACATATATTTTTCATATACAGACATATTTGCTGTATCTGCATCTTTAAAAGCATACTCTCCAATACCACCATCTTCTGGTACTTTAGCTACTTCATCAGCTAAAACTGCTAGTTTCATTCTAACTATAGAATCTCTAACCCAATTAACAAACTGGCGATACTCGCTATTTGTAATTTCTGTAGCATCCATATAAAATGCTCTAACTGTTGCTGTCTTTGCAGGTGCATCATGAATTCCAGCCAAGTCATCATCGGCTTTACCCATTATAAATGAACCACCAGGAATTAGCTCCATACCATAAGGTTTTTCTGGATGCCATTTTTTTCCTTGTACACCAACCAATTCGCCTCTATCTTTAGAGCCACAACTAGCTAGTATTGTTAATACTGCGGTTAATAATATAAACTTCTTCATATCCATAGAAAACTCGAGGTTAATTTTTTTATGCTTTATTTCGAGAGCGTAAACATATTTATATATTTTTTAAAAAACAACTATTTATAGAAAAAAAGTACGTTTCGTCGTAAAAAAAACACTTTTCACCGATAAAATTAACACTTTAACCTAATTCGTTCTTTAAACACTATTTTTTTGAAACGCCTTATACCAACGCTCTGGCACTTTATTATTACACGCATCAAGATAATCTTGATGCATGCATGGTAATAACGTATGTCTTTTTAATTTATTATTAACATCAGCTAAAAAAGGAATCTCAATCCACCATCTGCCTGTTTTATTGCTCTTGTAAAACACTAATTCTTGTGATTCTACTAAAACAATAAATTTTTGATAATACCTTTCATCTGAAAAATCATCATCATTTACTCTGTAATTTACGCCTTCAATAAAATACCAGAGCATTTGAGACACAAGCATTGATGTAATTTCATCATCTTTTGATGGCTTATATTCGTATATTCCGAAAGATGATACTTTATTACTAATACCTGCATAACGTGCAATAGCACATATCTCCTTTCCATCTAAACCATTAGGAGAATACTTTTGATTTAAACTAACTTCTGCACCCTTTACAGAACTTAAATCAATACTAACAATATTTGCATCTCTTAATACAGGTTCTACAATGGTTATATCTTTTGACACTTGCCCTAATCTATAAGATTCGAAATACAAGTTATCCATTAAATCTATTTCTTCTTGCGAATTAAAGTAGGTTTGATAGCCTACAGTGGCATAATTAAACAGATTATAAGGTTCATCTAAAATTATTTTGCCAACAAAACTATTATTCTTCATAGGTTTTGCTGAATCTCCTAAATTAAATTTACAGTCAACATTAACAATATTTACCATAGGAATTAAATTATCATAAGCACGATAATTTGCATAAGTAAGATCTTGTGTACCTCCCAAGATAACAGGAATAATTTTTTTTGTTACAAGAACACTAATTGCTTCCTTTAAAGCAAAATAAGTATCCTCTACACTTTCGCCTTTGTTAATATCTCCTAAATCTGCAACAGTAGTATTCCAGCTTCCAGGAAAAAGACCATAAAAAGATTTTCTAATTTCGTTTAACTGAAATTCCTCTCCTATATAGTCAACATCGTTTCTATTTTCTAAAACACCTAATATAGCAATGTCAACATTCTCTAAATCGGGGATACCATTTTGAGTAGAGTGAATCCTAATTTTTCTTCCTAAAGCCTGTGAAGAAAGCAACTCGTTATGAGCTAAAACTAAATCTGAAACAGGAGACAGAAAACTAAAATTCATTAAATAGATAAAATTATTTTGATTCTTTTTTTACAAATATCAACAGAAAAAATGATTTTACAACAAAACTAAAAAATAATAATGACTATATAAATACCTAATAATAGGTATTTATATAAAAATCTATTTCTTCTTAGCAATTGTTTTCTTCTTTGCTGTTGTTGTTTTTTTAGTTGCTGTTTTTTTCTTAGCTACTTTCTTTTTAGGCGTATTTGCTTCAATAATTGCCTTAGCTTCTTCCAAAGTCATTTCAGTTACATCGACAGTTTTAGCTAATTCAACCTTTACTTTTCCTTTTAAAACATTATGTCTACCCCAACGTGCTTTTTCAACACGAATACCTTCATCTTCCCAATTATGAATAACTTTATCTATCTCTTTTTGAATTTTAGTTTCAATTAATTCAACTATTTCATCATCAGATAAATTATCCCAATCGTATTTTTTATTCACATTAATAAACATGCTGTTCCATTTAATATATGGTCCAAAACGTCCTTTACCTTTTTGAACAGGTAAATCTTTGTACATATATATTGGCGCATCTGCTTTTTGCTTTTCTTTAATTAAAACAATAGCATCATCAAGCTCAACGCTTAAAGGATCTACACCTTTAGGTAAGGACACGAAGGTATCTCCAAACTTAACATAAGGTCCGAAACGACCATTATTAACTAAAATTTCTTCACCTTCAAAAGTCCCTATGTTTTTAGGAAGCTGGAATAAATCCATAGCTTCTTCATAAGTAATTGTGTTTAACTGTTGATCTGGACTTAAACTAGCAAATTGCGGCTTATCTTCATCATCAACCGTTCCTATTTGCACCATAGGTCCAAATTTACCTAAACGCACACTTACTTGCTTTCCAGATTTAGGATCGGTTCCTAAAATACGCTCTCCAGATTCTCTAGCTGCATTTTCTTTAACATCTTCTACTACGGGGTGAAAATCTTTATAAAACGACTTCATCATTTTAATCCAATCTTCTTTCCCTTCAGCTATATTATCAAAATCAGCTTCAACTTTGGCTGTAAAATTATAATCTAAAATGTTTTCAAAATGATTAACTAAAAAGTCAGTAACTATCATTCCAATATCGGTTGGCACAAGCTTTCCTTTATCAGATCCTACTTTTTCAGACAACATAGTATCTATTAAATCATCGTTTTGTAATTTAAGTTGAGAATATTTACGCTCTACCCCTTCTACAGTGCCTTTTTCAATATAATTTCTATTCTGAATAGTTGAAATAGTTGGCGCATAAGTAGACGGACGACCAATACCTAACTCTTCTAATTTCTTAACCAATGAAGCTTCTGTAAATCTTGCTGGTGGACGCGTGTAACGCTCTGTTGCTGTAATATAACTATTAAGAAGCGCCTCGTTAACTTTCATTGCAGGCAACATTCCTTCTTGCTCTGCATGCTCATCATCAGTTCCTTCTAAATACACTTTTAAAAAGCCTTCAAAAGTAATAACCTCTCCGTTTGCCGTAAAGGTATCTTTGTGTGTTGAAGCACTTATTTTCACATTGGTACGCTCTAATTCTGCTTCACTCATTTGAGAAGCAATGGCACGTTTCCAAATTAAATCGTACAAACGCGCTTGATCGTAATCTATATCTACAGAATGTACTGCAAAATTTGTAGGTCTAATAGCCTCGTGAGCCTCTTGTGCTCCTTTTGCTTTACCTTTATAATTTCTTGGTTTACTATACTTAGAACCATATGCACTTTCTATCTCTGCTTGCGCTCCGCTTCTTGCTTCATCAGATAAATTTACACTATCTGTTCTCATATAAGTAATAAGTCCAGCCTCATATAAACGCTGTGCCATAGTCATGGTTTTACTTACTGAAAAATACAATTTACGTGACGCCTCTTGCTGTAAAGTAGAGGTGGTAAATGGTGCTGCTGGCGATTTTTTAGCAGGTTTTTTTTGTAAATCTGCGACTTTAAAATCGGCTGCCTTATTTGATTCTAAAAATTTATAAGCTTCTTCTTTTGAAGAAAATGTTTTTGGAAGTTTCGCTTTAAAAGACTGACCATCTTCATTTGAAAACTCAGCATCAATTCTATAAGAAGCTACTGGAGAAAAATCTTGAATACTTCGTTCTCTTTCAACAATTAAACGCACTGAAACAGATTGCACACGACCTGCCGACAAGCCTCCTTTTACTTTACGCCAAAGTACTGGAGACAATTCATACCCTACAATTCTATCTAATACACGACGTGCTTGTTGCGCATCAACTAAATCGTAATCTATACCTCTTGGATTTTCAACAGCCTTTTGAATCGCAGCTTTGGTAATTTCATGAAAAACAATACGTTTTGTCTTGTCTTTATCTAACTTTAAAGTTTCTGCTAAGTGCCACGCTATAGCCTCACCCTCGCGATCCTCATCACTTGCTAGCCATACCCATTCTGCTTTCTTAGCTAAATCTTTCAGTTTTTTTACAACTGCCTTTTTATCTTTTGAAACTTCATATGTTGGTTTAAAATCACCTTCTACATTTACACCTAATTCCTTAGAAGGAAGATCGGATATATGTCCAAAACTAGATTCTACTTTAAAATCTTTTCCTAAAAACTTTTCAATAGTTTTTGCCTTAGCAGGTGACTCAACAATCACTAAATTCTTCGCCATACTTCATTTTTTGAAGCTACAAATGTATGTGAAAAAAAGTTTATCTGCCTAATTTTAGAGATTATCTGTTAAATATTTAAACAAAAAAAACTGCATTTAACACTTAAAACACAGTTTTTTTATTCAAATGTTATATTCTATTCTGAAATTTGTCCTATTTCGTCAATAGCATCCTTTTCATCAAAGCCAATTACATTTTTATATATTAAATATAATGGATGAAATAAAAACGGTTGCAAAACCAAACCTCCTAATCCACATGTTAGCATAGTCAAAACCATCATACATACATAACTTACAATTAACAAGCCTATAGTTATTCCCCATTTTTTATTCCCTAGACTAAAACTAACTTTTACTATGTCTCCAATACTAAGTCCTGGGTTAAAAGCAAAAATCACCACAAAGAAAGATAATGGAACCATCATATAAATTAAAGGAATGTAACATAATAATGCTGATGGTATAGCAATTAATATAGAAATAAGCATCAATACAAAAACTTTGCTCAAATATTTTCCTTTAACAAAGTAAAAGAAGTCTGAAGTAGCAACTTGCTCATTATAATCTAAACTTTTCATTATTCTAAAAAAAGAAGCCTGTAACGCTATAGATATGGCTCCTAAAACAAATACACCTACAACCACAAATAGAACATACAACACAGACATACCTGTAAAAAAGCTATTAAATGCTTCTGAATCAGCATATCCATTTTCTTGTTGCGCAATTATCATTCCTATCAAAGGAATATACAAAACTACAATTAACGGAATCATTACAATTAATGTAAACACCTGAAGTAAAAGCCCCTGCACCCATGTCTTTTTAAACAATTCTATAGACCCACTAAAGATAGTTCCAAAATCTAAATGCTTAGCAGTTGCAATTTTTTGCAATAAACTGTTAATGGTATTCATATTATATTTTTTTAATTGTTAAAAATCGGAATCATCACGTTCACCTATGCGATCTATTTCACTCGTTTCATGAAACCCTACTACGTCCTTATATATAAAAAATACAGGCAAATAAACAATACCCATTGTAAACAATAGTCCTATACCACAACCTAAAATACCTAACATTGAAATTATTCCAGCAACAAACATAGTTCCAAAAGTTATTAGCCATTTTTTATTTCCTATTGCAAAACTTGCTTTAACAATTTCAACTTCACTTAAATCAGGGTTATTGGCTAAAATTATTGCAAAATAAGACAAAGGCACGAAAACGTAAATATAAGGTATGACAAATAATAATTGTGCAACTGTTACTATAGCTGCATAAATAATACCCAGCATAAAAATTTTACTAAAATATTCCTTTTTAAAAAAATAAAAATAATCGTCATTCTCACTCACACCTGAATCTACTTGTTTACAAATTCTATAAAAAGCACCAATAAAAAGGAGCGTTATTGTACTTGTTAAAATAGTTTGCGGCAGACTGTAAATTGCATTCATAGAATAAAACTCTGAAAAAGACTCAAAATTAAATCCCTCAACAAACAAATCTGTTTTAACCCCAAGACCTATTGTTGCAAAAAAAAAGCCAACAAGCATAGCTGCTATAATAATAAACAACACTACTATAAAACCTTTAAGCCAAACTTTTTTATATAAGTCAATACAATCACTAATAATTGTTCCGAAATCTAAAGCTGGAGCATTATCTATTTTTCTTTGTAAACTATCAAGTGTATCCATATATATTTAAAAATTTGATTGGTAATATTAGAATTTCAAATATACAGATATCGCACAAACAAAAAAACTGCTTAAAAGCAGTTTTTTCAAAAATAATATCGTCGGTTTTTTAGTTTAAAGAATAAGCACTTATTTGTTTTACACCATTTTCTACATAAACAAACTGGTACAATGTATTATTACCTATCATAAGTAATGTATCCTCTAACGGAATAACATCTTTAGACTGTATATTTTTAAATTGTTTTATCATCGCTATATTTAACGGGTCTTCTTTATCAAACAATTTTAATCCTGATGTACCATCACAAACGAACAAAGTATTGCCCTTAATTCCTAAACCATAAGGATTATCTAAAGTATATTGTTTTTGTAAAGTCGGATTGGTTTTATCACTAATATCAATAACTTCTAAAACACTTTCTTGTTGCCCGCAAAGGTTACCTCCTCTTAATGTTAAATAAGCAAAATCCCCATCAACAACTACAGGATCACAACCTTCCCAATGAGTGAATTCTGAAATCAATTCAGGTAATGACGGATTTGTTAAACTATAAATATACATACCATTAGTACTTCCTAAATACAAATAACCATCTGCTTGAAACATGGTTTCTATATTCCAACCTGAATATTGAGTATTAGCAAGTACGGGTTCTGACAAATTCTGAATATTAAAAATAGTCATATAAGAACTACCTACTGTATACAAATATTTATCAACTATTTGAAAACGCGCTAAAGAGCCACCTGTTCCCGTAGCAGATTCGGCAAAATCAAGAACTACACTATCAACAACCATATCATCATTTTTCTCTCTTTTTTCTGTTGTTAACGTCCAACCCACAATAATATCGGTTTCAAAATTCACATTATTAAAATCTGTTTCTTGTGCTTCAATGGGAATATTATAATTATAAACATCAAATACATCTTCTAATCGCTCAACTAAAGATATATTATTAATATCTGAAAGATCAAAAACCAACAAATCTATAGCACTATCGGCATATAAATAATCATCTTTTACAGATATATCTTCATTTCCAGGAATATTGATATACTTAATAGCTATTGGATTTTCAGGATTAGAATTATCAATTACATGAATTCCTTTATTTAAATCATTTACAAAAATGTAATTTTTATAAGCATAAATTTTACCAGCTTCCTTAATGCTTTTTGCTGGTGTAATCTCTACCGATTTTCTAAAATCCGATTTACTCATTAATTGTGGTGTTGCAACCTGCACAAGTTCATAATCATCATTATCACAAGAAGAAACTAAGACAAGAACTAAAGACAATAAAAGATATTTAAATTTCATAGTATTATGTTTTTTATTGAAGATGCACAAACAAGAAAAAGGTTGCGCAATTATTCCTACTAAATTTTCAATAAATAAATAAAATTTTAAAACTGCCACTTTGTCATAAAACATAAATAAATTATATCTTTGCATACTTATTGAACGATATGTGTTTGAAATAAACTATGGAAAAAACAATAGACGAAAGCAAACAAGGAGACTCATTAATTCTTGAACAAAAAGAAGGAAACACCCGTAAACTTTTTATTGAAAGTTATGGCTGCGCTATGAATTTTAGCGATAGCGAAATTGTTGCTTCTATAATGAAAGATCAAGGATTCAATACAACTCAAAACCTTGAAGATGCCGATTTAGTTTTAGTAAACACCTGCTCTATTAGAGATAAAGCAGAACAAACTGTACGCAAACGTTTAGAAAAATATAATGCTATAAAACGCGACCATAACCCTAAAATGAAAGTGGGGGTTTTGGGTTGTATGGCAGAACGCTTGAAAACAAAATTTCTTGAAGAAGAAAAAATTGTTGATTTAGTTGTTGGGCCTGATGCTTATAAAGATTTACCTAATTTATTAGCCGAAGTTGATGAAGGCAGAGACGCTATAAACGTTATTCTTTCTAAAGAAGAAACTTATGGCGATATTTCTCCTGTACGTTTAAACACCAATGGTGTTACAGCATTTGTATCTATTACCCGTGGTTGTGATAATATGTGTACGTTTTGCGTGGTTCCTTTTACTCGTGGTAGAGAACGTAGTAGAAACCCGCAAAGTATTATTGAAGAAGTTAACGATTTATGGAACAGAGGCTATAAAGAAATTACGCTTCTTGGACAAAATGTAGATAGCTACCTTTGGTATGGTGGCGGATTAAAAAAGGATTTTGATAAAGCCAGTGATTTACAAAAAGCTACGGCAGTAAACTTTGCTAATTTATTAGAAATTTGTGCCCAAGCACAACCTAAAATGCGTATTCGCTTTTCAACATCAAACCCTCAAGATTTAACTCTGGATGTGGTTGAAACCATGGCAAAATATCAAAATATTTGTAATCACATTCATTTACCAGTACAAAGCGGAAGTAATCGTATTTTAAAAGCAATGAACCGTTTACATACACGTGAAGAATACATGGAACTCATTGATAACATACATCGTATTCTTCCAAATTGTACCATCAGTCAAGATATGATTGTTGGATTCCCTACAGAAACCGAAGCCGATTTTCAAGACACTGTTTCATTAATGGAATATGTGAAATATCATTTCGGATACATGTTTACTTATTCAGAACGCCCAGGAACCATGGCAGGACGAAATATGGAAGACGATGTTCCTGAAGAAACTAAAAAAAGAAGACTTCAAGATATTGTCGATCTACAAAGGGTACATAGCGAAATTAGAACCAAAGCCTTTTTAAACACTACTGTAGAGGTTTTAGTTGAAAAAGAATCTAAAAAATCTGATGCACAATGGTCTGGAAGAACATCGCAAAATGTGGTTGCTGTTTTCCCTAAAGAAAACTATAAAATTGGAGACTTTGTAAATGTAAAAGTTACAGATTGCACAAGTGCTACACTCATTGGCGAAGCCATTGGCTTGAGTGAAAACAATTAAATTTTAAGATGAAACAACATACAATATTTAACGTTTTAAATTTCCCCTTTGGGGATTAAGGGGCTTATGGAATCAATTCAAGCTATAAAACAACGTTTTGGTATTATTGGAAACACACCATCACTAAATCGTGCTATTGAAAAAGCGATTCAAGTATCTCCTACCGATATTTCGGTACTGGTTACTGGAGAAAGCGGTGTTGGAAAAGAAAGTATTCCTAAAATAATACATCAATTATCACACAGAAAGCACAATAAATACATTGCTGTAAACTGTGGAGCCATACCAGAAGGTACGATTGACAGTGAGCTTTTCGGGCATGAGAAAGGTGCTTTTACAGGTGCTTCTCAAACCAGAAGTGGTTATTTTGAAGTCGCCGATGGTGGTACTATTTTTTTAGATGAAGTTGGCGAATTACCTCTAACAACTCAAGTCCGTTTACTGCGTGTTTTAGAAAATGGTGAATTCATAAAAGTAGGATCAAGTAAGGTTCAAAAAACAGATGTACGTATTGTTGCAGCAACAAACGTAAATATGTTTGAAGCTATTGAAAAAGAAAAATTTCGCGAAGATTTATATTATAGATTAAGCACCGTAGACATCCATTTACCACCTTTGCGCGAACGAAAAGAAGACATTCATTTACTATTCAGAAAGTTTGCTAGCGATTTCGCCTTAAAATACAAAATGCCAACGGTTAAACTTACCGATAATGCTATTCAAGTGCTTTTAAAACATCGCTGGGGCGGAAATATTCGTCAGTTACGTAATATTGCCGAACAAGTCTCTGTTTTAGAACAAAACAGAACTATTAGCGCCGATACGTTAAGCGGTTATTTACCAACATCAGGCACTAATTTACCTGCAGTTATTAAAACTTCTAAATCTGAAAGCGATTTTAGTAGCGAACGCGAAATTTTATATAAAGTCTTGTTTGACATGAAAAGCGATCTTAGCGATTTAAAGAAGCTTACAATGGAACTCATGAAAACAGGCAATATAAAAGATGTTGAAAAAGATCATGAAGGCCTTATTCAGAAAATTTATGGCAATGACGAAGAAACCGCAACTACTTTTGAAGAACCTCAAGAAAGCACTGAAGTTTTATCAATTCCTGAACATTCATCAAACCTTGATGACGTTATAGATATTCAAGATAAATATCATTTTGCCGAAGAGATTGAAGAAGAAGAAACGCTATCGTTACACGATAAAGAATTAGAATTAATAAAAAAATCACTTGAACGTCACAGCGGAAAGCGTAAATTAGCAGCTGCCGAACTAGGTATTAGCGAACGTACATTGTACAGAAAGATAAAACAATACGACCTTTAAAAGTAAGCATTAAAAACGCAACAAAACTAATAACCATTCGTTGTTATATTATTAATTAAATGTCACACTTAGCGCAGTCGAAGTGTCTTTTTATATGAAAAAATATTTTTTTTACTTTTTATTTTTAGCTTTTAGTGTTTCACTTTCAAGCTGTGGCTTCTACTCTTTTACAGGAGCATCAATTTCTCCTGATGTTAAAACATTTCAAGTAAATCGGTTTGAAAACAATGCTCTTTTAGTTGAACCTGGATTAGAACGAGATTTCAAACTTGCTTTGGAAGATTTAATTCAAAATCAAACCAACTTAAGCCTTGAAAAATCTAATAGCGATTTAGTTTATGAAGGTGAAATAACCGATTACAGAATTTCTCCAACTACTTCAACCTCGCAAAACACAGCAGCTCAAAACAGACTAACAATTAGTGTAAAAGTCAGGTTTTATAATAGAAAAAAAGAAGAGGACGATTTAGAGCAAACATTTTCATTTTTTTATGATTATAATGGAAGCGCACAATTAATTGGTAGCCAAAAAACAATAGCGCACGAAGAAATATTTGAACGCTTAACACAAGATATCTTTAACGCTACATTAGCAAAGTGGTAACTAAAAATAAAATGCATTAAATTTGGCTTAGCCAATGAATCAAACAGATTTTACATATATACTTCAGCATCCACAAGTTATAACACATCAGCAAACTGACGGTGTTAAATCTATTATTGATGCTTTTCCTTATTTTCAATCGGCACGAGCTATTTATCTTAAAGGACTAAAAAATCAGAGTAGTTTTAAATACAATCAAGAACTCAAAACTACAGCTGCTTATACAACCGATAGAAGTATTCTATTTGATTTTATTACCTCTGATGAATTTATTCAAAATGAAATTTCTCAATTCATAAAACAAAACACAGCACATTTAAAGGATATTGATGTTGATATTGAAGACATTTCAATAAACAAAAGCATCACTATTGATGATGAATTAAGACAACAAATAAAAGACACAGACGGCGTTTTAGACCCTACATTATTTGAAGCAAAAGAAAAACGCACAACAGATGAATCTGAATCTACAGAAACTGCTAACGAAAAAACAAAAACTCAAGAAGCATCTGCTTCGGATGTATTAAATTTAGGGAAACCGCTTCAATTTGAAAAAAGAGAAACCCATTCTTTTAATGAATGGCTAAAAATAGCAAGCTTTAAACCCATAGTAAGAGAAAAAGCTGAAGAGGTTACAAAAATTTCAGAAACAAAAGAAATTGCAGTAACCCCTTCAATTTCTAAAACCAAAGCCAAAAAATTTGAATTGATAGATAAATTCATCACTCAAAACCCTAAAATAAATCCAAAAAAGTCTATCTCATCTAAAGGCAATCTTGCAAAAGCTCAAATGATACAGCCAGAATCTTTAATGACAGAGACTTTAGCACGTATTTATGTAGAACAAAAAAACTATAAAAAGGCAATTCAATCTTATAGAATTTTAAGTTTGAAATATCCAGAAAAAAGTAGTTTCTTTGCAAACCAAATTAAGGCAGTAGAACAATTACAAGAACATAATAACAAAGAATAATGAGTACGTTTACAATATTTCTAGCATTAATAGTTGTAGTAGCATTTTTACTAATAGTGGTAATTATGGTTCAAAACCCTAAAGGAGGCGGATTATCTTCTTCTTTCGGAGGTGGTGGAACCCAACAATTAGGTGGTGTAAAAAAGACAACCGATTTTTTAGACAAAAGCACATGGGCTTTAGCAACATTATTATTAGTATTAATTTTACTATCTAACGTTGCAATAAACAAAGGTGGTGATAGCATCGATTCTAAAGCTTTAGACACAGACAATACTACAACAGAAGTACCTTTACCTGTTCCTGCTCAACCAGCAGAAAGCACTACAGATACAACTCCTGCAGAATAAGCAAGTGTTCTTTAAAATATAAAAAATGCCAACTAAATTTAGTTGGCATTTTTTGTTTCTGCAAGTTTGTCAGTTATCAAGTATTGGCACATTTTTAGCTTCTTGCTTAAACATAAATAATAATTTAATTATAAAAAGTAATATACAATGAGCTTAAACATTAAACCATTAGCAGACCGTGTTCTTATTGAGCCTGCTGCTGCTGAAACTAAAACTGCTTCAGGAATTATTATTCCAGATAACGCTAAAGAAAAACCACAAAAAGGAACTGTTGTAGCTGCTGGAAAAGGCACAAAAGACGAACCTATTACTGTAAAAGTTGGCGATACTGTTTTGTATGGTAAATATGCAGGAACAGAGCTTAAACTAGAAGGAACAGATTATTTAATTATGCGCGAGAGTGATATTCTTGCAATTATTTAAACAGTTCTTTTTCATTTCCGCCTAAGCGGAAATCTTACGAAACAAACTAGATTTTAATTAAAACAAGTTTCCCGCTTTCGCGGAAAAAATAAAACAAAAGATATTATGGCAAAAGATATAAAATTTGATATTGAAGCTCGCGACGGTTTAAAACGTGGTGTTGATGCATTAGCAAATGCAGTTAAAGTAACGTTAGGTCCAAAAGGGCGTAATGTAATTATTGGAAAAAGTTTTGGAGCACCTCAAGTAACAAAAGATGGGGTTTCTGTAGCTAAAGAAATTGAACTTGATGACGCTCTAGAGAACATGGGCGCACAAATGGTAAAAGAAGTAGCTTCTAAAACCAACGACTTAGCTGGTGATGGAACAACAACTGCAACCGTTTTAGCTCAAGCCATTGTAAAAGAAGGTTTAAAAAACGTTGCCGCTGGAGCAAATCCAATGGATTTAAAACGTGGTATTGATAAAGCTGTAGACGCTATTACTCTAGACCTAGAAAAACAAGCTAAAAAAGTAGGTAACTCATCAGAAATGATAAAACAAGTTGCTGCTATTTCTGCGAACAATGATGATACAATTGGCGAACTAATTGCTACTGCTTTTGGTAAAGTTGGTAAAGAAGGTGTTATTACTGTTGAAGAAGCTAAGGGTATGGACACTTATGTAGACGTAGTTGAAGGTATGCAATTCGATAGAGGTTATTTATCGCCTTACTTTGTAACAGATGCTGATAAAATGATTGCCGATTTAGAGAATCCATACATTTTATTATTTGACAAAAAGATTTCTAACTTACAAGAAATTCTTCCAATACTAGAGCCAGTTGCTCAGTCTGGTCGTCCTTTATTAATTATTGCTGAAGATGTAGACGGACAAGCATTAGCGACTTTAGTTGTTAATAAATTACGTGGAGGTCTTAAAATTGCTGCTGTAAAAGCACCAGGTTTTGGAGACAGACGTAAAGCTATGTTAGAAGATATTGCTATCTTAACTGGTGGTACTGTTATTTCTGAAGAACGCGGATTTACTTTAGAAAACGCTGACTTAAGCATGTTAGGTACTGCAGAAACAGTTACTGTTGATAAAGACAATACAACGATTGTTAATGGTGCTGGTGTTGCTAAAGATATTAAAGCTAGAGTAAACCAAATTAAAGCTCAAATTGAAACAACAACGAGCGATTACGATAAAGAAAAACTACAAGAGCGTTTAGCTAAATTAGCTGGAGGTGTTGCCGTACTTTATGTTGGTGCTGCTAGTGAAGTTGAAATGAAAGAGAAAAAAGACCGTGTTGATGATGCTTTACACGCTACAAGAGCTGCCGTAGAAGAAGGTATTGTTGCTGGTGGTGGTGTTGCTTTAGTGAGAGCTAAATCGGTTTTAGAAAAACTTACTACTGATAATTTAGATGAAACAACAGGTGTTCAAATCGTAGCACGTGCTATCGAAGCGCCTTTACGTACTATTGTTGAAAATGCTGGTGGTGAAGGTTCTGTAGTTATAAACAAAATTCTTGAAGGTAAAAAAGATTTTGGTTTTGATGCGAAATCTGATACTTATGTAGATATGCTTAAAGCTGGTATTATCGATCCTAAGAAAGTAACACGTGTAGCTTTAGAAAATGCTGCTTCTGTTTCTGGAATGATTCTTACTACTGAATGTGCTTTAGTAGACATTAAAGAAGATGTTCCTGCAATGCCTCCAATGGGAGGTGGCGGTATGCCAGGAATGATGTAAATAGAGAATCTCGATACATAAATTATTAAAAACGCTTCAAAATTAATTTTGAAGCGTTTTTTGTTTTAACTCAATTAAAAATGTAATCGATTACAGATAATTTATTAAATAAATAGATTACCTTTAAAAAATCATTTTTTTAAATTTTTAATCTTATGAAATTCTTCCAAATCAAACCTTACTTTTTTGTATTAGCCTTTTATTTAACTACTGTAATTTCAGCTCAAACTCCCGATTTTAGTATGGTTGGTTTTGCTACCCTAAACGGAAGCACCACAGGAGGCGAAGGCGGAGACATTGTAACCCCTACAAATTTAGCTGAATTAAAACAGTATATTGAAAATCCTTCAACACCTTATATAATAAGAATTGACAAAGAGTTCAATACAGGAGTTCAAACATGGGTTGATGCTGATGGTGGCATTGTAAATAGTAGTGATGCTGGAGCAATTGAAACAACATTTGGTGCCATTTTAAAAGTCGGCTCAAATAAAACCTTAATAGGAATAGACGATAAAGCATTCTTTAATCGTATTGGGCTTGTAATACAATGTCAGTCTAATATTATTATTAGAAATATTAAATTCACCATGAAAAATGTTCCTGCCACTAGAGACGGAGAATATAAAATTTTAGATACTGATGGGGTAACCACCATTGGAGATCCTGATTGTATAGGCATACAAGCCGATAAGGATAGTATTCCAGAACCTCAACGTATTAGTGAACATATTTGGATTGACCATTGTGAGTTTTATAATGAAAATATTTCAAGTAAAGACCGTTATGATGGTCTTATAGACAATAAAAACAATGTTCAAAACCTTACTATTTCATGGAACTATTTTCATGACCACTCTAAAGCTTTACTTTCTGGTAGTGGTAATAGTGATGATTACAATAGAACGATAACATTTCACCATAACTATTTTACGAGAATTGATGGTTCGCGCTTACCTCTTTTAAGATATGGTCAACATCATTATTTTAACAACTATATGGCAGACTGTCCTGGAGATGGAGTTAATGTTCGAATAAATTCGAACGCCTACATAGAGCAAAATTATTTTAAGAATTCAAAAAAACCGGTATTTGGTAAACTTTCAGAAAATGGTCAAGGAAAATTAATTGATAATATATTTGAAAATTGCAGCAGACTTCCTAGTGGCATTTCAAATGTTAATGGAGGCAAATCAAGCCCTTTAAGTTCTAGCGAAGATTTTGTTAGAGACTGTAATTTTACACCATCAAACTTATATACGTATTCTAATGTACTACATGCAACTACAGACATACCTAGCATAGTACCAACCTATAGTGGTATAGGGAAAATTTCCGCCGACCCTCTTAGCATTAATACTGATTCTATGCTAAACCATAAAGTATGGGTTAAAGAACATGTATTATTTATTAAAACAAAACCGCAAACTACTGCAACTATTTTTGACTTAAACGGAAGAACAGTTTATCAATCCGTATTAAATAAGGAATTAAACCTTATCCCTTTAAATTTAAGTGGATTATATATAATTAAACTAGAAAAAAGCAATGAAAATAATAATTTCAAAGTTGTCTTTTAATTATAAAACTATTTAAAAAAAACAAAACGCCCAAACTAAAATAGTTTGGGCTTTTTGTTTTAATCTTTATGCTCATCTGCTTCCTCAACCTTGTGATCTTTCTGAACAGCAACATCGCGATACCTACAACACGGATGTACTGTTGCATAAGCTTCATCGGTAGCTTTTAATTCTTTTGTATCATGACCAACAGCAACCACACTCTTTTTAATAGTTTTAACATCTGTTTTGCGTTCGTCAAAAATTAATTTTAACTCGTGTGTCTTCACATTCCACACAGCAGACTTAACACCTTTGGTGTTTAAACACGCTTTTTCAATTCTAGTTTTACACATCATACAAACACCATCTACTTCCATAGAAGCCTTTGCATTTTTATTTTGCGCAAATATTGTTGTTCCTATTAGCATAACTGCTAGTAATAATATTTTTTTCATCTGTTTATAATTTATTGTTTTTAAATTTTTATTTTATCTTAAATCTTAATCCTGCATAATAATTACTTCCATAAATAGGTCCGTACACAAATGTAGAATCAAAATTCGCACCAAAAGGATTATCGGCTCCTAAAATAGGATTTTTTTGCCTCACATTGGTCATGTTTTCACCTCCTAAATACACTTCAAACTTAGAAGAAAACACTTTAGTTACTTGCGCATTTAAAGTCGCTAAAGATGGTGTATTTGCAGCCAACTGATACTGCAAAGGATTTGATACTGTTGATGAAAAACGTTGTTTTCCTAACCAATTGTAAGTAGCATCAAACTTCCATTGTTTACCACCTTCTTTAACTTGTGTCTCATAGGATGCATTAGCAAACAATCGATGTTTTGGTATTAACGGCTTTTCTAGCTTACCTGAATTATACTGTGTTTGCACATCATAATATTTATATGCCATTCTTAAATCGAAATTCTTAAAAACATTATAATTCAATTCTAATTGAAAACTGTTCGCATAACTTTTTCCGTCGAGATTATAGAAACTAACTTCTTGTGGGTTTTCATAATCTACTACCACTTGATTTTTAAAATCGGTTATATAATAATCTAAAGTAATATCTGCTTTTCTTCCAAATAAATTAAACCCTTGCAAATAAGACATGCCGTAATTCCATGCTATCTCAGGATCTAAACCATAAACGCTGCCACCACTATTTACAATATTAATAACTCTTGACGTTGAAAACATATTTTGATTTTCTGCAAAAATATTAGCACTTCGTTTTCCACGTCCAACCGATGCTCGTAAAGCCGATTTCTCCCATGGTGTATAACGCACATGCAATCTAGGTGTTACAAATGTGCCTAATAAATTGTGATTATCTATACGAACACCCGCGGTTAGATTCAATTTATCTAAATTATCATAATTATATTCGAAAAAAGCACCTATAGAATGTTCGGTTCTTTCATAGGAAACAGTATTTACAAACTCATCATAATGATCATAAGTATAACTAACACCTGTTTTTATTTTATGCCTAGAATCGCTAATAATAGAATTATAAATAGCATTTGTGTACAAACTATTTTGTGTAATATCGTATTGATTTAAACCAAAATAAGAATCTTGTTTATGATTACTAAATGCTGTTTGAACACCCAAACTTTGATATGGAATTTCAGGATTTACATAGCCTAACTTAGCCGAAACTTCATAACGCCTCGTATCTATTTCGCTTCCCCAATGATTGGTTGTTAATTTATCGGTTTCTGGATTAAAATCAAGTTGCCCTGTTTGCTTTTCATCATTTAAAAATTTAAAATTTATAAAACTCACAAAGCCTTTTTCAGCATTGGTATATTGCCAACGGTTCATAACATTAATTTGATCGTATTGAGGCATATCTAAAAACCCATCATTATTAACATCATGTTTTCCATGATGGGTGTTTCCGTGTAAATATAAACCTGTATGCCATTTATCACTCACCTTCGTATTAATATGGGTATTTAATTCTAAACGCTCACTAGATGCTCCAAACAAATTAACAAACAACTTATTATCGGTTGTTGGTTTCACTAATTCAGCATTTATTTGTCCCGCAATACTTTCGTAACCATTAACAACACTCCCCGCTCCTTTTGTTATTTGTATGCTACTAACCCAAGTACCAGGAATAAAACTCAACCCAAAAGCTTGAGAAGCACCGCGAATGGATGGAATATTTTCTGTTGCAATTAAAATATACGGACTTGTTAATCCCAACATTTTAATTTGTCGCGTTCCTGTAATAGCGTCGGCAAAATTAACATCGATAGAAGGATTGGTTTCAAAACTTTCAGACAAGTTACAACATGCTGCTTTTAACAGCTCATCACTACTAACAGTAAAAACATTGGTAGCTTGCATATACGATTTTGAAGTTGCTTGTTTTCTAGAAGTTACTGTTACCTCATCTAAATTATCGGTTGGTTGCAACCAATGATGCACCATTTTTGGTTCTCGAATAGTTAAAGTATCGGTTTTAAACCCCACATAACTTATAACCAGTTTTGTGTTTTCTTTTGAATAAGAAATTGAAAATTTGCCATCTATATCGGTAACAACTCCAATAGATGTATTAAGCCAATACACATTAGCACCTGCTAATCCTATATGCTCGTTTTTATCGTTTGCTTCCATAATCATTCCGCTAATTTTATCTTGCGAATAAAAAACAGTAGGAAGCATTAATAATATATATACTATATGTTTCATTTTAATTGTAGGTTTTAAGCAGCATGATAATTGCCATAACAAGCATTATACTGTTCTCAATAAACGTTGCTTTAGTCATGGGAAGTTTTAAAGCGGTTCCTAAACAAGCACATTGAATGTTTTTTTTATCAAGCAATGCTTTTGTTACTCCAATGGTTGTAATTCCTAAAACAGTTAAAGTAATTATTAGGGCTATTGAAATTTCAATACGCATTAAAAACATAATACCAAGAGTAACTTCAATAAAAGGATACACCCAACCATACACTGGCACTACTTTAGCCAACGGATCGTACATTTTAAAAGATTTTGGAAATCCTTTTAAATCTAAAAGCTTAAAAAAGCTAAAAACAATATAAAACAAGCCCATAAAATCGAGCATAAAACTGCTAGCATCCCACGGCTTACTATTTAATAAAACGGATGCTATAATAATGTAAGCAAAAATTAAGAACACGGGAAACAACTGTTGTAAATCACTTTTTTGCTCTTCCTTAATAGGAAGCTGATTTTTAAATATGTTTTTTTCTGAAATAGTGTATTTATCAGAAATCGCTTTTTGCAATACATCAATTGAAATATGCTTAGTCATTTCAATGATGGCTTCTGCCTTTTCTAAATTTACGGTTGCATGGACAACATCTTCTAACGCGTTGAGTTTATCTTCAACAGATGTTCTGCAACCATTACAGGTCATACCTGTAACTGTATATGTATGTTTCATTTTGAAATATTATTTGAATGTTTAAGATTCTTTTTTGATTTCCGTGAAAACGGAAAACCTTAAGAAATCCCCTTATTCAAGGGAATAAAAAAATCTATATCTCAAATAATAAAAACTTGGTCTAACACCTGAATATCGGCAACCAAATTGGGAGGAGAATAATCTTTATGAGGAATACATTGTTTTTCTATACTTTCAAATAAATTAATATAAGCATAGAATGCACATGCAATAAACTGTTGTTGTTCAAAATGTAAATCTTCAAAAGAAGAAAATTTTAATTCATCTTGACCTTTAACAACTTCAATTTCATCTTTACAACATGACATTTTCTTAACAGTTTGCTGCTCCATTTCATTAGAACCCATATCACATTTTTGGGCTTCAGAAAAAACAGAAACATCTATTAAAACATCACCACAAAAATGTTTTTCAACAGTAAAAGATACCGTTGAAAACAATACAAGTAATGCTAATAGTATAGAAAAACTTTTATGTAAAAATTGCTTTATCACATCACAAAGGTACAAAAAAGATAAACCTCAACTTCTTTTTTGTAAAATGATTAACATTTAAGACTTAAGCTTATGGTAGTAGAAAGCAGGTAATAATAGAATTAAAATAATAGGCTGAATTAAAAAACGGCGCACATTAAAAAACAAATAATAATCCTCTTGCTTTGGGTTTACCACAAAATATAAATAGATTAATATTAAAACAAAAAAAGCTAATAAATAAATAATAACAGAGAACTTAATGATGCTTTTATCTTTAAAAAAAACATAGAGGATACTTAATGAAATAAGGGTGTTTAAAACATATCGCAACGCTGTAAAAGCCGTAACTTTTAGCACTTCTCGCCTCGGACTATCAATATATAAATAGTCATTTTGAAAAAATGTAAGATAAGGATCGTAAAACAATTCATTTTCATAAAAACGAATTAAAACCAATAGTCCAAAAAGAATAAATAGCACGATATATTTTACAGATTTATCCATTTTTGTTATTCAATTTAGAAAAACGATTCACCCAAAAAATCCATAGTAAAAAAACCATCCCGTATATAATAGCAGGAAAAATAACTGTATGTAAAAATTCTGAATGATCTGGATAATGATATATACCCATACTCAAAACAGCAATACGCAATAAGTTAACAACGTAAATTAAAACACTTCCTGAAAGGATATAAAAAAAAGTAGTTTTCAACTTACCAGAAAACGCTATTATAAACGAAAGAAACAAAATAATAACACTAATAGCATTACAACCTTCTATAACTCTACCCAAATATTGCCCATTAACAATAAGTTTCATTGACGGTTCGTCTGGGTGTGGTAAAACATATGTATTATATCCAAAAACATTAAGCAACGCTTCACTTTGCTTAGAAACTAAATACGTCATATAATCTGGGTAAAATTTTGAACCATCTGAATATTGTAAATAAAACTTATACAACACTGAAAAACCGATATATACTACTAAAAACGTAAGTATAAATTTTATAACCGACTTATATTTTATGAAAAGTTCCTTCAAAAAAATTAAAATATTTCTGGGTGTTAAATTTATTAAAACCGAATATCGAAATTACAGCTTTTTAAATACTTTTACCAAAACTTTTAGCTTTATGATTTTTGATACTTTAAAACCACAAATTACAACGATTGTTAAACAAACAGAAAAAACAACCAACGAACGCCTATTAAGTATTTGTGAATTGCTAGAAAAAACCATAGAGTATTACAACTGGGTAGGATTCTATTTTAGAAATGGCGCTAAAGAAGAACTACTTTTAGGGCCTTATGTTGGTGCACCAACAGACCATACTGTTATTCCTTTTGGAAAAGGTATTTGCGGACAAGTAGCCGTTAGCAATAAAAACTTTGTTGTACCAGATGTAGCAGCTCAAGATAATTATATTGCCTGTAGCATTACCGTTAAAGCTGAAATTGTAGTACCTATTTTTGTAAATGGAGAAAACATTGGGCAAATAGACATAGATTCTAATACGCCAGATCCTTTTTCTGAAGCAGACGAACGCTTTTTAGAATTTGTATGTAATGAAGTAGCCAAAATATTATAGTTGTTAACAACTCTTTCTTATAGTTAAAAAAACAGCCTCTTTTTTAACAAATCTAAGCTCCTTTTTTAAAGTAAATAAGTACTTTTGCAAATAATTGCAAATTTCACATCCTTAAAAACATAACACAACAAAATGAGCAACGAAAAAACCATTAAATCGGCATTAATATCTGTATTTAGCAAAGAGGGTTTAGAGCCTATTGTAAAAGAACTAGACAAACAAGGTGTAACCATTTATTCTACTGGTGGAACTGAGAAATTTATTAACGATTTAGGCATTAAAGTTGTTCCTGTTGAAGATGTGACTTCATACCCGTCTATACTTGGTGGTCGTGTAAAAACATTACACCCAAAAGTTTTTGGAGGTATTTTAAACAGACAAAATCATGATGGTGATGTTGCAGAATTAGCAGAATATGAGATTCCGCAAATTGACGTGGTTATAGTTGATTTATACCCGTTTGAAAAAACAGTAGCTTCTGGCGCTAGTGAACAAGATATTATTGAAAAAATAGATATAGGTGGTATTTCGTTAATTCGTGCTGCTGCAAAAAATTATGCTGACGTTATTTGTGTGTCTTCTGTTGATGATTATGCGGAGTTTTTAGAACTTATTTCTGAAAACAACGGAAGTATTTCTGAAGAAAACAGAAAGCGTTTTGCTGGAAAAGCATTTAACGTATCATCACATTATGATACAGCTATTTTTAACTACTTCAATCAAAACCATGATGAAGCTGCTTTAAAAATAAGTGAAACAAAAGGAAAGGTATTACGTTATGGAGAAAACCCGCACCAAAGAGGTTTCTTCTTCGGAAATTTTGATGAAATATTTACTAAACTTCATGGTAAAGAATTAAGTTATAATAACCTATTAGATGTTGATGCAGCGGTTAACTTAATTTTAGAATTTAAAAACGACGCACCAACATTTGCTATTTTAAAACATAACAACGCTTGTGGTTTAGCACAAAGAGAAACTTTACACCAAGCTTATGTAGATGCCCTTGCCGGAGACCCTGTTTCTGCATTTGGTGGTGTTTTAATAAGTAATAAAGAAATTGATTTAGCTACTGCTGAAGAAATTCACGGTTTATTTTGTGAAGTAGTTATCGCCCCTTCTTTTGCTGATGATGCATTAGAAATTTTAAAAGGTAAAAAAAACAGAATCCTTTTAGCGCTTCATGATATTGAAATGCCAAAAATGAATGTTAGAAGTTGTTTAAATGGTGTTTTATTACAAGACAGAAACAATGTTACAGATACTATTGAGGGGTTAAAAAATGTAACCAATACAAACCCTTCTGAAAGCGAATTAAGCGATTTAATTTTTGCTTCAAAAATTTGTAAGCACACAAAATCTAATACGATTGTATTAACTAAAAACAATCAATTACTTGCGGCTGGAACAGGACAAACAAGTCGCGTTGATGCCTTAGAGCAAGCTATACATAAAGCACAAACTTTTAAGTTTGATTTAAATGGTGCTGCTATGGCTAGTGATGCATTTTTCCCATTTCCTGATTGTGTTGAGATAGCTAAAAATGCTGGCATTAGTGCAGTAATTCAACCAGGTGGCTCTATTAAAGATCAATTAAGTATTGATTATTGTAATGAAAATAATGTATCTATGGTTATGACTGGAACACGTCATTTTAAACACTAACCATAATAACACACATAATTATAAATAAGAAAAGAGCACTACCCATAGTGCTCTTTTTTTGGTATTAACTATTAATTAATACGCCTCTCCCTCAACTTCTCACTCTAAGAAGTTATTAAACTACAATATCCCTAAACTAGATAGTCTAATTTATTCTAGCAATTACAATTGTATTAACCTATAAACTAAAAGAAATAATTGCGCTATTATTGCTATTGCAATGAAGTAAATAAAATAATCTGAAAACTTTTTTTTAGTTCTATTTAAATTCATTTTTGGCCTATTTTTATCAGTATCATTTTCCATAGAATACATACATTAATTATAAATAGTTCTTTATTCTTCTATAAAATTATAGTTAAAGAGCTAACCATTTTAATATATAGGCATAAAACAGGGATTTTTACCCATGAGAGCGGAAAAATGAAAAATAAACCTAATTTGTGTTTAAAAAAATGCCTGCTTAAGAAAGGCTATTTGCTAAATAAAGAAATACAATCTCTACATTTAATTACTTTAAAGTTCGAATCTTTTTCAAGATATCTTTATAAGTATCACTAAGTACTGCTTTATGATTTCCTGAAAGAATAATAAGGTTATCTGCAGGAATAATTTCAATAATTTTTTCAGTGTTTACTATATAATTTCTATGGGTTCTAGAAAAAACAGCCGAGTCTAACAATTTCAAGATTTTTGTTAGCGATATTAAAATAACAAATTTCTCGTTTTCGGTAATAATATTACAATATTTCTCTTCTACTTCAATATAAATAATATCTGTAATAAGTACTTTTTTTAGAGCCTTTCCTTTCTTTATAAATAGATAGTCGTCACTTATAATAGTATCTTCTTCATCACCTAAAAAAACATCGGGTTGCGCATAGAATTTTTCTACAGCCATTTCTAAAGCATATAAAATTTCTAACTCATTAAAAGGTTTCATTAAGTAGCTAAAAGGCTGAGTTAATTTAGCGCGTTCAAATATTTTTCGGTCTGTAGAACTGGTTAAAAACACAAATGGCTTAGAAGCATTTGGACTTACACTAATGGTTTCGGCAAAGGAAATTCCGTCTGGGTTACCATTTAAGAAAATATCGATAACAAGAATGTCTATGGCGCGGTTATAAAAAAGCTCTAACCCGTCTTTAAACGATGAAGCAACTCCAACAATATTATAATTATTAGCCTCAAGTACTTTTATTAATCTATTACTTTCGGCAGGAGTATCTTCAATAATAAGAACATTAACCTTATCCATTTAATGTTGTTTTAGGCAAAGATACAATCATTTTCGTACCTTTTCCTAATTCGCTTTCTATTGAAAACTTACCATTGTTCTTTTTAATTAACGATTTACACAATTGCAGTCCTAATCCTGTACCTTCAATATTTTCATTTTCTTTTTTAGACAATAACGATGATTCTTCAAGAAGATTTTTGCGTATGGCTTCACTCATTCCTAAACCAGAATCTTCAATAACTAAATCGCAATATGTTTCGTTTTCATTTTGCGTATAAATCTTAATAGTTCCGTGTGGGTTTGAAAACTTAATTGCATTATCTAACAAGTTTCGTAATATAATTTTTAACGATTCTTGATCGGCAAACACCACATCTTTTTTCAAAACCGTACTTTCAAAATCTATCGATTTATCTAGCATAAGCGGCTTATAATTATACGCCATTTGCTCTACAATAAAAAACAAACGTATCGATGTAATTTCAAAATAAGATTGCTTGGTTTGTAGCAATGCCCAATTCAACAAATTATCTAACAAATTATAAGCGCCATTAACAATAGCACTATTATTATGCAACAACACATCAAGCGCTTCTAAATTCTTTTCTTCTAAATTATCTAATAACTTTGTATTACTTGTTTTTAAAGCATTTACAGACGATCGTAAATCGTGACTAACAATAGAAAACAACTTATCTTTAGTAGCGTTCAATTCATCTAAGCCTTCTTTTTGAGCTACAATAATTTTATTAGCTTGCTGCTTTTCTTTATAAAAATAAAATGTAACTGCTAACAAAATTAATAAGGTTATTACAGAATATAACAAGCCATCTCTCTCAACAATTTTAGCTTTATTTTCGGCCTGTAATAAACTAACCTCTTTTTGTTTTTGCTTAACAGCAAACTCTTTTTCAAGTTTTGCTACTTCATAAATTTTATTTTGATTATTTAAGGAATCTTTCCATTGCTCGTATTCTTTTCTGTAAACTAAAGCTGCTTTAAAATTTTTACGATTTTCTTCTACTACGGCCATATTTTTAGCAGTAAGTTGTTTCGAATGAAAGTCTTTAATCTTTATAGAAAGTTGATATGCTCTTTCAAAATATAAAATAGCTAAATCATCTTTGTATTGCTCGTAATACAAAGTGGCTAAATTTCCATATGCACTAATAATTCCTAGAGTATCTTTTTGCTGTTCTTCATACCTTAAAGCTTCAACTAAATATGGTTCTGCTTGCTTAAATTTATTTAAATGAAGATAGGATATCCCTAAATTATGAAGAACAGTGCTTTTTTTAAAATAAGTATAATGTTGCTCTGGTAAATCTATTAATTCTCTATAATAAGAAATTACTTCCTTAAATTGATAGGCTTCTAATGCTATTTCAGCTAATTTCATTTTAACTAAATAATGAAATTCAAATTCCCGTGATATTAACTTGAATTCTTTTTGAGCTTGTTTAAATAGTTCTTTTTTGGAAAAACTATAACCTCTAAAATAATGAGAATAATCAGTAAGCTCCTTATTATTAATGGCTAAATCGATATGTTTCATAGAGCACACCAATGTAGAATCCCATTCTTTTTCTATAAAAAATAATGAAGCATTATAAAAATGAGTGTATGAGCTATACTCATTAGCTTTTTTTTTAATTTCTATATTAAATGATTCTATTTCCTCTTCTACTTGAGAAAAAAGAAAACATCCTGACAACATAAATAGTAGGACTAAAAGATCTTTAATTATTGCTTTCAAACAGAAATTCATAATTACAAATATATCCAAAAAAAAATCCATAAATATAAAAAGTTTATGGATTTATAATTATATAAAAAGCCGTTCTAAATCTTTTTAACATCTGTTGTTGTGCCTCTAGAAGCAATAGGATCTTCATCCCAAAGAAAAGTTTGAATTTGGACTAAATCTTCAGGTGGATTTTCAACAATAAAATCAATTCGGTAGGCATCAAAAACTTTATGTCTTTCTTCTGGCTCATCATAAATTATAAAGAAATCTAATTCCTTTTCTCCAGAACTTGAAATAACGAATTGTTTATTAATTCCTGAAAAATTAGGTTTTTCAGAAGCCGCTACAAAAACCACTGCACTCACTTGTAGATTACCTGAGTCACCATAACTAACTTGTACTAGCGGCGAAAAAGGCTTCTCACTTGATGAGTTAGTTACAAAACCAAAACTAATTTGAGCTTCTAGTTTTTTTTTGACAATAATATCACTAGCAGAAATAGGTTCTCCAGGAGGAGCTGTAGTACATAAATTTGGTGTGTTCATTTTTTTTTACTTTTTAGGTTAATAAATTTGGGTTCAATACTAAATACCTTTTACGTATTTGAACATACAATCTTACAAAAAATACAGATTAAAAGCAAAATAATTCGACAAAACGCATTTTAAATATAAAAATACAGTTATATTTTTAAATTAAACGAATCAATTACAAATGTATATTTACAAGTAATTATGACTTTAAAAATTATTTTTCAACTATCAATAGCAAACCTCCATTTTTTTATTTAGTTTTATTACTTTTACTGCAATTGAATTTTAACCTCATAAACCACCGTTAATACATGGGCTTTTTTGACTTCCTAAGTGAAGATATTGCAATAGATTTAGGTACTGCAAATACACTTATAATACATAATGACAAAGTTGTTGTTGATTCTCCTTCTATAGTTGCTAGAGACCGTGTTTCTGGTAAAATTATAGCGGTTGGTCATGAAGCTAGTTTAATGCAAGGGAAGACTCATGAAAATATTAAAACCATTCGCCCATTAAAAGATGGTGTTATTGCCGATTTTGATGCTTCAGAGCAAATGATAAGCATGTTTATTAAAAACATCCCTGCTTTAAAAAAGAAATTTTTTACGCCTGCTTTAAGAATGGTTGTTTGTATTCCTTCTGGAATTACTGAAGTTGAAATGCGTGCTGTAAAAGAATCGTGTGAGCGTGTAAATGGTAAAGAAGTTTATTTAATTCACGAACCTATGGCAGCAGCTATTGGTATAGGTGTAGATATTATGCAACCTAAAGGAAATATGGTTGTAGATATAGGTGGTGGTACTACAGAAATTGCTGTAATCGCTCTTGGAGGTATTGTATGCGACAAATCGGTTAAAATTGCAGGAGATGTATTTACAAACGATATTGTTTACTACATGCGTACACAACACAACTTATATGTTGGTGAGCGTACAGCAGAAAAAATAAAAATTCAAATCGGAGCAGCTACTGAAGATTTAGAATTACCGCCAGAGGATATGAGTGTTCAAGGGCGTGATTTATTAACAGGGAAACCAAAACAAGTTTCTATTTCATATAGAGAAATCGCTAAAGCATTAGATAAGTCTATTTTAAGAATAGAAGATGCAGTTATGGAAACCTTATCGCAAACACCACCAGAATTGGCTGCCGACATTTATAATACAGGTATTTATTTAGCAGGTGGAGGCTCGATGCTTCGTGGTTTAGACAAGCGTTTATCGCAAAAAACAGATTTACCTGTTTATATTGCAGAAGATCCATTAAGAGCGGTTGTTAGAGGCACCGGTATTACTCTTAAAAACCTACCTAAATATAAAAGCGTATTGATTAAATAGCAATACAAGATTAAGCATGCAACAGATTATAAATTTTATAATAAGAAACAAAAACTTTTTGTTGTTCTTGTTGCTGTTTTTTATTTCTATTTTATTTACTATTCAATCACATTCTTACCATAAAAGTAAGTTTATAAATTCGGCAAATTTTTTAACTGGTGGTATTTATAATTCTATAAATAACGTTTCAGATTATTTTAATTTGAAGTCTCAAAATCAATTACTAGCAGAAGAAAACAAACGATTAAAATCACTTTTATATAATTCAGACAACAAAAACGATTCTACTTATATTGACAGTATTTCTTTTAAAAATAAATACAAATTTACAGCTGCAAACATATTAAAAAACAGTTATTCTGCTAATAATAATGTGCTACTAATAAACAAAGGATTAAAAGATAGTATTAAACAAGATTTTGGAGTTATTACAAGTAAAGGTATATTAGGCATAATTGATGAAACAAGCTCAAAATATGCTACAGTAATATCTATTTTAAATAGCACTAGTAAAATAAGTGTACAATTAAAAAAAACAAACCATTTTGGGTCTTTAGTTTGGAACGGGAAATCACCTAACTTCATTCAATTAATTGATGTTGAAAAAGTAGCTCCTGTTGTTAAAGGAGACACCATAATTACCTCAGGACGTTCTTCAATTTTTCCTAAAGGAATTCCTATTGGAACTATTAAAGATTTTAAATTAGATGCAGCAGAAAATTATTATGAAATTAACATAAAGCTATTTAACGACATGACCAATATTGAGCATGTCTATATCATAGAAAATTTAGACGCTAAAGAAATTACTAATTTGTTAAATACAAACTAAATGAACAGTGTCGTTTCAATAAATAGCATCCGTTTTTTTGTATTGTTACTTATACAAGTTTTAATTTGTAACCATGTTAATTTTTTGGGCAATATAAATCCATATATTTATATTTTATTTATTGTTTTATATCCAACTAAAAACAATAGAGTTTTATTTATTTTTCTAAGTTTTTTAATAGGCTTATCTATTGATTTGTTCTCAGATTCTGGTGGTATTCATGCAGCAGCATCAGTTTTAATAGCTTATGCTAGACCTACACTACTAAGATTCTCATTCGGTGTACAATATGAAAACTATGCTATTAAGTTTGATAATGTAGAATTTGGCTCAAAACTAACATACATAACCCTATTAACATTATTACATCATATTGTTTTATTTTCTTTAGAAATATTTAGCGCCTCAAAAATACTTTTAGTCTTTCAAAAAACGTTATTCTCAAGTATATTTACTATTTTATTGTGCACGTTAATAACTATTATTTTTAGTAGAAAAACTAAATGAGACAACTTTTACTTTTCGCTTCTATAATTTTTGTTGGGGTTTTATTTATTTCAAGGCTCTTCTATTTGCAAATTTACTCGTTTGACGAGCATAGTTTGTTTGATGATAATGCCATTAGAAAAGTTTACGACTACCCTAAGAGAGGTTTTGTTTACGATAGAAACGGTAACCTTCTAGTTGCCAACGAACCTTCGTACGACGTCATGGTAATTCCTAGAGAGGTAGAACCTTTAGACACGATTGAATTTTGCAACTTATTAAAAATAGATAAAGAACAGTTTATAAAATACTACAGCAAAGCAAGACGATATTCCCCAAGGTTACCTTCAGTTTTTGTTCCACAACTTTCTAAAGAAGATTATGCCGTATTACAAGAAAAAATGCGAAAGTATACGGGGTTTTACATTCAAAAACGTTCTTTAAGACATTATGAAACTACAATTGGCGCTAATGTTTTAGGTTTTATTGCTGAAGTAAACCAAAGTATTATTGAAAAAAAGCCTTATTATCAAATGGGTGACTTGATAGGCAAACAAGGTGTTGAGTTATCCTATGAAAAACAATTAAGAGGTATAAAAGGAGTTAAACGTTTTCAAAGAGATCGATTTAACAGAAATATAGGCTCCTATAAAAATGGCAAATATGACACCATACCTGTACAAGGAAAAGATATCACCATAACTATTGACGCACAACTTCAAGCATACGGTGAATTACTCATGCAAAATAAGCGTGGAGGTATTGTTGCTATTGAACCAGCAACAGGAGAAATTTTGGCTCTTGTTTCTGCTCCTTCGTACAATCCTAACCTTTTAGTGGGAAGAAAACGTTCAAAGAATTACTCTATACTAAACAAAGATAGCATACACCTTCCTTTAATTGACAAGAGTCTTTTAAGAGTCCATGAACCAGGATCTCCTTTTAAAGCTTTAGTAGCTTTAGCTGCTCTACAAGAAGGAGCTATAACTCCACAAACAACTGTAAGATGCTCTGGTATATACCACTATGGAAGACGCGGAACTATGGGATGTCACTGTGGTGGTGGCTCTCGAGATTTAGTTAAAGGTATTGCAAAATCTTGTAATTCGTATTTCGCAACAGCATTTCGAAAAAACATCGATATGTATCCCAATGCTAGTAAATCTATGGATATTTGGAGTAACCATATAAAAAGTTTTGGATTAGGAAAATACTTAGGAACAGATTTACCTATAGGTAAATCTGGTCTTATACCAAATGGAGCATATTACGACAAATGGTATCCAGATTTTAAATGGGGAGCGACAACTATTATTTCTAATTCTATTGGACAAGGAGAAATTCAAGTAACTCCTATTCATTTAGCTAATATGACAGCTGCTATAGCAAATAGAGGATTTTATTACACCCCACATATTATTAAAAATATTGAAGGACAGGAACTCAATAATAAATTTACAGAAAAACACGTTACAACAATAAATAAACAATACTTCGAACCTGTTATCCAAGGCTTATTAGACGTTTACAACAATAATGGCACAGCATGGTTTTTACAAGTACCTGGTATTGAAATTTGCGGTAAAACAGGAACTGCTGAAAATTTCACAAAAGTAAATGGAAAGAGAACTCAATTAACAGATCACTCCATTTTTATAGCTTTTGCACCAAAAGATAATCCTAAAATTGCTATTGCAGTATTAGTTGAAAACGGATATTATGGAGCACGTTGGGCTGGGCGCATTACAAGTTTAATGATTGAGAAATATATTAAAGGAGACATTACTCTAAAACAAATGGAAAAACTGGTTCTTGAGAAAAGTCTCGAAGAAGAATATATTAAGCCATTTTCAGGAAAACCTTTTAAAATTAATTACTAATGTTAAGAGAAACTAACAGGTATTTTAAATTTGACTGGATAACCATTCTACTTTTTTTCCTTTTAGTAGGCTTTGGTTGGTTAAATATTTTATCGGCTTCTCATACAGGAGATACTGTAGATTATCTGGATTTTTCTCAATCTTATGGTAAACAACTTATATTTATTTGTTTAACCTTTGGATTAATCATACTCCTTTTAGCTATTGACGCTAAATTTTACGAACGTTTTTCCAGTATTATATACGTTATATCGATGCTCTCGTTAGTAGGACTCTTTATATTTGGTAAAAATGTAAATGGTGCGACCTCATGGTATGGCATAGGCGGTATGACCATTCAACCTAGCGAATTTGCAAAAACAGCTACAGCCCTTGCTGTCGCAAAATATGTTAGCGATTTAAACACCAATATTAAATCTCTAAAAGATCAAATTCAAGTCTTTATCATCATCATAACTCCTGCTCTACTAGTCTTATTACAAAATGATACTGGTAGCACTATTGTCTATGGTGCTTTCTTTTTTGTTTTATTCAGAGAAGGATTATCAAAACTTTACTTAATTATTGGCGTTTGTGTTATATTTTTAGCTCTGTTATCTTTAAAATTTGGAGCATTAATAACTTCAATAGTTGCCACTATTCTTATTTTAGGATTTCATTTTCTTCAAAAGAAAAAACCACCATTTTTACAATCAATTTTTATTTTAATAATTTCAATTGCCATTTCATTTGGTGTAAAACTCTTTTATCAAAACTTACTACAACCTCATCAAAAAGATAGAATAAGTCTATGGTTACGCTTGGAAAAAGACCCTGCTAAACTGCGACAAATGAAAAAAACATTTGCCTATAATTTAAATGAATCTGAAAAAGCAATAAGCTCTGGTGGGTTCGCTGGAAAAGGTTTTATGGAAGGAACACGTACTACAGGTAAGTTTGTACCTGAACAACATACTGATTATATTTTTAGTACTGTTGGCGAAGAATGGGGCTTTCTAGGAAGCTCATTTGTCGTCATTATTTTTGTTCTGCTTTTATTGCGTATTCTCCATTTAGCCGAATTACAAAAATCTCAATTTAGTCGCGTTTACGGCTATGGCGTAGCATCTATTATATTTATACACTTTCTTATAAACATAGGTATGGTTATGGGCTTAATACCAACCATTGGTATTCCACTACCACTTTTTAGTTATGGCGGCTCTGGGCTCTGGGCTTTTACTATTTTAATATTTATTTTCATTAAATTAGACTCTAATAGAATTAATGAATGGTAAGCAGCTAATAAACATTTAATTATTTCACTTAATGAAAAAACTAATCTTTTTATTATCCTCAGTTCTTTTAACTTTTGGATGTTCTAGTACTAAAAAGATAACTGAACACTCTTTTTCTAGTGAAGAAATTATAATGATTATGAATGCTGATAGTTTAACACCTATGCGCATTTACAAGATTAATAACGCAAAAGACTCGTTATTACTTAGAACAAAAAGCGCTTATATTAAAGCTAATCCAAATGATATAGTATTACAAACATTCGTAAAACGTTTGTATGTTACCGTTAGAGATAGTATGTCTATGGGTGTTGGTATTGCAGCTCCGCAAGTAGGTGTATTAAAAAATATTATTTGGGTACAACGATTTGACAAAGAAAACTTTCCGTTTGAAGTCTATTTAAACCCTGAGATTGTACAATACTCTAAAAAGAAACAAACCTGTAAAGAAGGTTGTTTATCTATACCTAATAGATCTGACACTTTAAAAAATAGAGCTTATGCCATTTTAATTGAGTATGATACCATGCAAGGTGAGCATAAAACAGAAATGATTGAAGATTTTACCTCGGTTATTTTTCAGCATGAAATAGATCACCTAAATGGCATTCTCTATTTAGATCATTTACAAAAAGAAATAAGAGATGCTAAAAAATAAATTTCATTTACTCTAAAAACCAACCCAACTAAAATCATTTAAAATGAAACTATTTAATATGAAAACAATATTGATTTACCTGTTACTAACCACAACATGTTTCTCACAAAACCCATTAAATTTTGGCAGTGATATTTTAACTGCAGATCCATCAGCACATGTATGGAAAGATGGCAAAATGTATATATACGCATCTCACGATGAGCCTTGTCAAGAAGACTTTTGGATGAAAGATTGGCACGTATTTTCATCAAGCGATTTAATAAACTGGATAGATCATGGTGCTTGTTTAACTGTTAACGATTTATCTTGGGCCGATAATTATGCTTGGGCTCCAGATGCCGCTTATAAAAACGGAAAATATTATTTCTGTTTTCCTGTAGGCACAGGTTTTAAAGACCGTAAGAACCCTAAAAACAGTACAAAATGGATGGGTATAGGCATGGCAGTAAGCGACTCGCCTACTGGCCCATTTAAAGATGCTATTGGAAAACCGCTTTGGACAGAACCTTATGCTAACGACCCTTGTCTTTTTTTAGATGATAACGGAAAAGGTTATATCTATTTTAATGGTGGTGGTGATTATTTAGTTGCTGAAATGGCAGATGATTTACTTAGTGTAAAAGGAGACCTTTATAAAATGGATATGGGTGGTTACAAACCTAAAAGAGAAGGTCCATGGGTTTTTAAAAGAAATGATATTTATTATTATACGATGCCAGAAGACAACAGAATTCTAACCTATTATACTTCAAGTTCACCTATTGGTCCATGGAAATATCAAGGAGAAATTATGAACGAAGAAAATGCTAGTAATAATCATCATTCTATTGTTGAATTCAACGGACAATGGATTTTATTTTACCACCGATGGGTAGATACAGATTTTGACTGCAATAAAAAGCAACGTAAAATTTGTGCTGAATATTTATATTTTAATGAAGATGGCAGCATTAAAAAAGTGGAACGTACAGAAACAGGTCTCTCTAAAAAACTTTAATATCTCATAAAAAGACAGCTAGATTGCGGCTGCCTTTTTGTTTTTTTTAACTTGACTTTGTTAGAGAAAATAGCTAACTTCGTTTAGCGTATGATATAAAACATTAAAACGATTTCATATCAACGTAGTTGTACAACATTAAAAATACGCTAAGAATTCAATTGAAAAATAAAAGAAACCTAAATATTCTTCTCATTCTTTTAGTAAGTATTATTTTTTCTTCTTGCTCACATGAAAAACTAATAAACGTAGATTATTCTTTTAAAGTAGCTAAAGATGTTAAACATAGTATACACGATTTTAATAAAGTAGATTTTACTTCTGATAACAATCTAGATTTAGGATTTTATACAGGACAGATATGGATTAAGCTAGAAATTGAAAATGGAAGAAATCTTGAATCAATAATTGTACTATGCAATGATTTAATCAATCATAATTACCGGTTTTATAAATTAAATAAAAAAAACCAATCTTTTATACCTCAAAAAGAATTGGATATTGAAAAATACGATCATCGGTCATACCTATTTGCAAAACCAAATTTTAAAATTGATTTAGAACCTTATGAAAAAGGTACTTTTCTTATTTCAACTACTAGTGATGGGAGAATCCTTCAAGCAACCCCAAAACTGGTTAGCATAGATGAGTTTGTATCAATAAAACAACAGGTTCTAATTTTTGACATTGTTTTCTATTGCTTTGTTATTCTGCTCTTAATCATCAACCTTCTATATTTTCGATTGGTAACAAGCAACATTTATTTATTCTATGCTGCGTATATCATATCAGGGTGCTTAATGTACTTATTTGTTGAAGGTAGGCTCTATGGTTTAGGACTTAGTAATTTCATTATTGACCACCTTATGTTCATTTCTATAAGAGTATGGATTATTTCAAGTGTTTTATTTACTCTAAACTTTTTAGAAACTAAAAAAACCAATCCTAGTTATTATAAGTTCATTATCCTAATGCTTTTAATAACGCTTGGAGGCACCACCATTTACCAACTCTTATTTTACGATTTTTCAATTAGCACTTTACACCAATTTGAAAACATAATAGGTTTTGTTTGGATTTTATTATCACTTACAACTGTTAGTATTGCGTTTAAAAAAAGGAAAACACACTCTATTTATTATTTAATATCTTATTCTGCGTTTCTCCTTTTTGTTACATTTGGTCTTTTAGACAGCCATACCACCATTTTGCCTGGAGACCCGTTTTCCTATTTTAAAATTGGTACAATATTAGAATTTATTGGGTTTACATATTTTATTTCTTTATTGATAAAAAAGAGGCTTTTAAAAACAGAAAAACTAGCTTATGAACTTTCTCAAAACCATAAAAATATCTTAGAAAAAGAAAAACTATTGATAGCTAGAAACAATGACCTTGTAAATGTTTTAAAGGTCGTTGAAAATTCATTCTCCAACGAAGCTGATTGGGATAACTTTAAAGAAAGATTTAAATTGTTAAATCCAAATTTTATTAGTACGTTATCAACAAAGTATCCCAACTTAACCAAATCTGAAATACGATTATTAACCCTCATTAGAATTGGATATTCGCAAAAAGAGATAGCCACCATTTTAAATATTGCTCCAGATAGTGTAAAGAAAGCAAGAAGTAGGGTTAGAAAAAAGTTAAATTTAGAAGATAAAGAACAATTAAACACCTACATCAAAAATATCAGCACTTAAAAGAAACTGATTAAAACTCTGTAAATCAGTATTTTTAAATACTGTACCCCATTTTGTCCCCCTTCAATTTTAGTTAATAATTCACTCTTTATATATTTTTGATATCTAAATCTTTAAAAATTTAATTTATGAAAAAAACACTACTTATTTCAGTTGGATTATTAATTGCAAGCACAATCGCACAGGCTCAAAACGTCAATATTCCGGACGCTAATTTTAAAGCTTATTTGGTCGGAAATACTTCTATAAACACAAATTCAGACTCTGAAATTCAGGTGAGTGAAGCTGCTGCTTTCAATGGTACAATTAATTGTGGTTCTCTTTCAATTTCTGATTTAACAGGAATTGAAGCTTTTACTAATTTAACAGAGTTATACTGTTTGGATAACAGCTTAACTACTTTAAACACCAGTCAAAACATTAATCTAACTACACTATATTGCAATAGTAACAATTTAGCTTCTATTGATTTAAGCCAAAATATTTCGCTTGTAGAGTTATCTGTGGCATATAATAACTTAACAACAATAGATATAAGTAACAATACTCTTTTGTCTATATTTTATGGCACTCATAATCAATTATCTAGTATTGACGTAACTCAAAATACTAATTTAACAGAGTTAGATTTTGGTTATAACTCAATAAGTGGTACAGTAGATGTTAGTCAAAACACTATTTTAACTCATTTACAATGTTATAATAACAGCCTTAGCTCATTAGATGTTTCTCAAAATACGAGTTTAATTAATTTAAATTTCCGTAATAATAACATAAGTGATTTAGACATAACTCAAAACACCTCATTGGAGATCTTAAGATGTAGTAACAATGATTTATCTATTTTAAAAACCATATACACATCCACTTTGGTAAATTTAGATGCTTCTTTAAATCCTAATTTAACTTGTATTGAAGTTGATGATACTTCTGCTGCAAATTCTAGTTTAAACTATCTTATTGATGCTACAGCAAGTTATAGTTTAGATTGTAATTACATTTTAAACATAAATGATTTTGAATTAGCTAAAAGCATTTCTATTTATCCTAATCCAGCTACATCAGAAATAAGTATAATCTCTGATAAAATTATTGAATCTATAGAATTAATAGATGTTTTTGGTAAGGTTATCAAATCAAGTCTAAATCCTAACAACACTATTTATGTCTCAAATTTATCAAATGGCCTTTACTTTCTTCAGGTTCATACAAAAAAGGGCTTAGCGATTAAAAAGTTTATTAAAGACTAATAATCTCTTTTACATATAGAATAAACAGCATTAAGTAATAACGTATATAAAAATAGCGATTTAATAGGAGTCAAGTCATCAATTATTTACTTTGTATACACGCAACATTATACAACATTTGATAATGACAAAAAAGTTAATGATAATCATTTTGGTAATTCTCTCTCATTCTTGTAAAGAGAGTGAAAAATCTAATTCAATTGTTAAGACAGCTAAAGAAAAGAAATGGGATATTAAAAGATTAAACAACAGAGCTGTTCAAAATCTTGACAGCACCAAATGGGACTCAAAATTATTTAAACAAGATATTACAACTTATGATAAGTATTCTGAAATATTTAAAAATTATCCATTGAACAAATCGCCTTTTCCTGTTGCAGAATATGATTATGCCGTATCTAGCATTCCATTTACAATAGAAATTGAGGAGATTGTTTTTAAAGGTGTTCGCATCGGAGAATATGAAAATCCTGAAAGCGAAAAAATAATAGATAAGCTAACCTTATTGGTTTTGACAAATGACAAGGATGCAGAAGAAACCACATTGGTTGATTCTCGAAATTATCCGTATTTAACAGCACAAGGAATATTTAAAGTAATAAATAATGAATTTGATTGGGTTTTTTCCGCAAGTCCAGATGGATTTTCTACATTGCTTCTAAATATGAAACTTTTTGATTTAAGATTTGGAGAAACTATTATAATTTACCCTCAAAAAGACGAATCATTCTTCTATGAACAAATAAAGGATTCACCTAATAATTATGGAAATTTTGAAGATTTTCAGAAATCAATAATTGCTAATCCAAAAGTAAAAAAACAACTGATTTCTGAAATGAATATTAAGTAAAAACGTTGTACAACAATGGCTATAAGTAAATGCTTGTTCTCGTCTACTTCTGAAAATCCTCGCGGATTTTCAACTTGGTACGTACTTGCAAAGTTAAGTGCAAACCCACGCAACTACTCATAGCCGAGACCGTTAAACGAACCTTTTAAAATCACAAAACAAAAAAGTCTGCAAAAATGCAGACTTTTTAAGTTAAAGTGGGGAGAGCAGGATTCGAACCTGCGAAGACGTAGTCAGCAGATTTACAGTCTGCCCTCGTTGGCCGCTTGAGTATCTCCCCAAAACCGTGCGCAAATATATTATAGTTTATTAAGTATGCAAAATAAAATCATGCAATTTTTACAATTCGTATCGTAATCTAAACGAAACAAATAAAGGTTGAATAAAATACTCGGTAGCACTAACAGATATCGCACTTGTGTTTGTGTTATTTTGCGCCTTGGTATTGAACAAGTTAGTCGCTTTAATTTCGTATTCTAACTTAGCATCCTTATCTTTTTTGTATGCTAAAGATGCATTTAAAAATTCATAACTATTAATCGTTTTATCTTCATCACTAAAATTATTATATGAGTAATCAGATTTTAATGTAAATGATTTAAAAATAAGTGCATCAAATTCTACAGATGGTGACTTTGTATAAAACTTAGTATTACTATTTCCTTGATTATTATCTTGAATAGAATAGCGGTATCCTAATTCAATATTAGGAGCTGTTTTAAAATTGGTTCTTAACTCTGTTCTATAGGTTTGAGAAAAGCTCTCACTTACAGATTGAACATTTTGTACAAATTGATTAAACTTTGAATAATTTAAATTCCCTCTTACAGAAGCTCTTAATTCACCAAATGTACGCTGAAATCTGGCATTAGCACTCGCGCTTTCATCTGCAAAAGCAGAATTAAAAGGAGAACTAACCCGCACAACACTTCCAGGTTCGAAAACAGATGTATTTCTAATGTTATCGATGCTTTTATTATAACTCAATCTTGCAAAAACATTCGTATAATTAAACATATTAAAACTATAATAAGACAAGTTAATATTATGCGACAAAGCATTTTCTAACTCTGGACTCCCTGAAAACAAAGCACTGTAGCTATTTAAAACCAACCCGCTTGCAAACTTAGACACATCGGTAAATTGCGTTTGCATACGATAATTTAAAGTAACTTGCTCACTCTTTTTTAACTGCATACGCATATTAAAATCGGGTAATAGCCTAAAAAAATTATCGGTAGTCTTAGTACTTTGTTGTGAGTTATTAGTGCTATAAGCATGTGCTGAAACACCCGGTGTAAAAGTAAAAATTCCCGATTTCAACCTATAATGAGCTGCTAAATAAATATCACTAAAATTGTACTTAATATCGTTAGTATCTAATCCTTCATTAATTGTAGGTGTTGGATTAAATCTAGAATCATTATCTAAAAATTGAAAAATATCAGAATCAAATTGTTGGCTACTTAGTATAGTTCCAACAGTGAAATTAATATCACTTTTATTATTTAATATATTCCAATAATCTAATTTAGCATCCACTTGATTAGATTTCACTCGCTTCTCTTGAGCAATGTTATAACCTATTTGAGCACCATCTAACCCTAAATCATTTGCGGTTTCTTCATAGTTATCTTTATCTTCTAAAACAGCATTATAAAACGGGTCTTCATCTTGTAATAAATGTTGAACTTCTAAGGCGAAAATATTTTTATCATTAAGCGTATAATAATAGTTTAAATTTTGATTGATACTATATGGACTTGAATTTTCTAACTGAGCAATACTACCATTAACTGTAGAGAAAAAACCTTGATCTTGTGATTCTTTTGATACACGCCCTAAAACATCATAATCTAATTGATTATTAGCATTTGGTTTATATTTAGCCGACAATTTTACCATACCTAAATCACTACGTTGTATCGTATTACTTTCGGTACTTTCGTCTGGAATACTTAAACCCTCATCAGTATATTGAACATCTCTATTTTCCTGCAATTCGGTTTTACTGTTAGAAAAAATAGCAAACCCACTTAAATCTAAAGCTTTATTAGGCGACCAGCTAAAATTGGCCGCTCCAAACTTGGTATTAATATCTTTTGCTCTATTATTTTGCGCTGTTAAAAAGCCTAGATTATTACTTCCTAAATTAATATTGGTGCCGCTACTTCTACTAGGGTTTCTAAATCCACCAGTGAAATTGAAATAATCACGACGCGAAAACGCGACTTCACCTAAATTATTTAAATCTGTAATAACATTAATACTATATTCTGGACTGTAATAAAACAATTTAGGCTGTAATAAATACAATTCATTTTTATCTGACGAACCTCCACCTGCTGTTACATTACCAAACCAAAAGTTCTTTTTGCCTTCTTTTAATTTAATATTAATGGCAATATTGTCTTGATTATTAGTAACACCACTTAATTGTCCTACCTCAGCGAAATTTTTAAGCACCTGTACTTTATCAACAGCATTTGCAGGAATATTTTCGACAGCTAATTTTGAATCGCCATCAAAAAAATCTTTTCCATCAACCATTACTTTTCCAACTGTTTTTCCTTCAACTTCTATTTGTCCGTCATCATTAACTTCAACTCCTGGTAAATTTTTAAGAACATCTCCTAATTTCCTTTCTGTTCCTTTATTAAAAGAATCGGCATTATAAACAATAGTATCCCCTTTAATGGTAACGGGCATTTCATAAACCAATTCTACGGCATCTAACGTATTATCGTTTTGTAGCGTAAAATTCTGAATCATATCGGCATCCAAAGTTTTTATATCTTCTTGCCCTGTTTTCATACCAATATAACTTACCTGTAATTTGTATGAGGTGTTTTTTTCTAAGGATAACTTATAACGCCCATCAGAATTTGTAATACCATAAGAATCTAGTTTTTGAGTTTCTTGGTTTATAGCAATTACATTTGCCAACTCAAGCGGGGCACCTATACTATCTTTAACAACTCCCTCCACTTTTATTTGGGCAAAAGTTACTTCAGCCACTAAAAGCAGCATTAATAAAATTATTTTTTTCATTATTTCTGATTGATTGAATTAAAGATTATCTATGCGCACGTCCTCCACGACCTCTATACATCTCACGCATTTCTTCTGTTTTTTTCTTTACAATGGCGTCATATTCGTTTTGGGTAACTTCTTTTCCTTTTGATGGCACTTTAATAATTTCCTTTTCTGAAGGGTTTAATATTATTTTTGAACATAAAATGGTTGTTCTATCTGCATTAATTTCTAAAATTAATCCTGGTAGCCCCCAATACACATCTGGACCTTGATTAATTGGTATTTGTGGTGTATACCAAGCTGTAACCATTATTTCTCTAGGAGCATCAACTTCTTTAGTTTCTTCTTTTTTAGTACTTGTAGAATCTTTAGGTTTTTCGTTGTTATTTTTTCGTCTAAAACTAGTCATATCAAAACCTTCTACTTTTTTAATTGCTGTTGCTTTAAAACATGTATATTTCCCAATGGTTTTAGTTTCGGCACCTAATTCCCATTCTAACTTTTGTAAGCTATCATTTATTAAAAATTGTTTTCCAAAAAACTCTTGTGCCTTTAAAACTTTTTGATCTTTCACATTTTTATATTGTGTACCACCTGTCCCCATCATCATTCTAAAACGCATACCACCACCTTGTCCAGGTGCTTCTAGTTTTTCTTCTTCTTTATACAAAGATTCAGATTGATTAAAAGTTAGGATAAATGTTTTTTCTAAAGCACTTTTCATGCGGTCTGCAATTTGTTTTTTACGCTCTTCACTTAATTGGCCGCCACCAAAGCTGCTCATATCCATAGTAGTTTTTGACTCGTAGTACGCTTTTCCTTGAAAGTCTTTTTGAGCAAAAGAAACAAAGGAAACCAATAGCAATAAAGGTGTTATTACAGTTTTAAAAGAATTGAAATTCATAGATAATAATGTTTTGTTAGGCATTAATTAAACTTAGACCTAAACTACATTATTTAGTTTAATTGAAAAGTGTTAAAGTATTCTTAAAAACTAGCCACCAATTCTTATTTCTATTCTTTGTCCGTCATCATCATTACGACTATTTTCTCTCCTTTCATCCTCCTCTTGCATTCTTTTTTCTACAATAGATTCAAAATCTGATTGATTTACTACTTTTCCTTTTTTGGGTTCTACAACACTAAATATATTCTTAGAATTTAATACAATTTTACTACAAACAATAGTTTCTGTTCCATCATTAACTTCTAAAATTAAACCAGGCAGCCCATGATACTTAGCTGGTCCATTATTTATTGGTATCTGCGATGTATACCAAGCAGTAATCGTTATTTCTTCCATTTTTGGTTCGTCATTTAAATCTGTATCTAAGTCTTTGTCACCATTCACACTAATACCACTTTCCATTACTGGAACCATTCGTTTCATTGTTGCTTTATAACAAGTATAGTCTCCAATGTTTTTAGTCTCGCTTTCAAGTTCCCAATCTAATTTTGGTAATTCATCTTTAACCAAAAATATTTTACCAAACACTTCATTTTTTGATGTATATCTTTTCTCTTTCATATTTTTATACAATATGTCAGCTTCATCTGTGCTTACAAAAACCATTCGCATATTACCTGCTTGAGGAGCTTCTAATTTCTCATCTTCTTTATAAAGTGATTCTTCTTTGTTAAAACTCAAAATGAATGTTTTTTCAAACTGTTTCTTCATCATTTCTATCATTCGCTGATGCATTTCAGAATTTATCTGTGTACTATCTAGTTTAATGTCTATTTTCCGCTTCGTTTTATAAGTGGCTTTTCCCTGAAAATCTTGTGCATTGATAAGCATTGAAAATAATACTATAACCGAAATAACAATGGTTTTAATAATCGTATTCATATCTGTTCGTTTTTAATTATTGATGCTGCAAATATGATATCTAAAACAACATTTTATAGTTAACGAGTGTTAACGTGTGTTAACCGATTGGTTTTATACGGTTTTAACATTTACTTTTGATTTATGAACGATTCTAAATTAAAATGGATACTATACTTTATAACCTTTGTTATAATTAGCACTATTTGTGTTCAGTTCTATTGGAATTACAAAAACTACCTTTATAGCAAGCAACAATTAATAAATGATGTACAACTAAGTTTAGATACTTCTATTGAATCTTATTTTGCTAATCTTGCCAAAAAAAACACCGTGTCTTTTGATTTTAATTATAAAGACAACGATTCCATTTTTATTAATAAAAACAAAATCGCTAACAAAAAATCTTATTCTTACAATCATCAAATAAATTCTAATATTAAAAAAGACACTGTATTTGAACAGTTTTATCAAGCTGAATCTAATAACGAATGGCATACAAATAAGATTATTATAAAAAAATATTTTAATGATTCATTACATTTCGATAGTATTAAAACGTTAACCTCAAAAATTTTAATTTCTATTAGTGAAGACTCATTAAATCTTGATACTATTGATAGTTTAATGCATAAAGAGTTACAACGAAAACAATTGGATATTATTTATACCTTATCTTTTAAAAACGACTCTAATAGCATACAAAAAACACGAAATAATATTGAAGCTAATTTTTTATCTATTAGTTCTAAATCAACATTTTTACGAGAAAACAGTGAATTAAAAATTTATTTCACAAACGAAACTAAAATTATTTTAAAGCGTATACTTTCAAGTATTTTAATATCCCTTTTTTTAATTTTAGCCGTTATAAGCTGCCTGTTTTATCTCTTAAATATTATTAAAAAACAGAAACAATTAGCGGAAGTCAAAAACGATTTAATCAGTAATATTACTCATGAATTTAAAACTCCCATTACCACTATTGGTGTCGCCATTGAAAGTATTAAAGACTTTAATGTTATTGATAATAAAGAAAAAACAAAAAACTATTTAGATATTTCGAGTAATCAATTATCTAAATTAAATGTGATGGTTGAAAAACTTTTAGAAACAGCTACATTAAATAGTGACAATTTAAAACTAAACAAAGAAACCTATAATATAGCTGATATTTTAACTGCTATTGTTGAAAAACATAAAATGCAAACACACCATAAAAACATTCAATTTATAGCACCTTCTGAAGAAATATTGGCTAAAGTTGATGTATTTCATTTTGAAAATGCTATTAATAACATTCTAGATAATGCTATAAAATATGGAGGAAACAGTATAACAGTTGAAATATTTAAAATACCGTTAGCTTTTACCATTTCTATTTCTGATAATGGTAATACCTTAAACAAATTACATAAAGACAAAATATTCGAGAAGTTTTACCGAATTCCGAAAGGGAACACACATGATGTTAAAGGCTTTGGAATAGGCTTATATTATGCAAAAAAAATAGCAGAAAAACATGGTGGTGACATTCAATTAAATTTAAAAGAAAGTTCAACTATCTTTAATATATCTATACCAAATGAGTAAACAAGCAACCATACTATTGGCTGAAGACGAACCAGCATTAGGCCAAATAATAAAAGAAAGTTTAGAAACTAGAAACTTTAATGTGTTGTTGTGCAACAATGGAGAACAAGCTTTTGAAGTTTATAAAACCCACACACCTGAATTGTTAGTTCTTGATGTTATGATGCCAAAAAAAGACGGATTTACCTTAGCAAAAGAAATTCGAGTTATTGATGAAACGATTCCCATTATGTTTTTAACAGCTAAATCTCAAACTCAAGATGTTGTTGAAGGTTTTTCAATAGGCGGTAATGATTACTTAAAAAAACCATTTAGTATTGAAGAATTAATAGTAAGAATCAATAGTTTATTAAAACGAACGCAACTTCAAAAAGCGTCTGATACACTATCAATAGGTCATTATACATTTAACTTTCCAAAACAAACGTTACAATTTAAAAATCAAGATTTAGTTCAACTTACACATAGAGAAGCACATTTATTATTTCATTTAATAAAAAATAAAAACACTGTTTTAGATAGAACAATAATCTTGAAAAAACTTTGGGGAAATGATGATTTTTTTAATGCTAGAAGCATGGATGTATTTATTACAAAACTCAGAAAAAAACTAAAACTAGATGAATCCATTCAAATATTAAATGTTAGAGGCTTTGGATATAAACTAATTTGCTAAAAAGTGGTTTGATTTTTGTATTTTTCAAGTCGCCATGAAACATATAATATATCTTTTTTTACTACTAACTACCTCTACATTCTCTCAAGAACGTATTGAAACAACATTAATAAAAAGCTACAAATTTAATGCGGAAGCACTTGTTTCTATTGACAATTTCAATACGCAATACTTTATTAACAACAATGTTTTTAGTAAAAAGAACGCAAGTAAAACTATAACTTATAACAACCTACAATTAGGTGATTTAAAAAGCGCTAATGCTTTCAACCCATTAAAAATCAACCTTTTTTATAAAGATTTTAATACCGTTATTATTCTAGATAACAGATTAGCCGAAATATTTAAAATAGATTTTAACACCATATCAGACTACAAAAATGTTTCACACATTGCCACTGGACACGATAATACCATTTGGATATTTAATCAAGACACGCAGCAATTAGAACTTTACGATTATAAACAAAATATAACAAGAGCCCAAACCTTACCTGTACAAACCGAAATTTTAGATTTAAAAAGTAACTACAATACCTGCTGGCTACTAACTAAAAAATATTTGTATGTATATAATTATTTTGGCAGCTTATTACAGAAAACTAAAAATGATGGCTTTACAGCTTTAACAGAAAGTAATAACAATATTATTTTAAAAAAAGACAACACTTTATTCTATTTAAAAAGAAATACTAAAAAGCCTATTCCAATAGCAACTCCAAATTTATTAATTAAACAGTTTTTTGTAACCAACGAAACCTTGTATATTTACAACAACGAAAGCATTTACAAATACCAAATAAAAATCGATTAAGATTATGCATATTGCTATTGCCGGAAATATTGGCGCTGGAAAAACAACCCTCACTAAATTACTAGCAAAACATTATAAATGGGAAGCCCAACTTGAAGATGTTGTAGACAACCCGTATTTAGACGATTTTTACAATCAAATGGAACGTTGGAGTTTCAACTTACAGGTGTACTTTTTAAATAGCAGATTTCGTCAAGTATTAGAAATTCGAAAAAGTGGAAAAGACATCATTCAAGATAGAACTATCTATGAAGATGCACATATTTTTGCACCCAATTTACATGCGATGGGTTTAATGACGAATCGTGATTATGAAAACTACAAATCGCTTTTTGAATTAATGGAATCTTTAGTACAAGGTCCCGATGTTTTAATTTATTTACGTAGCACTATCCCTAATTTAGTAAAGCAAATACATAAGCGTGGGCGCGATTACGAAAACTCAATAAGTATTGATTACTTAAGCCGATTAAACGAACGCTACGAAGCTTGGATACACGGCTACACCAAAGGAAAACTACTAATAATAGATGTTGATGATTTAGATTTTGTAGACAATCCAGAAGACTTAGGAAGTGTTATAAACACTATTGATGCTGAGATTAATGGGTTGTTTTAAACCCAACCTTTAGTCCTTTTTTATTTCTATATACTCTTTAGATTTTAAATATTTTCCATCTAAACTATATCCTTGTAAAAGAATTTCAAAAATACCTGTAGCATCCGATGTGTAAAATTTTAAAGTTTTTAAATTAAAATCTAAAGTTAAATCAGGAATCCATAATAACTGATTTCTATAATCAGGAATTCTTTTCAAATCTTCAAATTGAGTCTTATAATTTGGATTAAAGTAAATTTTATTTTCTTTTACAGCATCTAAACTTATAAAATTCAAATCATTCCTATTCTTTGGTAAATTAAAATCTCCCTTTTTTGTTTTTATATCAATTATCCCATTAAATATACTTGGCCCATAAAAATATATACCACGAACCACACTAATACTTTCAATTTTATTAGAATTATAATCTAAAACATCTGAATTATTTTGAATTAAATTACCATCAAATAAAACCAATGGTTCATAATCTCTAAACACATTATTTCGCAGTTCTTCATAATTAAACACTTTAAAATTAAACGTATCATTATACTTTCTTACAGCAGCTTCTTCAACAACTTCAACAAAAGTCTCTTTTACGGTTGGAAATCTTTTATAATCATCTAGCACATATTTAACAGAAGGTTTACCGTAAAATAGTTTAGCAGGTTTTTTATAAATAACACTATCTCTTTTTAAATTATGAGAAGCACTTTCTATTTGATTATGAATACTTTTAGTTAACATCCAATCTTTAATATTTTCATTCAATATAACTCTACTATATTTTAATTGATTAAAAAAATTAAAAGATAAATCGTCTAAAAGAATATCATAACGCTCATTATTTTTATCAAGTACTTGTAAAATAGCGTCACTATTATTATAATTTTCAGAAATGTTAAAATGAAATTTCCCTGCTTTATCTGTTTTTACATTTTTATAAACGTAATTAGTACCAGGAATTGACAATGAAACTATTTTATCTGCTACGTTAATGTTATCATCTTTGGCAATAACTTGTCCAGAAATAATTTCTCCAAGTATTTCTGGTAAATAATTTTCTCTGTGAACTTTATTTATAATTCTATTAGACTTTTTTTTAGTTACCTCTAATGAATCTAACTTGCGAATAGACAGACTATAATTTCCATAACCCTTTTCTTCTAAAACATTATTAAAAGTCAATTCAACCTTTTCTCTTGTTTTATATGACTTATTATTAGTTTCAAGCTTAATATCACCATTGCTTTTCTTACCTATAATTAAATCCCCTTTCTTAATCTCTATATCTATTTGATTCTCATCAAATATTTTCTTGTTTTCAAGAAAAAACTCTTTCGGTATAAATGGATTGATTATATAAACATCGGTTTGATAAAAGGGATTACTTTCATTATTATTCATCCACTTTGTGTAAGCCACAATCTTATAATTACCCGTCTCAATATTTGATGGTATAAAAAAATCTCCATTTGCTAATCCACCAACTAATTTTAGTTTGTGCTTAAACAGTTGATTTTTTTCAACTCCTATTAATTCAACATAAGCGATTTTACTAACTGTACTTGGTCTTTCTAGACTATTTAAGCAATATAATTTATAAAACAATGTTTCTCCTGCTAATAAAATATTTGCATTGGTATGAAGCTCAACCTTTTCTTGAGGAATTGAAGTTTTAAGAGTATTAAAAGTCTCTTTGCTTATTTGACATAAAACATTATTGCATAACATACATAAAGCAATAACAATTTTTATAGTTAATCTTCCCAAAACGTTGGTTTTATATTAGATGAAAATGTTGTACAATCCCCACACTCTGGGTTTACTATAGTATACTCGGGATAATAGCCAGAAACAAATTTATATTGAGGATAAAAGAATAATAATTGCAGCAGAAAAACTCTTTGATTTGGTTCTGGAGGCCCAGTAATAGTATAATCATAAGTCCTCAAATCACAATCGAAGAAATAAGCTGGATAATCGATATTAAAATCTGAATAATTAAAATATATTCTTTTTGATGTAACCGATGAAACATCAAAAAATCCTATAACTTTTTCAGTAGAACTTTGTTGAGAAAAAATATTACCTTGAATAAACCCTGGCTGATTATCTACAAATACACTTTCTTCTGAACTCAATTCTTTTAAAATTTTATAAAAATTATTTGCTTCTACAGATTGTACATATTGCTTTACTAAAATACTATAACGCTCCCTTAGAATACTGTTATCTGCTTTAATAAAACGAATAGGGAATTTTGACACTTTATTCTCAATTAAACTGTTTACACTTGTTAATAATATTTCTGTAGAAATATTACTTGAATAGCATATTTTTTCTTCTTTAGTTTTAGCTACTAAATCAATTGTTCCTTCAGTAATACCACCAGTAACAATGGCATCAAACGGAGAATAAAATGGAGCTACAATTTTATATGTTTCTTCATATTTATACCTAAAAAAATTCGCCTCTCCTAAATCATCATTGCTATCAACTAAAACCTGAACCCCAGTTTGCCCATTTAAATTAACCAACTCTGCATATAAATTTTCTATTTCAGCTTTTGGAGCTAAAAACTCATTACTTGAAACATATTCTTTACCATCAACTAATGTTATTAATAATTTATAAGAAACACCTTCTACAGGTTTAAATGGTATATTAGAAATATAAACACCTCCTTCTGCTTCTCTAAAATTATATATATTATTATTACTATCTTCTATTCTAACATTTGCATTACTCTCTATAACTTGAGAATCGCTTTCCAACAAATAAGTTCGTGAAATTTTAATCTCTTGATATTTAAATTCATCTGTTATAGTAGCTTCCACCACTAAAACATCCTCAAATGATTCTGTTACCAAAGGAAAAGATTCCGTACATCCTAGTACACAAAAACCAAGCAGGCTAAAAACAATAAAATTTGTAATAACTAATCTTCCCAAAACGTTAATTTTATATTAGATGAATATTGTACAATCCCCACACTCTTACTTTACAATCGTATATGATAGACTTTAACTCATCGGCTATAGTTTCTTCAATAACCAAAACTTCTTCAAAAAAGCCTATTACAAAAGAAAATGGTACTGCACATCTATATGTAGTTAATAAAATAATAAACGATATATTTTTATATAATTTGGTCAACTTTAATTTAAAATTTAAAATTATATGTTATTGTTGGCACTGGAATTGAAAATATAGATGATTTATAACCTTTTATTTGTCTATCTTCACTTATAAAATAAACAGAATAAGGGTTATTTCTCCCAAGTACATTATATACCGAAATATTCCAAAAACTGTGTGCTAACTTTACATTCTTATGATTCCCTTCAATATTAACACCAATATCAAAACGATAATAATCAGGTATTCTAATTTTATTCCTATCGCTATACAGTACTTGTTCTTTTCCATTATAAACGTATTTCCCAACAGGATAAGTAATAGGTCTACCTGATTGATAATTAAAATTAAAAGAAACACTATACCGCTTTGTAAGTCTATAATTTGAAATTAAACTAACATCATGTGGCCTATCTTGATTTGCTGAAAAATAATTACCGTTGTTTACTCTATTGGTTAAAAATTCACTATCCAATTGCACTAAAGTTCTAGAATAAGAATAACCAAGCCATCCATTTAATCGTCCTTTCTTCTTTTTAAGTAAAAATTCTACCCCGTAGGCCTTACCTTTTCCTTGTAAAAGTTCGGTTTCAATATCCTCATTTAAAAGTAACTCTGCACCAACTTTAAAATCCAAAAGGTTATTCATTTTTTTATAATAGCTTTCAAGACTCAATTCATATAAGTCATTATTAAAATTCTTATAAAACCCAAGAGAAAATTGTTCTGCCCGTTGTGGCTCAACATTTAAGTTTGATAATTTCCAAGAATCAACAGGAGATGCCGTAGTATTAGATGAAAGTAAATGAGAATACTGAATGGTTTTATTATATCCTGCTTTTACAGAAACACTTGGTGCTAAAAAATATCTTGCAGAAAACCGTAATTCTGGACCTCCATAGGTTTTTATGACTTCATTATTCTTAAAATTTTTTGTTTCGACAATAGACTCTGAACTTTTAGGTTGAAAAAGGTCATAAACATTCTGGGTCCCTGCCCCTAAAGAAGCATATAATGAATATCTAATACCAATATCTAACACAAACTTTTTATTTAACTCAAATAAGTCCGACATAAAGAATGCCGATTCTAACCCTCTTTCTCTATCAATACTTTTGCTTTCAACAACAGATTCATTTCCTAAAGGCACAATATCTCCAGGTTTTATAGCATACAGTTTACTGCTTAATCCGTAATTGAATTTATGTTTTTTACTATGTAAGTATTTAGCTTTTAATTTAAATTGTGTTTCATTTATACTATAACCAAAATCAAAGTTTCTATTAAAAATACCATCATAAATAATACTAAACTTATACTCACTTGTTGCCATTTGTAAGGAAACTCTATTTTTATCATTAAACGTATGGTTCCATTTTATCGAAGCCAATCTATTGCTATAACCATAAACAGAATCTGAAGTTATACTAAACTCATCATTACTATAATAAAGCGTAGCTTGTAAATTATTTTTATTATTAATTTTATAATTAAATTTCACAAGAGCATCATAAAAATTAGCTTTACTATTTTTTATTGATTCTTCAGAAATTGCTTTAAGCACCCAGTCGGAATATGTTGCTCTTCCTCCAACTAAAACGGACATCTTATCTTTAATAATTGGAGTTTCAATCATTAAATTCCCAGTAATTGGGCCAACATTACCTTCTCCTGAAAACTTTTCCATATTTGCCTCCTTTGTAGCAATATCAATAACAGAAGAAAGACGTCCTCCAAATTCAGAAGGGATACTTCCTTTATAGATATCAACACTTCCAGTTGCAAAAGGATTTATTGCAGAAAATACTCCAAAAAAATGTGATGGATTATACATTACTGCATCATCAAACAAAATTAAATTTTGATCTACTTTACCTCCTCTTACATTATAACCTAAAGCTCCTTCTCCTGCGGTTTTTATTCCTGGCATAGTAGTAGCAACTTTTAAAACATCACGTTCACCTAAAACTAAAGGAATATTTTTTATACCTTCTACATCAATTCTAGTAACTCCGACTTCAACCTTCTTAATGTTGTCATCTTTATCCGACTTTATAACAATTTCATTAAGTAATTCTGCAGACTCATCTAAAAAAAAACTTAAATCACCATTACTATAAACAATAATTCTTCGTTTGCTTTTTCCGTATGACAATGATGATGTTTCTAATTCATTAAACCCTTTAGGAACTTCCAATGAATAAAACCCAAATTCATTTGTTGTTGTATTAATATCTTTATTTGTTATAAATACAACTAAATTATCAATAGGTTTATTTGTTTTTGAATCTTTTATATATCCAGATATTAAATACTTACTTTGATTATTATTTATATTCTCTTTACCTATAGAATAAATCTTACCATCACTCTTTAGTCGATTACTAATAAATTGTTTTTGTAAAATAGGAGCTTTGATCTTTTTATTTTGTTCGGATATAGTAGTTTTAGATATAGTGGTATCTACCTTTTTAAAATGGATATCAGGTAGTCTATCAACTATTGCTGTATTTTTGGTCAAAATAACTTTACCATCAAAAATCAAATAATTAACGGAAGTCTCTTTTAATATTTCTTCAAGAATAACATCTATTTCCAAATTCTTAAAAGATTTTGAAAATAATGTATCGTCAAACCAGTCTTCTTCAAAATAAAATTTATATCCGATTAAATCTTCCAATTCTAACAAAGCATCAATACGATTCATATTATCAAAATTGATTGATATTTTTTTATATTCTTGAGAATTTCCTAAATTACTAATCAAGAGCACAAAAGACAAAACCATTAATTTTTTCATATACGGAGACTTACTTTAAGCTTGTAAATAGTTTAACAAAAAATTGATGCTTACTTTTTTTGTACAACCGTTTATTAAATTTATAATAATTAGATATTTCCGTTTCTCTTTCAGGAATGGCTTCGATAATATTCTTTTTTGAATTAATCTTGAGATATTTATTCTTATAAAACAAAACATAAACTTCGTTAGATTTAAATGTATAATACACTTTCTTATTTCTAAGTTTCTCTATTTTGCTCTTTTTATATTTCACATATAAAGTGTAATTAGGTCCATTATATGCTACTTGAAAAAAACCATTTACATAAAAAGGTCTTAATATTTCAATTTGAGGAAGCCTCACAAACTGAGCATTATTTAAAACAAATTGACTAACCAAACTTGAATTTAAACTGAGGTTTGTAACTTTTATATTCACAAATTCAAGAATCACCAAATCATTTAATAAGTCATATTTCATTTTTACATTAAAATGAGGTAAATCATTATAAATAATATACCCTTTAAGAAAATCACTTGACCCATAAAATTTATGATTTTCGACAGATAAACTAATATAATTATCTATATACTCTAAACCGTTAAAAACATTATTGTTTTGATATAAATCAATTGAATCGTAAACTTCAAAATATTCTTTTTTAAAAAATTCAGATTGCGCAGACACTAAATTGACATAAAAAAAACATATACATAATGAGTAACAAAAACCTTTCATAGTAATGAAAATATATCTAAATATAAATTCTTTTACTATAACAAAATGAAGAATTATTTAATTTAACATAATAATTACTCACATCACAATTTTGTGACCTAAAAAACATCAAAATAGCAATCAACTTAATTCGAAGATAAACTAGAAGACTTTGATATATTTATAAAGTAAATTATTAGCGGGTTCTTTTAACTAAAACAACTATTTTATAAAGAATATTTGTTACATATATAAATTTTCACAAAAAGAATGCCCATTCTATCCTTAACGCAAAACTATATAAACAAAAAAACCACACTAATAGTGTGGTTTTTTTGTTTATATAGTTTTTAAAGAATTTATCTAGTTAACAACAACTTGATTAATATCTTTTTTCACGTCTACACGAACTACTTTATTACTTTCATTTAAAGCATCAATACTCATTTTTACATCAGCTTCGGCACCTTCAAAAGTTTCATAACTAGTAGATTTTACTCCATTTTCAGTAGTTACTGTCGTTACTACAGCTTTTACAGTACCATCTTCATTATTAGTCATATCTACTTTAACTTCTTTTGAAATAGTTACTAGTTCTGTATCATTTCCTTCAGAAACATAAGCAGTAACAACCTCAGAATCCATAGCAATACTAGGAGCAATAACCAATGCTACAACCGACATTAATTTTAATAAAATATTTAATGATGGTCCTGATGTATCTTTAAACGGATCTCCAACAGTATCACCTACAACGGCTGCTTTGTGTACATCTGTTCCTTTTCTACCGTCTTCTTCAATAGTTTTCTTTGCATTATCCCAAGCACCTCCAGCATTAGACTGAAAAATAGCCATTAGCACACCACAAGTAGTTACACCAGCTAACAAGCCTCCTAACATCTCTGCGCCTCCAACTCCAAACCATTGTCCGCCAAAACCAACAAGTACAGGTACAACTATAGCTAATAAGCCTGGTAATACCATTTCTCTAATAGACGCTTTTGTTGAAATATCAATACATTTTCCATAATCGGCAACACCATCAGCTGCATCAAAAATAGCTCTTTGTTCTTTTGTTGCCTTAGTCATATCTGAATCAACAGCTCTCATTACTTCTAACGCTGCTTTTAATTGAGGAATATCTCTAAACTGACGACGAACCTCTTCAATCATTGCCATAGCAGCACGACCTACTGCATTCATTGATAATGCAGAAAACACAAATGGTAACATACCTCCTATTAATAATCCTGCCATAATATCTGGTCTAGAAACATCAATAGACGTTACATGAGCAGTTTTCATGAATGCTGCAAATAATGCTAAAGCTGTTAAAGCCGCAGAAGCAATTGCAAATCCTTTACCAATAGCAGCTGTTGTATTTCCAACAGCATCTAATTTATCGGTACGATCTCTAACTTCGCTTGGTAATTCTGCCATTTCAGCAATACCACCTGCATTATCACAAATTGGCCCGTATGCATCAACAGCTAATTGAATACCCGTATTAGCTAACATACCTACTGCAGCAATGGCGATACCATATAAACCTGCAAAATGATGAGAAACCATAATAGCCGCAGCAATTAATAAAATAGGAATTGCAGTAGACATCATACCAACTCCTAAACCTGCAATAATATTTGTTGCTGCTCCAGTTTCAGATTGTTTTACAATAGACATTACTGGTTTTTTACCCGTAGCAGTATAATACTCCGTTATTTTACCTACGGCTAATCCTGCAACTAAACCAGCAATAGTAGCCCAAAAAACACCCATAGATGTATATGTTGTTCCAGCATCGACCCAAGATTCTGGCAACATTTGATTAATTATAAAATAAGACGCTACCAACATTAAACCTGCAGAACCAAACTCTCCAATATTTAAAGCTGTTTGCGGATTTCCTCCATCTTTTACACGAACAAAAAAGGTTCCTAAAATTGACATAACAATTCCTACTGCTGCAAGAACTAGTGGTAAATACACAGCTCCTAAACCATCAAAAGCACCTTGGAATTCTGGTAAAGTAGCATATATAGCACCTAAAACCATGGTTCCTATAATAGAACCTACATAAGATTCAAATAAATCGGCTCCCATACCAGCAACATCTCCAACATTATCACCTACATTATCTGCAATTGTTGCAGGATTTAATGGATGATCTTCAGGGATACCTGCTTCTACTTTCCCAACTAAATCGGCTCCTACATCGGCAGCTTTAGTATAAATACCACCACCAACACGAGCAAATAAAGCAATAGATGATGCTCCTAATGAAAAACCAGAAAGCACGTTAAGAATTTCTCCTATTTCCCAACCTTGACCACTATATATCATGAATAAGCCACTAAGTCCTAAAACTCCTAGACCTACAACACCTAAGCCCATAACTGCTCCTCCTGCAAATGCGACTTCTAATGCGCGTCCTAAAGATTGACGAGCAGCTTGTGTTGTTCTAACATTGGCTTTAGTTGCTACTTTCATACCAATAAAACCAGCTAATGCAGAACAAATAGCACCAACAATAAATGAAACAGCTACCATGCCATTAGAGCCTTCTTCTGAATTACCTTTAAAGTATAAGAGAATTGCAACTGCTACTACAAATATTGATAAAACTTTGTATTCAGCTTTTAAAAAGGCCATAGCGCCTTCTGCAATATTTTTTGCAATTCTAGCCATTTTAGCATCTCCTACATCTTGTTTTGAAACCCAGCCACTTTTTATAATTACAAAAATTAGTGCCAAAACACCAAAAAGCGGTAAAAATTTTACAATTAAATCCATAAATTAATTTTAGTTAGTTATATATATTATTTGACGCTAAAAATAGGAAAATATATGTGATAAAAAAAACCTATAATAATTAAAGATAATGCACTAAAAACCTCATTAATTTAAAATATTTTAAATACTATGACATTTATCAGGATTTTGATGCGTTTTATAAATAAATTTCACTATGAACACTTTATTAAGACACAAATTTTACTCGCTTAATATGAATTATTTTAACACACATTACAAATACTAAACTCTAATATTATAATTCATCAATATTTAACCATAAAAAAAGCCATCTTAATATATTAAGATGGCTTTTTAATGTTTTTTGAACAAGTTACTAGATAGTAAAAGTGCGCTTTTTCTTGTGCTCACTTTCATCATATCTTTGTACACACTCATGGTAAATTCTTCTAGCTTCTTCAGCATTTCCCCATCCGCCTGTATCTACTTTCTTTTTTTCTAAATCTTTATATACTTGAAAAAAGTGTTCAATTTCTTTTAATCTATGAGGATTTAAATCGCTAATATCTTTATTATTACTCCAAATAGGATCCGATACAGGAACGCAAATAATTTTCTCATCTGGTCCTTTTTCATCTGTCATATGGAACACACCAATAGGTCTTACTTCCATAACCACCATAGGATACGTTGGTTGATGTCCCATTACCAATACATCTAAGGGATCTTGATCTAAAGCTAAAGTCTCTGGTATAAACCCGTAATCACCAGGATACATCATTGATGAAAACAACATACGATCGAAACGAATTTTATGTAATGTAAAATCGTATTCGTATTTATTTCTACTTCCTTTTGGTATTTCAATTAATACATCAAAAGTTAATTCTTCTTCTTTACTCATTTTCTTTTACTATTTAGGGTTGCAAATGTACTGAACCAAAAAACTTAAAACAACAATAGTAAGGTAGATTTTCATATATTAACAAAAGCTTAAAATCTATTAATTAATTCTATCCTATATAATGCGTATAAAGTAAAATATTAACTACATTGCACGGTAATTATTTGAACCTGACTAACTCAAAAAATTATGAAATATCTCATCACGAGCATCTTATGTCTTTGCCTATTTTTTAATGTACATTCTCAAAACCAACCCTGGCAAGGTAAATTTGAACCCATTGACAACCTAATTGCACCTCCCAGTACATACAGAACCGCAAGCGGAGCACCCGGAAAAGCTTACTGGCAACAACAAGCCGATTACAAGATAAAGGCTCAGTTAGACGAAAAAAACAATACCCTTACTGGGGAAGAAACCATTACTTATTTTAATAATTCGCCTGACGATTTAAGTTATTTATGGATTCAGCTTGAACAAAACGTCAACAAAAAAGGGAATGAAGATTTTGGTTCAATATTCAACAAAATGGAAGATGGCATGAGTACTCGCCAAATGCAGTTTCTTACTAGAGCTATTGATTTTCCAGCAGGATACTCTATTAAATATGTTAAAAATGCTAATGGAAGTAATTTAAAAACCATGGTTAACAACACCATGATGAAAGTTAAATTAAACACACCTCTAAAATCTGGAGAATCTACAAGTATCAATATAGCATGGTCTTACCCTATAACAGACCGTAGTATGTATTTACTTTCAAGAGAAGGCTATGAATATTTTCCTGAAGATGATAATACCATATACCTAATAGCACATTGGTTTCCTAGAATGGCTGTTTATAATGACACCGAAGGATGGCAAAATCAGCAATTTCAAAAATTAGGTGAGTTTGCATTAGAATTTGGAAATTATGAAGTTGAAATTACGGTACCTGAAGATCATATTATTGCTGCAACAGGGTTGTTACAAAACAGTGATGCTGTTTTAACAAAAACGCAAAGTAAAAGGCTAGACAAAGCCAAAAAATCTTTCGATACACCTGTAATGATTATTACAGAAGAAGAGGCAAACACCAACAAAAAAACAAAAGCTACCAAACTAAAAACTTGGAAGTATCATGCTAAAAACGTTCGTGACTTTGCTTTTGCTTCCTCACGAAAGTTTCTGTGGGATGCGCAAGCTGTAAAATTACCAACAAACACGGTTATGGCTATGTCTTTTTACCCAAAAGAAGGCTTACCTGTATGGCAAGAATCATCTACAAAAGCCATTAAAAATGCTTTAGAAGTTTATTCTGAAGCTACATTTGATTATCCGTATCCTGTAGCAATTTCAGTAAACACCTCTAACATTGGTATGGAATTCCCTATGATAAGTTTTAATGGAGGACGTCCTATAAATGGTAAAATAAGTGATCGTGCAAAACAAAGTATGATTGGCACCATTGTACACGAAGTAGGACACAATTGGTTCCCAATGATTGTTAGCTCAGATGAACGTAAATGGATGTGGATGGACGAAGGTTTAAACACGTTTTTACATCAAAGAACAGTGGCTGAACGCTATCCTGGTTTTAGTAGTACTACACCAAAAAGCATTGTGCCTTTTATGAGTGGTGATAAAAGTATTTTAAGACCCATAATGACAACATCTGACAATGAATTATTCACACAATTTGGTGCTAACTTTTATATGAAACCTACAGTAGGTTTACAAATGCTACGAAACTCTATTATTGGTAAAGAATTATTTGATGAAGCTTTTAAAGAATATGCCAATAGATGGAAATACAAACATCCAAATCCAGCAGATTTATTTAGAACTTTAGAAGATGCTACAGCAACCGATTTAGACTGGTTTTTTAAAGGTTGGTTTTTTACTACCGATAATGTAGACATGGAATTAAGCAACGTAAAATGGTTTAAAGTTTACGAAGAAAACACCAATATTGAAGACAAAAAAACTAACTCTAAAGTAAAAATAGCGTCATACGAAACAGGTACCGAAGCAGAAGCAAAAGATTTTTCTAACGGCCCTGAAGTTATTAATATGGCCGCTACACCAGACGCTCAATACGGACAGTTTTTATCTAGATTAGATGAAACCGAAATTAGAAAACAAGTTTCAGGAAAAAATATTTATGAAATTACTATAAAAAATATTGGCGGACTCGTGATGCCTGTTACCATAGAATGGGTATTTACTGATGGCTCTACAGAAACCGACAGACTACCTGCTGAAATATGGCGCAGAAATGAATATGAAATTAAAAAAACCTTTATTAAAGCTAAAGAAGTTGCTAAAGTGAATTTAGACCCTAATTTTGAATTTGCCGATACCGATATGAAAAATAATAGCTTTCCTAAAGTAGAAACCAAATCTGAGTTTGATAGCTTTAAAGAAAAAAAGAGAGGGAATTAGATCTTTTGAGTTTTTAAAGCTGATTAATATATAAATTTCATATGATGACTATGAAAAAAATAATGATTTTATTCTTTGGTCTTTTGACTCTTTCATCTTGTTTAGACAAAAAAGAAATTGATGGAAAATGGGATGATATTATTAAACTATCAACAAAAAATGTAGAGCTAACACATAAGATGAATTCGGTTACTATTACTACTAAAGGTGATTGGTGGTGGATTGATGCTGTATCTTTTGAAAATAGTATTTATAGTTATTATGATAATGAGGATATTAACCTTGAATCAGATTCATATTCTATAATTGAAGAAGAATTTTTGATTAAAAGAAGAGATAAAAACACTCTTTTTATAAAATTAAATGAAAATAATACTGGAAAAGAAAGAGTTATGAATATCACTTTTGAAGCAGGAGATTATTTTGACTATGTAACGATTAAACAAGCAGCTAATTAATTCGATTCAGAGTCACGTAATCTTATCCTATTCATACAACTTACAGCTACAAAACCTCTTAAAAATAAAACCCAAAAGTACCTGTCACTCCAAATTTACGAGCATCGGGATTTTTAATTTCATCTAAATAGTTTCCTCTAAAATTAAAGTCTACTCTAAATACCTTAAAAATGTTTCCAATTCCTAAACTGTATTCATAATACATTTTATCGCTTGGTGCTATTAAAGGAGTGGCATTGATATTTCCAGTGGTATTTAGAGCAATATTTTCATCTGATATTTCTCCCCAAACACCACGAACACTAATAATTTCACGTAAATTAAGTTTTCTTAAAAAGGGGACTCTAGAAAATAAGCGTCCGTTAAAATTATGTTCTAAATGTACAGATGTATAAGTATCAGACACAAACTCATAAAAATCTAACTGAGAAAATGTATTATAAATTGAAAAATAAGATTGATTCCCAGGAATAACACTTAACAAGCCTAAAGGTACTTCTCCAATAGTTTTTCCTGCTTCAACAGTTGATGTTAACCTACCAAAACCACCTAATTGTATAGGCTGCGTATAAGAGAACTGTAATTTTGTATAATCGAAATCGCTATTAAACATACTTTTATCACCACGACTTACTTGGGCAAAAATACGAGCAAAATCATCATTAGCTGTGCGACGCTCAACGCCAAAACCAGTCATTTTTCGTTTTGGAAAATACGATAATGACAAAGCGGTTTCAAATTGTTTTATTTCAGACTCCACACCTGTAGGTGTATTATAATCTAAACTAAAAGTTGGTGATGCCGACTCTAAAGTTCTATAATTTCCACTTAATCTAAAAACAAGATTACGTAAAGGCTCTAACTCTACTGCTAAACTGGTTAAATTAATAGAAGTCAACTTATCATTTGTACTAGTTCCAACAACCGATGAGGAAGCTAAACTTCGCCCTAAAACATCGGTACTTGTTGTTAAACTAGCTCCTATTTGTTCTACATCGCGCCTATTTCCTCCAGAAATTATCAATCGGCTCTTTTTATCTAATAACCATTTTCCAGAAATACCATATTTAAACTTATCATCATCAAATCCGTAAGCTAAAAACCCTTGTAATCTCCAAAGGTCATTTCTACCAAAATAAGTACGCCCACCTACACGCAAACGCAATCCTTCAACTTCGTTAAACCCAAAAGTTGAAAAAATAGGACCATAATCTAATGGCAACGAATTAAATTCTATGTAGCCTGAAGACAAAATACTTCCTAAGTTATAAAGACGTTTAAACTTTTTAACGGTTTTTAAAGTATCTAACATTTTATAGACACCTTGCTCATCTTTATTTAAAACTTCTAATCTATTATCTGACCAAAAAGCATCATCTCTATCATAAACATCCTTATCATAATTATAAACTTCCTCGTCATAGAATTTCTTATCTTTTTCTATATCAAATTTATAATTATTGTATAGTGTGGTTCGTTTACCATATATACCACGAGCCTTTTCTTTTTTGCTAAACGCAAAATCGGACATCATATAATCGCGCTTTACGAGAAAAAGTGAATCATTTAAAACTTCAAACTCTTGCTCTATATAAATATCTTTTACCCAGTTTATGTTAGCGCTTTTTGATGCTTGAAGATTAATTTCTTTAATAGCATAGGTTGAATCTGCTACCCAAAAATCACCTTTAAAAGTCAATTCGTTTTTACGTCTTGGATAATAGATGATATTATAACACCATTTATTATCAATAAATGCACTATCACTTAACACATAATTATAAGTGCTTATTCCTGTTTTAGATAACGGACTCACAAAACTTTTATCGAAGAATTTTAAGTAATTATCATACACATTATAATCTGAATACAAATCGTCTACAAAATCGATAATAATTTGATTATCACTAAATCCTGAGTTTTTATTTCCTTTTAAAACTTCCTTTTCTTTATTAATTAAATTATCGCCATATACTTTTGATACTGCTTCATTAATAAACATGGGTAAGTATGTTTTACCAGTAACGCTGGAGGTATCAACCTGATCAAAAACAAACTCCATACCTTTAAATAGCTTACCTTTTATTAATGCACTATCAATGGTATTAATATCAAACTCTACTTTTTCATACTTATCATATTCGTATTGTTTGTATAAATTTAAGCCGTTTCTACGTTTATGCTCCCATATTTTTCGAAGTAAATCTATAGCTGGATTATTCTTTTTAGACTGCTTACCAGAAACAATTACAACAGCATCTAATTCTCCCGCTTCTTCTTTAAGTGTGAATTTTAAATCGTAATTTACTTTTTTAGTTAATGGAATATTCAAAGTTTCATAGCCTAAAAATGATACGCTTAAAGTATTCCAAGTTTCATCAGATTCTAGATAAAACTTTCCGTTTTCATCGGTTATAGTTCCTTGCGTAGACCCCTTAAATATTACATTAGCAAAAGAAACAGGTTCATTATATTCATCAAACACATAGCCACTAACTTTTGTTTGAGCGATTGCAAACAATGTACTGAATAGAAAAAATGTAAAAACTAATTTTATCTTCATCTAAAGATTTTATATTTAAAAGACAAATATATCTGTCTTTGGTTGCATAAAGATTGAAAAAAATATCTTTATAACACAAAAAAACTTCATCAACAATTATGCTAATGAAGTTTATATAACGTAGAATATACTACTTTATTTGTTCAATACTTTTTTAACAGCCTTAATAACTTCGTCCTTGTTAGGCAACCATTCTTCTAAAAGAACTGGTGAATAAGGCGCAGGAGTATCTGCTGTATTAATTTTTATAATTGGAGCATCTAAATAATCAAATGCTTCACTTTGTACTAAATAAGTAATTTCAGTAGCAACATTTCCAAAAGGCCAAGCTTCTTCTAAAATAACTAATCGGTTTGTTTTCTTAACTGAATCTAAAATAGCTTTTCTATCCATAGGCTTTACAGTACGTAAATCTATAATTTCACAAGAAATGCCTTCCTTTTCTAATTCGTCAGCAGCTTTATAAGCTTCTTTTATAATTTTACCAAAAGAAACAATAGTTACATCTGTTCCTTCTCTTTTAATTTCAGCAACTCCTATTGGCACAATGTATTCACCTTCTGGCACTTCACCTTTATCGCCATACATTTGCTCACTCTCCATAAAAATAACCGGATCGTCATCGCGAATAGCTGCTTTTAATAAACCTTTTGCATCATAAGGGTTTGATGGCACAATAACTTTTAAACCTGGTGTGTTAGCAAACCAACTTTCAAAAGCTTGTGAGTGTGTAGCTCCTAATTGACCTGCAGAACCTGTTGGCCCACGAAATACAATTGGACATTTAAATTGTCCACCAGACATTTGTCTAATTTTTGCTGCATTATTTATAATTTGATCAATTCCAACCAAAGAGAAGTTAAAGGTCATGTATTCTACAATAGGTCTATTACCTGTCATTGTAGAACCAACAGCGATTCCTGCAAAACCAAGTTCGGCAATTGGTGTATCGATTACACGCTTTGCTCCAAACTCATCTAACATTCCTTTTGATGCTTTATAAGCTCCATTATATTCAGCTACTTCTTCACCCATTAAATAAACGCTTTCATCTCTGCGCATTTCTTCACTCATGGCTTCACAAATAGCCTCTCTAAATTGAATTGTCTTCATTAAGATTGTTTTTAATTCGAATTGCAAAAATAGGAATTATTGATAATATTATACCATAAAATTAAACAGTAAAATTCCCTACTGAAAAGTTTTTATTATTTTTACAGAAATGAGACACAAATAATGAAGATATCCTACTTTAAGTTAGTCATAATTCTTTTTATATCTTCTTTGGGGTTTAGTCAGAAGCCCCTTTTAAGGTCGGGAATTGATTACTATTTCTCAATAGAAAATAACATAAACGTTCCTACCGTTAATAAAAACAATGATGGTACTATAACTTTAACTCATCAAGAACAATATATAACGGACATTTTTGCTAAATATGAAATTTATGATTTTCATCTAACAAATCCTGATTCTTCTCAAAAGAGGTTTACCATTAATTTTAACTCTAAAGACCTAATAAATGAATTAGCTCAAAATGTACCCGATGAAGTATTTTATAATTTAGGGTCTTTCAAAACTTCTGCTATTAGCCAAGACATTATAACCGCGCTTGATGGTTTAAATTTTGATGTTATGAAATACATGAGCAATTATGATGAACTATGTGGCGATTGCCCTATAGTTCATGAAGTTCCTGACGATTTTAAACTTAGTGTAACTTTTAATTACAACATAGAAAAAGATGTTTTATATATGAAAAGTAATGGAGTGTCTCCATGTGGCAACGAATTTTATATAACCTTAAAAGGAGGCAACCCTGATAACGGAACAAATAGATTACAACTTTGGGAGTCTAATTCTATTTCAACTACAATTTCAGATAATTCACAACCTTGTAACAATATTGAATATACTTTATATTCAATATTAGGAATTTATAATAATGGATATAGCTCTGGTAATTTTAAGACATCTATTAACTCAGAAACTAACCACATAGATCTATATTTAACAGACGACCCTATCGCTGGCTCTCATCATATCGAGCTTTCAGAAGAAAAATTATCAATTACTGATGAATTATTTAAACAAATAAAACCATTTCAAACTAAAGAAAATCCTTATTTACAAATATCAAATATTGGTAATCAAAATATACACATTGATATATATAGTATTACAGGTCAAAAAATTATCAGCAATAAAATCTTTAAAAATAACAGTATCGATATTTCTAATTTTCAAAAAGGTGTTTATCTTATTAAACTTTCAAACACTAACAAGCAACAAAAAGTCTTCAAATTTCTAAAGAATTAGAAATATTTAATCTCATTAATACAAAATTTTACAAATTTACTATGCATGCATAGTAAATAATCAGAATAAAATAATTAACTTCGCATATTAGTAAAAACTAAGTCATTTAAGATATAAATATTATGAAAATATTAGTGTGTATTAGTCACGTTCCAGACACCACATCAAAGATTAATTTTACCGATGGAGACACTAAGTTTGACACCAATGGTGTGCAGTTTGTTATTAATCCAAATGATGAATTTGGCTTAACACGTGCCATGTGGTTTAAAGAAAAACAAGGTGCAAATGTTACCGTTATAAATGTTGGAGGTGCAGAAACCGAACCTACGCTAAGAAAAGCTTTAGCTATTGGAGCAGATGCTGCTATACGTGTAAACACACCAGCAAGCGATGCTTTTTCTGTTGCAAAACAATTAGCCAATGTTGCTAAAGAAGGTGGTTACGATTTAATTATTGCTGGTCGTGAATCTATAGATTATAATGGCGGCATGGTTCCTGGAATGATAGCTGGATTATTACAAGCTAATTTTGTAAATAACTGCATTAACCTTGAAGTAGATGGTACAGAGGCAAAAGCTATTAGAGAAATTGATGGCGGTAAAGAAACCGTATCTACAAGTTTACCATTAGTAATAGGTGGTCAAAAAGGACTTGTAGAAGAAAGTGATTTACGCATACCTAATATGCGAGGTATTATGATGGCTCGAAAAAAACCATTAACCGTTGCAGAACCTATAGAAACTAATACAGAGACAAACTCTGTTTCTTTTGAAAAACCAGCACCAAAAGGCGCTGTAAAATTAGTATCACCAGATAATTTAGACGAGTTAATTAACTTACTTCACAATGAAGCTAAAGTAATTTAAGTTGCTAAATCATTCCGAACTCGTTTCGGAATCTTTTTAAAATTAACAGAAAGATAAATTAGATCCTGAATGCAAGTTCAGGATGAAAAACAAAAATAAAGCATGTCAGTTTTAGTATATACAGAATCAGAACAAGGAGCATTAAAAAAAACAGCTTTAGAAGTAGCATCTTATGCTAAAGCAGTTGCTAATCAATTAGGAACAACAGTTACGGCAGTTGCTATTAATGTTGATGACGCTTCAGCATTAGGAAACTACGGAGTTGATAAAATTTTAAACATAAAAAACACAGCATTAGAAACATTTAATGCTAGCGGTTACGCCGAAGCTATTAAACAAGCTGCCGAAAAAGAAGACACAAAAGTGGTCGTTGTAAGTTCTAGTGCAAACAGCAAATACTTAGCACCTCTTTTAGCGGTTGGATTAAATGCGGGTTATGCCTCAAATGTTATTGAAGCACCAACAAGCGTTTCTCCTTTTACAGTTAAACGTACAGCTTTCACTAATAAAGCTTTTGAAACTTTACAAATAAATACCGATGTTAAAATAGTAGGTGTTTCAAATAATTCATTCGGGTTAGTTGAAAATACTGGTAGCGCTTCCGCGGAAGACTTTTCGCCTTCTATTTCAAATTTAGGAGTTAGTGTTGAATCTGTAGACAGAGCAACCGACAAAGTAACTATTGCAGATGCTGATATTGTAGTTTCTGGAGGTCGCGGATTAAAAGGTCCTGAAAACTGGGGTATGATTGAAGAATTAGCCGATACTTTAGGTGCTGCAACAGCATGCTCTAAACCCGTATCAGATTTAGGTTGGAGACCGCATAGCGAACACGTAGGGCAAACAGGAAAACCTGTAGCCTCTAATTTATACATTGCCATTGGAATTTCTGGAGCCATTCAGCATTTAGCTGGTATAAACGCATCAAAAGTAAAAGTGGTTATAAATACAGATGCCGAAGCGCCTTTCTTTAAAGCTGCAGACTACGGTGTTGTTGGTGATGCTTTTAAAGTTGTACCGCAACTCATCGAAAAATTAAAAGTATTTAAAGCTCAACAATAAATTATTTTTCATAAATTAGTTGGTTTAGTATTGAACTGCTTAAATTAGCATTTTTATTCATAAATCTGCCTAAGGCAGTTTGGTAAAGTCCTAATTTAAACAGTTCTTTGCGTTTTCATAAATTATGAGCTTAGTAAAATTAAACATAAAAGGCATATCGTATAGCCAAACTCAAAATGGCGCATACGCCTTGATTTTAAATGAAGAAGATGGTGATCGTAAACTACCAATAGTTATTGGTGCTTTTGAGGCACAATCTATAGCTATAGCTTTAGAAAAAGAAATTAGTCCACCAAGACCTTTAACTCACGACTTATTTAAAAATTTTGCAGATCGATTTGATATTGTTGTAAAACAAGTTATTATTCACAAATTGGTTGATGGTGTTTTTTATTCTAGTTTAATTTGCGAACGCGATAAAATTGAAGAAATAATTGATGCAAGAACCAGTGATGCTATTGCTTTAGCACTTCGCTTTCAAGCACCTATTTTTACTTATAAAAACATACTTGATAAAGCTGGTATTTACTTAAAAGTGAATCCTGAAAAGGAAGATGAAGATACCGAAAATCAAGATAGTATTTTAATGGATGAGTTGGTTGCAAACGAATTAGAACCAAATGAACCAAGCGAAAACTTCAAAGGAAAAACCTTAGAAGAACTCCACAACCTATTAAACGAAGCCGTTGCTAATGAAGATTATGAAAAGGCAGCAAATATTCGTGATGAAATCTCCAAACGAGGATAACCTTATTTAAATTATGAAAAAACTGTTTTTATTTTTTGCTGTTATATTTTTAGTTTCAACTTCAACAATCATAGCGCAAGATTTAGATAAAACAGTCCAGATAGATTCTGTAGAAAATGTTTCAACAATTCAAACTGCAGTAACAGATTCAATTCATAATAACACAGAATTAACTATTCAAAACACCAATGAATCAGTTGATATAAAAACAAATACCGCTTCTATAATTCCTAGCCAAGGCTTTAGCATTAACAGTTTATGGCGTGGTATTTTAGGCATGCTATCTCTTATTTTTGTAGCCTTTCTTTTTTCTAGTAATAGAAAAGCTATTAATTGGAAAATTGTTGGTATTGGTCTGGCTTTTCAATTATTAATTGCCATAGGTGTTTTAAAAGTTGAATTTGTAAAAACCATCTTTGAATTTATAGGAGGATTATTTGTACAAGTATTAGAATTTACTAGAGCTGGAAGTAAATTTTTATTTGAAGGCTTAGTAGTAGATATGGATACTTTCGGATTCATTTTTGCCTTTCAAGTATTACCAACTATTATATTCTTTTCAGCCTTAACCTCTGTATTATTCTACTTAGGTATTATTCAAAAGGTTGTAAAAGCAATGGCTTGGTTACTTTCTAAAGCTTTAAAAATATCAGGAGCAGAAAGTTTAAGTGTTGCTGGAAATATTTTTTTAGGACAAACTGAAGCACCTCTTTTAATTAAGGCTTATTTAGAAAAAATGAATAAGTCTGAAATGCTTTTAGTCATGATTGGTGGTATGGCAACCGTTGCTGGTGCAGTACTAGCAGCATATATTGGTTTTTTAGGAGGTGATGACCCAGTACTTAGATTGTTTTATGCAAAACACCTTTTAGCAGCTTCTGTTATGGCAGCTCCTGGAGCCATTGTTATTTCAAAAATATTGTTCCCACAAACCGAAGATGTAAACACAGATGTTTCTGTATCTCAAGATAAAATTGGTTCTAACTTTTTAGATGCTATTGCCAATGGTACTACCGAAGGACTTAAACTTGCTGTAAATGTTGGCGCTATGCTTTTAGTGTTTGTAGCTTTTATTGCCATGTTTAATGGCATTCTAGGTTGGGTTGGAGATATTACTTCTATTAATGATTGGGTTGCAAGCAATACATCTTATGAAAGCCTATCTCTAGAACTTATTTTAGGATATGCCTTTGCGCCTCTAATGTGGCTTATTGGAGTTGCAAGTGAAGACATGGCGCTTATGGGACAACTTTTAGGGATTAAATTAGCAGCCAGTGAGTTTATTGGGTATATTCAATTAGCCGATTTAAAAAACGCAGGAAACTCAATCCATTTAACCTATGAAAAATCAATAATCATGGCAACTTATATGCTATGTGGCTTTGCGAATTTTGCTTCTATTGGTATTCAAATTGGAGGTATTGGTTCCTTAGCTCCTGGGCAACGAAAAACCTTATCTAAATTTGGCATGAAAGCTTTAATTGGAGGTACTATTGCTTCACTTATTTCTGCAACAATAGCAGGAATGATTATTGGATAACATCTAATCTGCTTATATGAAAAAATTATATTTTCAATAAATAATATAGTTAATAACTTTATTATATATTGAAATATCAAACTCGAAAACTTGATGCTTTTTTTTTATTTTTAACTTCAATAAAATTTCAGTTTAATTTAATAAGATTCCTGCCTCCGCAGGAAATAGTATGCAGCAATATCACGACTTAGTAAAACACGTTATAGAGAACGGAAACGAAAAAGGAGATAGAACAGGAACGGGAACTAAAAGCGTTTTTGGTTATCAAATGCGATTTGATTTAAGTGAAGGTTTCCCTATGGTAACTACAAAAAAATTACACTTAAAATCTATTATTTACGAACTGCTTTGGTTTTTAAAAGGCGATACTAATATTAAATACCTTACTGAAAATGGTGTACGCATCTGGAATGATTGGGCCGATAAAAAGGGAGACCTTGGTCCTGTTTACGGTCACCAATGGCGTAATTGGAATAGTGATGAAGTAGACCAAATAAAAGAGGTTATTGATACTTTAAAAAACAACCCGAATAGTCGTAGAATGTTAGTATCTGCATGGAATCCTTCAGTGCTTCCCGACACTTCAAAATCATTTGATGAAAATGTAGCGAATGGAAAAGCTGCGCTTCCTCCTTGTCATGCCTTTTTTCAATTTTATGTTGCCAACGGGAAATTATCATGTCAACTTTATCAACGAAGTGCCGACATCTTTTTAGGTGTACCTTTTAATATTGCATCATATGCCTTATTCACCATGATGATGGCTCAAGTTTGTGGTTATGAAGCTGGAGAATTTATCCACACCTTTGGCGATGCTCATATATATAGCAATCATTTTGAACAATTGGAATTACAATTATCTAGAGATATACGCCCCTTACCAAAAATGAAAATAAATCCTGAAGTAAAAGATATTTTTGATTTTACTTTCGACGATTTTACACTAGAAGATTATAATCCGCATCCACACATTAAAGGTGCTGTTGCAGTATAAAAATAAAATGAAAAACATATACACATTACTATTAATTTTCATTAGCACTTCTATTATAGCACAAGAAAATGAAACAAAAGAAAACCCAGAGACTGTTTATGAGGTAATTGAAAATGTTCCTGTTTATAAAGGTTGTGACAAAACGCTTTCTAATGCAGAATTAAAAAAATGCATGAGTTATAAAATTTCAAACCTTATCTCAAAAAACTTCAATATCAAAATAGCAAATAAGATTGGTTTACCTGATGGATTAGTAAAAATTAATGTGATTTTTAAAATTGACAAATATGGAAAAGTTACAGGAATTAGGTCAAGTGCACCACATTATGAACTTGAAAAAGAAGCTATTCGTGTTATAAAATTAATTCCAGACATGGAAAGACCTGGAATACAAAGAGGCAAACCTGTAACAGTACCTTACTCTATACCAATTAATTTTATGGTTGATAATAGCTCAAAAAAATTAAAAAGAAAGAAGAAGAAGAAGTAGAATTAAAAAGGACTCTCAATAAGAAAGCCCTTTTTTGTTTAATTTATTAGGATTTAACTAAACATTTACTACACTATTATCTGCTGAAGCAAAATCACTCCACGCGTAAGCATCTGCAGCTTCATCATTAGCATAAACAGTTTCATCTATTAAATATTTAAACTCATAAGATTTCTCTGTTTCTAAATCTATTGTTCCTTTAAAAGTTCCGTTTTTTAATTTTTTTAATGGAGCAGACTTAGCATTCCATTCATTAAAATTTCCAACTACAGAAACTTTTTTTGCATCTTCAGCAAGAATAGAAAAAGTAACTTTACAAACTGGTTTGCTTTTTAAGTATTGTTTTTTAATAGCCATAATTCAAATATTTTGTGTGTTGTTTATATTACAAATTTATAAAACAATTCCCGAGGAAGTTCATTTTAAAGTCTTAAGCATAAAGAATTATCAATTTATTAATATTGTCTTGTGTTAATTTGATGTATTTAAAAAAATCAAGAAGTATTTTGTATTATTCTTAGCATTAAAACCTTCTTTTTCACTGATTTTCAAGGCTTTTTAAACGAAAACGTTTTCGCTATTTCAATATATTTGAAGCAATATTTTTATCATAATCATGTCGTTAAAAAGCTTTAACTTTACATTCATTATTTTAGTATTATGTTCGGAAAAAAGAAAGACACACCACAAATAGATAAAGAGCAATTAGAGCTTATTCAAAATGCTCAAAAACGCATCAAACAAAAAAAGAATTTATACATTCACTTTGTAATATTCTTAATTGGTGCAGTTTTTTTAATATTAGCTAATACCGTCTTAGGTATTGGTGAGGATTTTAAAATTCTTGGTAAAGAGTGGTTTTTATATGCTATTCTTATTTGGTTATTCTTATTTATCTATCATGTTTTTAATGTTTTTATTACTCATAAATTCATGGGAAAAGCCTGGGAACAAAAACAACTAGATAAATTAGTTGCGCAACAACAAGTTAAAATAGAAAAGCTTAAAACAGAACTAAAAAAAGAAGTACCACATATTGCACAAAGTGAAATTTATAACGAATCGCTTAATCCAAAAAACACTTCTGAACTTACTATTATTGTAGCTGCTGCAGAAAATGATGCCATTGGAAAAGGAAATAAACTAATTTGGCATTTAAGTGATGATTTAAAACGTTTTAAAGCCTTAACAAACGGTCATCATATTATTATGGGGCGTAAAACTTTTGAAAGTTTTCCTAAACCACTACCAAATAGAACTCACGTAGTTATTACTAGACAAACAGACTACAAAGTGCCAGAAGGCGTTATTGTTGTTAACAGTTTAGAAGCCGCAATTGATGTAACAAAAAACGAATTGCAACCTTTTATTATAGGTGGTGGAGAAATTTACAAACAAGCTATGCATATTGCTACTAAAATAGAATTAACAAGAGTACATGAAAACTTTGAAGCTGATACATTTTTTCCAAAAATAGATACTACTATTTGGAAAGAAACAGCCAACAAATTTCATAAAAAAGATGAAAAACATGACTATGAGTTTTCGTTTTTAACTTACGAAAGAAAATAGTTTCTTTATCTTTTTACTAAATTTTATAAATGACAACTTCAAGATTTCAAATAGTTTGCCTTGGCTATATACTTCTATTTTTATCACTTAATTCATGTGCTAGTACAGGTAAATGGTTGAGTATAACAACTGAAAATAATATTAATTATACTGCAACAGAATCTAAATCACCAAAAAAAGATTTTACAGGCAATAATATAACCATTGTATATCTTAAAAATTTAGGATTTGAGAAAATAGGTCAGAATACAAATAGAGAAGATGTCGCTTGGTTATTATCTCAAGGATATCGGGTTATAGAACTAGATTATAATCACGATAAAAAAGCTTCAGCAACAAACATAAACAAAGACATTATTGCAATTAACAAGGCCATTTCAAATAAATTATTCTGCAACTTCACTAACTGTTCGCTTAACAAATCTTATATATTATTTGAAGGCTATAGAATTTCTCGAGATGTACCTTATTTTATAGACAATCCTAAAGTTTATAACACACCTAAAGAATATGTAGAAGGCGATGAATTACGTATGGATATTATCTATCCTGCAAACCCGAAAGTAAAACCCCCTACTATTTTATCTTTTTCATACAGCAACAGTTACGCCACCTATGATAGTGACAAAGAAAAACTTACTGATGCTCATAAAGATTTAAGACTGTTTTTACCTTATACTTTTGCTGGTTTTAACGATTCTTTTTTAGAAGGTTTACCTGCACATGGAATGGCTTGGGCTATTGCCGATCATCCAAAATATTGTCCTTGGGGAAGTGGCAAACCTGTAAATGGTAAAAACGACACCTATAAATCATATCAAACAAATCCTGATGCCGCTCAAAAAGTAAAGTCTGCCATTCGTACTTTACGTAAAATGAGTGATGAATTAGGGGTATCTGGAAACATTGGTGTTTACGGATTTTCTAGAGGCTCTACTGCTGGATCTTTAGCTATTGGTGACAAATCTGTTTCTGAATTTGAAAATACAGGTTTTAATATAGGTATTTCTGATGCCATACAAGCAGCTGCTTTAGGCCCTGGTGTTTTTGATTATACCAAAATTTACAATGCTTCAGATGATGGCGATTCTAACTTAGAAACTCGATGCGAATGGGCTTGGGGTAATCTAGAAGATAATTTTGAACTATGGAACACTATGGGAGCTTCTTATTTAGTTGAATCATCTGCTACAGCTCCTACTCTTTTTTTTCACAATAAAGATGATGCGCCTTATTATCAAGATCAATTTATACATTTAAAAGCAAAATTAGATTCGCTAAAAGTACCCACCTCAACACTTATTAATTACGGAACAGGACATTCAGTACCTCAAACATCAAAAGATTTAAATACGCTTTATAGTTTTTTTAAAGAATATCTAAATCCTCCTTCCTTAAAAATTAAATAAGTGATTCATTTTTTTTCACAAAAAGCACAGCAAAAACACAATTGGAAACACAAGACCTGCTAGAGCCAATTTCCAACCTCGATTCTTAAAAGAAAACTTTCCTTTATTTATAAGTAATATACCTGTAACAGCTATAATAATTAAGGAAATTCCAAAAATATCTGAATAATAAATCCACCAATTAGAATTGGTTTTATGCAGCGTCATGGTTTGACTAATAAATGGTGTTTTTATAAACGAAATTATTTCACCTTTTCCTGTTTTTACATCAATTTCTACATCGGTATTATTAAACATGACACGTAACGTTCCTCTTCTTAGCATGTGTCTTTTTAGTTTATCCTCTATCTGTAAATCTTTTGCTAAATTTTTAACGAATCCATCAGAAATATCACTTTTATTTTCAGGTAATTGCACTTGAATCTCCTTAATCTCCGTTGTATATTTATCAGGATGCCATGTGCTACGGTGATTCATTAAAATGCCAGAAAAAGCAAATGAAATTATGAGTCCGACATAAAAATAGCCTAAATCTCTATGAATAGCTCTTAGCTGTTTTGTCTTCATATGTTTTTAAATAAAAAACATTCATACAACCATATTTCTATGACTATATGAATGTTTCAGTTTTTTAAAATTTATAACTTACAGAAACCGAATAATTTCTTGGAGCAATTGGATTTATACTATTATCATCATGCACATTATAATTTAAAGCATTTCCAATGTTTGCTAACTTAGCACGAATATCGAAGCTTTTAATAGTATAAGATAATGTAGCATCAAACTGGAAGTAATCTGATAAAGGAATTAGTAATCTATTATCACCTGGAACGGTTAATCTAAACGAACGACCAGCAAAACGTTTTCCAAAATACGTGTTTATTAATCCAATATTTAAACCTGATAAAGCACCTGTTTCAAAATTATAATTTGCACTTAAATTAGCTGTATGCTTTGGGTTATATCTTAACAAACTACCTTCAACATAAATATTAGACTTTGTATATTTCATTTCATTAAAACTATAACCTGCCAATATTCGTAATCCTTTTGCAGGATATGCGGTAAAATCTATTTCAACACCTTTACTTTCTGTAGATCCTGCTAATTCTTTAATATTGTTATCGGTATTTCCGTTTGCAAACGATGTTTGTGCCAAATTACTATTTTTAATAATGTATCCTGTTACATTTAAAAAGAGCTTATTATTGAATAATTCGTTTTTCACACCTAATTCAAACTGATCTATTAAAGAAGGATCTAAGGCATTACCATCAACATCTAACCCCGTATTAGTATCAAAAGAATTAGAATAACTAGCAAAAATAGATTGATGTTTTGTAGGCTGAATTATAAGTCCGAATCTTGGTGTAAAAGCATCATCATACAAATTAGTAACAGCATTCGTATCATTTGAAAATGTATACACATCACTTTCTGTATCTTGGTATGTATAACGTACACCAGCTAAAACCTTAAGGTATTTATTAATTTCTATTAAATCTTGAACGTATATTCCAAACCTTGAAACAGGTGTCGTTGTAAATCTATTTTTGGTAAGTGTTGGCTTAAAATCGCTAAAACTATTGTAATCTGGATTAAAAATATTTATTTCATCGTAATAAGCTTGTCCGTTATTATTAGCTGCAGTCAACCTATTAAACCTTGTATCTTTAGTTTTATAGTTTTCTACATCGGCACCAAATAAAAATTGATGTTTTATTTTTCCTGTATTAAACAATCCTTTTAAATCTATTTGATTTAAATTATAGTTATTTACATAATCGCGTTGTTGTATGTTTCGTTTCCAAAGTCCATCTGCTCCAACAGTTCCACCTGATGTATTAGGTCTTGTATTAGTAAACATATCGGTATTATAATGACGAAATGAGTTAATATAAGTTAAGCCCCAGTTATCTGAAAGTTGGTGATTTAAAGTTAAGGTTGCCGATAATTGCTCTCCATCAAAATAGCCCCATTTTACACCTACAAACTGATCTCTAGGCAAATCTACCAACTGATAATTAATAATTCCTGCACCAAAATCTGGCGTTCTAGAATCATTTGTATAATCGGCTTCAACCAACAAGGTTGTTTTATTACCTAATTTAAAAAGGAACGACGGATTGAAATAATACGTTTCTGAAGACACAAATTTTCTAAAACTATCAGCTGAAGCATACGATCCGTTTAATCTAAACGCTGCTGTTTTTGATTCATTTAAAGCACCATAAACATCAAACGTTGGTTTTACTAAATTAAAACTCCCAAAAGTTACACCTACTTTCCCACCAAAGTCGAAACGTGGTTTTTTAGTTATTAAATTTAACACACCACCAGCTTCAACGTTTCCGAATAAAATAGCTGCACTACCCTTTAATATTTCAACACTTTCAATTCCACTTATTTCCGTCATCATCCCATTAAAATAACGTACACCATTTTTAAAAGTATTACTACTTCCCATGGCATAACCTCTAGAAGCGACCTCTTCTTGATAGCCACCTGTAGTTCCTTTTATATATATACCATTAGCATTCTTTAAAATATCTGTTAACGATTGAATTTGTTGATTTTCTAAGGTTTGAGATGAAATAACAGCAACACTTTGAGGTAAATCTAAAGCCTTAATTCCTGCTTTACCTGCATTTGGTGTTTTGTTTAAAATACTACCAGATATAACAACCTCACTCAATTTATTATCGGCACTTTTTAAATATACTACTGGCAGATTTTCATTAAAAGAAGCATTTACGTTTAGACTTATTGTTTTACTATTAAAAGCAACATGCGAAACAACTAAATTATAAGTTCCCGTTGTTAATCCAGAAAAATTAAATTCTCCATTTGCATTAGTAACAGCGTATTTATTTAAATGTTCAATAACAAGCGTAGCACCTTCAATAGGTTGCTTTGATGTAGATAAAACTTTTCCGTTAATAGTTTTAGTTTCTTGAGCATGTATTTGATTTCCAAAAAACAAGATTATTAATAAAATTCGAAGCGTATTTTTCATTACTATTTAGATTGATTATAAATTATTTGGCAAATCTAAAAAACTAAATATTCATACACAATACTTATTTAGACTAATTAAAAATAATATTTTAACTAACTAAATATCAATAAATTAAAGACTTTATTTATTCAGCGAAAAGCATAAAACACTTATTTACAATGAATTAATAACAAGTAAAAATCTAACTGTAAAGCTAAATCTGAAGAAAATAAATATCTAAATGCGACTATTTGTTTAATTTCGCATTATGGTAAAAGAACTTCAACTTCGTATTACACTTAAAGAAGAAGAACGCAGTGATATTTTAATAATAAAATCGGCACGTGCTTTAGATATTGATAAAGAAGATATTACAGGCGTAAAAGTACTTCGAAAATCTATTGATGCTCGAAAACCAAAAATCATTCTTAATTATAAAGTCGCCGTTTATATTAGAGAAGTATTACCAAAAACTTCAGAATATAAATTTGATTATAAAGATGTATCAAAAGCAAAACCCATTCATATTATTGGTTTTGGGCCTGCAGGAATGTATGCCGCTTTGCGTTGTATAGAACTTGGTTTTAAACCTATTGTTTTAGAACGTGGTAAAAATGTTCAGGACCGTCGTCGCGATTTAAAAGCTATAAATCAAGATCATTTTGTAAACGAAGATTCTAATTATTGCTTTGGCGAAGGTGGAGCAGGAACTTATAGCGATGGTAAATTATACACCCGAAGTTTAAAACGTGGTGATGTTAGACGCATATTTGAAAACTTAGTTTACCATGGTGCTACCGACCAGATTTTGGTGGATGCGCATCCCCATATTGGAACAAACAAACTCCCAAAAGTAGTTACAAATATTCGCGAAACTATTTTAAAATATGGTGGCGAGGTTCATTTTGAAACACGCGTTACAGACTTCACCGTAAAAAATGGTAAAATACAAGCCATTCAATTTTTGAACGGTGAAGAAATGGTTGCCAACCGTGTTATTTTAGCAACCGGACATTCTGCGAGAGACATCTTTTATTTACTTCATAAAAAGGAAATTGCTCTAGAAGCAAAATCGTTTGCTATGGGTGTTCGTGTAGAGCATCCTCAACATATTATTGATTCTATTCAATACCATTGCAGTGGCGATCGTCATGAATTATTACCTGCTGCTTCGTACAGTTTGGTTCAACAAGTAAACGAACGTGGTGTGTACTCCTTTTGTATGTGCCCTGGTGGATTTATTGTACCTGCAGCTACTGCCAATGGCGAAGTGGTTGTAAATGGTATGTCGCCTTCTAAACGAAATAATTTATTTGCAAATTCGGGGATTGTAGTAGAAATAGATGTGAATAGAGATTTGCCTAAATACGAACAATTTGGACCTTTAAAAGGTTTAGAATATCAGAAAAATTTAGAGCGTATGGCATTTACTGCAGGTGGACGAAGTCAGGTTGCACCAGCACAACGATTGACTGATTTTGTTGAAGGTAGATTATCGGTAGATTTAAACCCGACCTCTTATCAGCCTGGTTTAAATTCGGCGCCATTACATTCGCTTTTACCAAAACTAATAGGTAGTAGATTACGAAAAGGGTTTGCAGCATTTGGACAAAAAATGAAGGGTTATTATACCGAAGATGCTAATATTATTGGTGTAGAATCGAGAACCTCATCGCCCGTTTGTATTCCTAGAAACGAACAATTAGCACACCCACAAATAGAAGGCTTATTCCCCTGTGGCGAAGGTGGTGGTTATGCTGGTGGTATTGTATCGGCAGCTATGGACGGAGAGCGATGTGCCGAAGCGGCGATTATTGGTTTGTAATTTCGACATGTTTTAATTTGGAAAGTTGCCTTTTTGGAAAAAAGATGATTACTACCTTAGTTTTGCGTTAGGGATTGAAACGGCATCCTTTTTGCGAAAATTTATATCTGAAACATCCTTTGATAGACTAAGACCTTTGTTAATGAGATCCCGAAACAAGTTCGGGACTGCTTCGCAGAAAGATATAGTGGAAAGCCCGACCCATGGGTAACGCCCAAATACATAGTGCTAATAAAAGATTTATTCTTATTTTTGCAGCTCTAAAAATAAACCAACTATGAACGCATATATATTTCCAGGTCAAGGTGCACAATTCTCAGGAATGGGTTTAGACCTTTATGAAAACGCTCCTTTAGCACAAGAATTATTTGAAAAAGCCAATGAAATTCTTGGTTTCCATATTACAGACATTATGTTTGAAGGTACTGCAGAAGCTTTAAAAGAAACGAAAGTTACGCAACCTGCTATATTTTTACATTCTGTTATTCTAGCTAAAACTTTAGGAGATAGCTTTAAGCCAGATATGGTGGCAGGACATTCTTTAGGCGAATTTTCGGCTTTAGTTGCCAATGGCGCTTTAACTTTTGAAGACGGCTTAAAATTAGTCTCGCAACGTGCTTTAGCTATGCAAAAAGCTTGTGAATTACAACCAAGTACTATGGCTGCTGTTTTAGCTTTAGAAGATGCTGTTGTTGAAAATATTTGTAAAGAAACCGAAGGTATTGTAGTTGCTGCCAATTATAACTGTCCTGGTCAATTAGTAATTTCTGGTGAAATTGATGCTATTAATAGAGCTTGTGAAAGTATGAAAGAAGCTGGTGCACGTCGTGCTTTAGTTTTACCTGTTGGTGGTGCTTTTCATTCGCCTTTAATGGAACCTGCTCGCGAAGAGTTAGCAGCTGCTATTGAAAACACTACGTTTAGCAAACCAAACTGCCCTATTTATCAGAATGTAACAGCAAATGCTGTAACTGATGAAACAGCTATTAAAGCAAATTTAATTTCTCAACTAACAGCGCCTGTACGTTGGACACAATCTGTACAGCAAATGATTGAAGATGGTGCCACACTATTTACTGAAGTTGGACCTGGTAAAGTATTGCAAGGTTTAGTAAAGAAAATTAACAGAGCCTCTGAAACAGCTTCTGCAACTTTTGAAAAGTAATATGAAATTAACGAAGCGTACTATCTACATCATCACTGTTATTGTTTTAACAATTGTTGTAGATCAATTTTCTAAAATATTAGTTAGAACTTATATTGATTCAAAAGATGTTATACATCTTATTGGGAACTACTTTTCTCTTCATAATGTAGAAAATGAAGGTGCATTTCTTGGTATGGGAAGCGATTTAAATCCTACTTTAAGAATTATACTTTTACTTATTCTACCTATTGTAGTTTTAGGTTATATTTTACGATATATTTTAAAAGATAAAACCTTAGATAAATGGTCGGTATTTGCTTTTGCTAGTATTATTGGCGGTGGTATTGCGAATGTTTTTGATAGAGTTGTTTTTGGATCGGTTACAGATTTCTTTTATATAAGAATAACAGATCTTTTAAGAACTGGCATTTTTAATATGGCTGATTTATCGGTAACAACTGGTATGATAATTTTGGTAGTCGCTAGTTTTAGGAAGAAGAAAACTTAGCTTTAATAAAAATATATCACATAAAAAAAGACTGCCTTTTGACAGTCTTTTTTATTTAATTTATATCACACTAAATTAAGGACATGTAGAAGGTACAGATAACACACCTGCACTTGGATTTGATGAGCTATTGATTAACTGATTATTAGGGTCGTATATTTGAAACGACACTTCTTCATTATAACTATCATCAACATATTCTAACACTAAAGCAGTAGACCCTGAAGTGACCTCAAACGTAGCGGTTCCACTAGAGGCATTTGGATCATCCAAAGTTATAAAAGTTGTATCTCCGTCTAGAATAAAATTTATTCCTCCACCTTGCCAACCATCACCATAAGCATCTTGCATGTTTATAGTATAAGTACCAGATACTGGAGGACAAACAATTGCCGCATTAAAAACACTACTAGATGTTATAGTATCTCCCAATGAATTAGTAAAAAAAGTTTTAAACCTCACAATGTCACCCCCTGTTAAACTAGAAATATTCTTAGATAGTACCGTAACAACTTCATTTAAAGAAAGATTAATATTTACTGGAAAACTACTAATATCTGAAATTTTAGTAAACTCCTCACTATTTATTGCAGCATGTAATTCTCCACTAACTGCAACATCTCCTCCAGATTCTGAAGCATTAATTTTAAAATCTACTTTAGAGTTTGATGGATCTAATAAATTATATACCGAGTTCGATCCTGCTACATAATCTGGATAAATACCAAATTCACCAGGTGTATAGTAAGGGTTTTCACCGTTTTCAACAACACATGCATAAAGCATTATTGTAATTATTAAGAATATATATGTTTTAATATTTTTCATGTTATTATTTTTATGGTTTAAAAATCCAAAGTTTATCAAATATAGTTACCGTAGTAGGTGTATTTGAATTCGTACTAATTTCTTCTTGCGGATAAAGCACTCGTTGTATAAATTGATTAGCAACAGGATTCTCTTGTTGTGTTACAGGAATATCTAAATAACTTGGGTATTGATAATCATGTCTTCTTGCATCTACCCATGCTTCACCATTCATTGTAACCATAGCTTTATACTTTTCAGTCATAATTTTTTCTAAAGTTACAGTTGCACTAGTTTCACTTGCAAAATTTGCTATATAGTCAGGCTTTAATACCAAATACTCTTCTAAATAATCTGAGTCATTTGGTTCTACTAAATCTAATTGAGCTTTGATAGCATTATTAAGAGCTGTGGCAGCTACAGTTGTAGCACCGTTTAATCTAAATTCTGCTTCTGCTTCAATAAACAACAATTCAAAATGAGTCATAATTAACTGAGGCGATGTTGCACTACCGTAAAACCCTTTAGGTCCTATTGGAGAATAACTAATATTTGAAGTTCCAAAACCACTTTGCTTACCATTAAAGCCAACAACAGAGCCAGATACTTCTATATCATTCCAATAAGCTAAACGTCTTGGATCATTTGTGTTTAGTAATAAATTCATAAATGATTCTGAAGCAATCATTTGATTGTTCTCATACATATCATACCATCCGTTTTGGTATTCACCTGTATTATCATAAGTAAATTTCAAATCATACTCGAAGCTTGTAAATCCTAAGGTTTTTGCTTGTTGAACAGCAGCTAAAGCTCTAGTGGCTGAACCAGAAGGATCTTTAACACTAAAATGATTTTCGTACCTTGCCTTAAGTGCATATGCTAAAGCTTTCCACTTATCAATATCGCCATTGTAAGCAATATCTTCAGATCCCATAGTAACAAGTGATGTTTTATTAAAATCTCCTATTGCTCCATCCAACAAAGTAAAAATAGCTTGGTATATTTCCTCTTGAGTATCATATTTAGGCAAAGGTATTTCTGAGCCCTTAAGAGCTTCAGACCAAGGTATATCTCCATACCAACTAGTTAAAGAACCTAAAGCCAATGCAGAAATAACTTTACTTGCTCCAACATGATCCCAGGCTTCTAATTCAGCCCCCCTAGTAATTACATCTTGAAAATCTAAAAGACCATCATACCATCTGGCCCAAAAAGCGTCATTATTTCTAACATCATATTGATCAAAATTAATACCACTACCATGATTTCCTGCAAATGTTTGAACAAATAAACCTGCCCAACAATCCCAATCTGATGCATTTGTAAACCTTCCATATCTATAAAGTATATAATCTTCTGCTGCAGTAAATGATAAAGCTATATTTACTGTAGAAGGATTATTTGGATCTATATTTAGTTCTGCTAAAGACTCCTTTTGACAAGAGTTTATTAAAACTAAAGAGAAAAACAGAAATATTATTAATATTATTTTTTTCATTTTATTATCTTTTAAAATTTAATTTTTGCTGCAAAACCATAACTTTTTGTACCTGGTGCATTTATTAAGTCAACACCTTGTACATTACCAGCACCCAATGCATTAGTTTCTGGATCAACACCTTTATAATTAGTATCTAACCATAAATTTCTACCCGAAAGCGTTAAATCTACCCCAGTAAAACCGGTGTTTTTAAGCCATTTTTCGGGTATAGAATAAGACAAACTAATATTTCTTAATCTTATCCAAGAAGCATCTTCAATGTGAGCTTCATCAACAAAAGAATTTAAATTATGATAATAACCATTATTTAATGGTGCAGCAATATTGCTAGGTTGGCTCGTTGATTCTACAATACCATCAAATACAGCTGTAGCATTTGCATTTGGATCATTTGAACTGTAAAATCTATCTTCAGTTGTTTTACTAAGACCAGCATAAACCCAAAAAGCTTCAGAATCATTTAATATTTCACCTCCCTGCCTAAATTCTAAAGTTCCACTAAGCGTAAAACCTTTATAACTTATGCTATTATTAATATTTAGTATCCAATCTGGATTTGGATCCCCTAATACTAAGTTTTCATCTGCAACTTGAGGATATCCGCTATCATCTAACAACAAATCTCCATTGTTATTTCTTTTATAACCAGAACCCACAAAAGTTCCATAAGGCAACCCTGGTCTAGCTACAATACTAGCGCCATTCCAATATCCATAACCAATTATGATTTCATCTAATCCATCAGGAATTGAAATTACTTCACTTTCATTTTTAGTGAAATTGAACAAAACATCCCAATTTACATCTGAAGATCTAATTATATTATTAAAACTTAAAATAGCTTCAACACCTTTATTTACTACTTCTCCTGCGTTATCAAAATAAGCTGCATATCCAGTAGTAGGAGCTAAAGGCACTTGAACAACTTGATCTATTGTTGATCTATTGTAATAGGTAAAATCTAAATTTACTAAATTATCAAAAAGCTTAATTTCTGTTCCAAGCTCCCATGTATTAGATATTTCAGGCTTAATATTTGGGTTTCCCTGAACATTACTAACTGTAAACTTTGGATTTCCTAATACATTGGGATCTCTTTTTGCAAAAGTATTAGTGGTACCATATAACCCTTGAGAATCATTTCCTAATTCTGCCCAAGACCCCTTAAGCTTAAAAAACGAAAGCCAACTTTGATCTTTTATAAACTCAGATACTACAACAGCTCCACTAACAGAAGGATAAAAGAATGAATTAGCTCCTTCAGGTAATGTTGATGACCAGTCATTTCTTCCTGTTACAGATAAAAAATAAGTGTCTTTATAATCGAAACTTAATTCTCCAAAGACACCAATAGTACGTTTTCTAAGAGTTAAATTATTTGAAGTTACAGTTACAGCATTAGAAACATCTTCAAACCCTCCAACTGATAACCCGTCACCTTGAACAAACAACCTATCATACAAAGTCTCATAAACATTATTTCCTACTAAATAATTTATCCCAAGATCATCAATTAAGTTAAATTTTCCTGTTAACAAAATATCAGAATTGAAGTCTTTATTATTAATTCTTATTTCATATAAATCTCCTAAATTATTTGTTGTATTAACAGAACTAATAGGTCTAACCATACTTTTATCATCACTATAAGTATCCATACCCACTTTATATGATAAATTAAGCCAATCGGTAAACTTATATAAAAAATTAACGCTACCTATAAATCTATTTACTTCACCATCTTCCACCTCTTCATTAACAACCCAATTCGGTTCAGCAACAGTAGTACTAAACCATGTTTTTGTACCTTGAGGACTTTTCCATTTACGAGTATTTATATCCCACATATGGTGAAAATATCCTAAGCCTTGAAAACCTGTATCTCCTCCTTGAATTGCTCCTGTTCTAGAATTAACATAAGTAGCATAGCCACCTACCTTGAACTTATCTGTAATTTTATATTCGCCTCTTAAAGTGGTATTAATCCTTTCATATTTACTATTAGGAACAATTCCTTCTTGATCATGACGTCCCATAGAAGCATAAAAATTTCCATTTTCATCTCCTCCAGAAATAGAAACAGATGATTGTAATGTATGTCCATTATTCCAAAAATTCTTATAATTATTTTTAAATAATGGAATCGCTTGTCCAGAAACATCTGTAACAAAACCATCTCCTGCTAAATCTGTTGTTGTTCCAGATGGAAACGTTGGATTTGCTGCATAAGCAGCTCCCCAACTCCAATGCGTAACATTAGAATAAGCACCATTTCTACCTCTAGTATATTGGTAAGTAAACTCGGGTATTTTATTTACTTGCTCAAACGTATAACTGGTGTTTAAAGTAACATTTAACCCAGCTCCAGCTCTACCCTTTTTTGTGGTAATAATAATAGCTCCATTTACAGCTCTATTTCCATATAGTGCAGTTGCAGCACCACCTTTTAAAACAGTTAAAGAAGCAATATCATTAGGATCGATATCTGCTGCACGATTAGTACCTACTGTTTTTCCATAATCTCTATAATCGGTTCCTGTAAGAACACCCGAGCTAGATCCATTATCTGTATTGTTATTAATAGGTAAACCATCAACTACAAAAAGAGGTTGGTTTTCTCCTGAAATACTTGATGAACCTCTAATTACAATATTAGACGAAGAACCTGGAGCTCCACTTGAGTTTGTAATGCTTACACCTGCAACTTTTCCGTTTATAGCATTTACAATATTAGATTGTCCACCTTCATTTAGCGCATCAGTTTTAAGTGATTGAGCAGAATACCCTAATGTTTTTTCTTCTTTAGAAAGACCTAAAGCTGTAATAACAACTTCTTCTAATGCCTGAGTGTCCTCTTGCAATACTACATTAATAGTATTTAATGAGCCAATCTTTACTTCTTGAGTTTCATAACCAACAAAGCTAAAAACAAGAACCGCTCCTGTATTAGCTTTAATAGTATAATTCCCGTCAAAATCTGTAGAAACACCATTAGATGTTCCTTTTACAATAACAGTCGTCCCAGGTAATGATAGTCCGTTCTTATCAGACACAACACCCGAAATTGTCTTCTCTTGTGCTAATGTTGCCATCGTACTAAATAGCATAAACACTAACACACAATAGTAGTTTTTTAATTTCATAAAATAAATGTTTTGAGTTAGTCAATACAAAAAGTAAAAAAGAAAGGCAGTAAAGTTTTTTAAGTGACTAATTCAAAAAATTACTTTACAAAATGAATACAAAGTTTAACGAAACTATGCTTAACAGTAAAGCCTTTATCTGCCTATCCTTATACAATTGCATTAGTAAAAGAACATTTTTATACTTGATTAGCTCGATGCAATGAATTGAAGTAACTATAATATGAATTAACATATATTAATATATCGACAAAGGCTCTAAACATATATACCGCTAAAAACTAAAGCTTGCACATATACAGAAAAAAGGAGAAACACTCTGGTTTTGTAACATCTGTGGCAATTCGTAGTCATTATTCATAACAAAAGGTTAATAGACGGTTAAACTGTGTTAATTTGATTTAAACAATCCTTTTTTTGATTTATATTGATATACTATTGATTTGAATACGCATTTTATTGCAGTAAGTTCTCCACACATAATCAATGAATTAAAATATTTGTTTTAAGTTTAGAATCCCTAATTAATTAAACCCTATGAATGCCACGATTAAAGCTCTAATTATAGACGATGAGTTTTTAGCAAGAAAAAGAGTTGCAAATTTGTTAAATGATGTTCCAGAAATAGATCTAATTGATGAATGTAGTTCTGGTAAAGAGGCTATAGATGCTATTAATGAAAAAAAACCAGACCTTATTTTTCTCGACATTCAAATGACAGATATGACAGGTTTTGATATTTTAAAACAAATACCTCCTGCCATTAGACCACTAGTTATATTCATTACTGCCTTTGATGAATTTGCCTTAAAAGCATTTGATTTTTTTGCTTTTGATTATTTATTAAAACCTTTCAAAGATGAACGTTTTTATAAGTCGACAAACAAGGTTAAAGAATTATTACTTTCTAATAAATCTAATGATTTAACTAAACAATTAAATAATTTACTAAGATATATTGAAGACCCAAATGAAAATTTCTCGGAAGTAAAACAAAATAAACTAGCTATTAAAGCGAATGGTAAAATCTCTTTTATTGAAAAAAATCAAATTAAATATATACAAGCGTCTGGGTATTATGCTGAAATTTATACCAATGAAAAAAAATATCTATTACGAGAATCTCTCAACTCATTACTATATCAATTAAAATCTTTTAGTTTTATCCGAATTCACCGCTCTACTATTATAAACACATCTTTAATTAAAGAAGTTTTATATTCTAGCTTTGGAGAAATTGACGTAAAAATGAATGATGAAAAATTATTTAGAATTAGTAAAACACATAAAAAAGAGTTTCAGAAAAAAATGGGTATTAAATGAAAATGTTTAAAAGTGTTGATAAAAAATTAATCAAAATTTTATTTTGGTATTATACCAGCGTGGTTATTTTAAGCTTGATAAAAAAAATTTTTTGGAAGCTACAAGTAACAACACCAGACATTGAAAATAAAAGATTTATTACTTCAGATTGGTTATCAATAATTATTTACAATATCTTTTTTGATTGGATAGTGGTTATATTCCTAATGGTATGTGTGGCCCATTTTACAAAAAAAATGATCAATCAAAAAGTTAAATGGAAAAACATCATAATTATTCATTCAATTATATCTCTAGCATTTAGCTGGTTAATCTTTTTAATAGCAATTATAATAACACTGTTTGTAGAAGGTTTTAAATTAAATTATGATAAAATTCTAGCTAGCTTATCCTTTAAGCATTATATGAGTGTTATTGACTTTAATTTTCTGATATATACATCCATGTTAGGGATTATTTTAACATACAATTATATAAAGTATATAAAACAGGTACAAAAAGAAAAAGCAGGTTTATCAATAAAATTAATAAATGAAAAGATGAAATTTTTACAATCTCAAATGCATCCACATTTCCTTTTCAACACACTAAACGGTATTCATTCATTAATGGATATAGATATTAATAAATCTAAAACTATGATTGTAGATTTAAGTGACCTTTTAAGAAATGTCCTCGATAAAAAAGATGAAAATCTTATAGAACTTCAAGAAGAATTAACTATTCTTAAAAAATACATAAACTTAAATAAAACAAGGTTTTCAGATCAATTAAAATTTCATATTAATATAGAAGAGAACTTAGAAAATATTCTAGTTCCTAATATGCTTATTCAACCTATTATAGAAAACGCTACCAAACATGGTTATAACAAAAACCATACAACCATGGAGATCTATTTATCTATTAAAAAGAAAGGCAACCTACTTATTATAACGATAGAAAACAATGGCAAACTATTAACAGAAAACTTTCAAACATTATTAAAAAAAGGATCTGGCTTAAACAATATAAAAGAAAGACTAGAAGCCTTATATAAAAGTGAACATGAGTTTTGTATTTATAATAATTATAATAAAGTAATAACAAAAATCGGCTTTCCTATTGAAATCTCGGTTTCTGAAATATCTGATGAATTTTAACTAGTTAATTAACTAGTTTTTATCAAAAAAATGCAAAAACTTAAAAATAGACTTAAAATGTTTTTAAAAAGAATAAAGCCTTACTTAGACAAACAGCTCTTTTACATTGTTCTAGGGTTTTACTCTGTATTTTCTTTTTTTGCTCTTTTAAAAATGATTTATTTTAAAAGCATAGGAGATAGGTTTGTTAATGATACTTGGTCGTATATGTTTTTTCAAACCTATTTTATTGATTATATGCTAGTCATTTTTTTTATGTCTATTGTTTCAATAATTACAAAATACCTAGTAGTTAATCATTATAAATGGAGTACCATTGTAACTACTCATTTATTACTTTCATTTTCTTTAGGGTTATTTATCTTTTTCGGATTAGTGGTTACGCAAACACTACTTGGGTCTTCTTCAGTTCAAAATCTAACTTTTTCAAAAATTATTTATTATTACATCAATGTTCTAGACCTTAATTTTTTAATATATCTTTCTATAGTAGTAATAACTCATATTTATTTAAACAAAAAACTACTTAAAGAAAATCATATTCAAAAAATCGAATTGATTAAAAAACTAGAACAAGCAAAAATGGAAGTGCTACAATCTCAAATACACCCCCATTTTTTATTCAATACCCTAAACAACATTCATACTTTAATTGATATTGATGGAAATAAATCAAAATCTATGCTAGTCGATTTAAGTGATTTTTTAAGAATAACATTAGATTATAAAATTGATAATCTATCTGAATTACAAGATGAATTAACTCTATTAAACAAATATATAAATATCATTAAAATTAGATTTTCTAAAAACCTAGAGATCAAACAACATATTGACAATAATTTAGAAAATGTACTTCTTCCTACGATGCTTTTACAAATTATTTTTGAAAATGCTATAAAACATGGTTATTCACAAAAAAACTTAAAGCTAAAAATCGTTCTCAGTGTTAAAAAAATTAATGATAAATTATTAATAATCGTTGAAAATAATGGAAAACCTTTTCCTGGTACTTTTAATGAAAATTTAAAAAAAGGGCTAGGATTAAAAAATATTCATGACAGGCTACAAATGTTATTTAAAGATAATTTTAGTTTTAATATTACTAATGAAAACAAGTACGTAATTGTAAAAATTATGCTTCCTATTACAATAACAGAATATAGCTTATCTTAAATAATTTATTAGGTATCAAAAACGACCAAAAATATATTTGTAGAAACAAAAAAAGGTTGTAAAATTTAAACTAACTACCTCTCTTTTTCTGTTTTATAATTTTTATTCTTTACTTCTAACTTTCTGTTCCCATTTCCATGCAGAATCCATAGCTTGATCTAAAGACAATTCGGTTTTCCAACCTAATTCGTCATTGGCCTTTGTAGTATCGGCATAAGCTGAAATAATATCGCCTTCTCTTCTATCTACAATTTTATAATTCAGTTTTTTACCAGAAACCTTTTCAAAAGCTTGAACAACTTCTAAAACAGAACTTCCTGTTCCTGTTCCTAAATTAAAAGTCTCATAATTAGATTTATTCTTGTTTTCTAATAATCGTTTTAATGCAATAACATGTGCTTTTGCTAAATCGACTACATGAATATAATCGCGAATACACGTACCATCTGGTGTTGGATAATCATCACCAAAAACAGATAATTGCTCGCGTAACCCAATACCTGTTTGCGTAATAAACGGTACTAAATTTTGAGGAACTCCAATTGGTAGCTCTCCAATTTCAACAGATTCATGAGCCCCTACCGGATTAAAATACCTTAAAGCAATCGCTTTTAATGATGGAGTTACTTTACAAGTATCGCTAATAATCTCTTCCCCTATTTGTTTTGTATTTCCATAAGGAGATTCGGCTTGTTTTACAGGTGCGTTTTCTGTTATTGGTAATTCATCTGCTTGTCCGTAAACCGTACAAGACGAACTAAATATAAAGCCTGCCGATGGTAACTTTTGTAATTCTTTAAGAATATAAACTAACGTGCTTATATTATTTTCATAATATAATAACGGTTCTTTTACGCTTTCACCAACAGCTTTACTAGCGGCAAAATGTATAACACCTTTAATATCATTATGTGTTTTAAAAAATGCTTCAACCCTATCTTTTTCTTTAAGATCTAATTTTTCAAAAATGGGTGTTTTTCCAGTAATGGCTGTAATACCATCTAATACTTTTTCTGAAGAATTTGATAAGTCGTCAATAATAACAACTTCGTAACCTTCATTTTGTAATTCTACAACGGTATGCGATCCTATAAAACCTAATCCGCCAGTAACTAAAATTTTATCCATTTATAAAGTTTATAATTGTTGAAGTAATATATTCAATCTGTTCATCATCCAATTCGGTATGCATTGGTAATGAAATAACTTCTTTAACTAACTGATTGGTTACCGTAAAATCGGCTTCATTATAACGTGCATCTGCATACGCTTTTTGGTTATGAAGCGGAATTGGGTAATAAACGCCACAAGGAATCTCTTTTTCATTTAAATGCTTTACTAAAGCATCTCTATCTCCTTCTTTTATTTTTAGAGTATACTGATGAAATACATGATTGTCTTCAGCACCATTTCTATACGGCGTTTCAATAGCATCAATATTCTTAAAAGCAGCATCATATTTATTTGCTGATGCTTGACGTTTTTTATTATAGCTATCTAAATTAGGTAATTTAGCTTCTAAAACACCCGCTTGAATACTATCTAGTCTAGAATTTACTCCAACAACATCATGATGGTAACGCTCGTACATACCATGATTTACAATACCTCTAATAGTATGTGCTAAATCATCATTATTTGTAAATATAGCACCGCCATCACCATAACAACCTAAGTTTTTTGATGGAAAAAATGATGTAGATCCTACATGTCCGATTGTACCAGCTTTAGCTTTAGAACCATCTTTATAAGTGTAATTAGCACCAATAGCTTGCGCATTATCTTCTATTACATATAAGTTGTGCGCTTTTGCAAGTTCCATAATCGCTTCCATATTGGCACATTGACCAAACAAATGCACAGGTACTATAGCTTTTGTTTTTGGTGTAATTGCTTTTTTTATAGCTTCAATATTTATATTGAAATCATCTTCATTAACATCAACTAAAACCGGTGTTAAATTAAGCAAAGCAATAACCTCAACAGTTGCAGCAAAAGTAAAATCGGCTGTAATAACCTCATCTCCTGGTTTCAAACCTAAACCCATCATAGCTATTTGTAAAGCATCTGTTCCATTGGCGCAAGGAATCACATGTTTTACACCTAAATATTGCTCTAAATTCTTTTGAAATTGATGAACCTTTGGACCGTTTATAAATGATGTTGTTTCTAAAACTTCTTGAATAGATGTGTTTACCACGTCTTTAATTCCTTCATATTGACCTTTAAGATCAACCATTTGAATTTTCTTCATGTAAAAAAAATTATAGCCTATATTTTTAGAAATAAGACTCTTTTAACGAAAACCCTTTATTGGGCAATTTGTAGCAAACGAAATTACAAAATTCAATAACGTTAACCAATGAAACATTTATGAATAATATTAATTTAACAAAGAATTTTATTTTAAAGAAATGTATTTTAGCAGCAAATAAAAAAATTGGGTTTTATATATAACATAGGCATACACTTAACACATTTTGGATTAAAATGTGTGGCTCCTTTTAATTCGAAAATAAAAAAAGGTACGATTGGGCGATCAAACACCTTTGAAACACTAAAAAACAGCTTAAATAAAAACGACAAGACTCTTTGGTTTCATTGTGCCTCTTTAGGAGAATATGAACAAGGACTTCCTGTTTTTAAAGAACTAAGAAAACACTATACAAACCATAAAATTATACTTAGCTTTTTTTCGCCTTCTGGTTATGAAATAAGAAAAAACACGCCTATTGCAGATGTTGTTGTTTACCTTCCTTTAGATACTAAAAAAAATGCTAAACAATTTTTAGACATCGTTAGCCCAGAACTTACTGTTTTTGTTAAATATGATATTTGGCCAAATTTTTTAAATGAATTAAAAGAACGAAAATTACCTACTGTATTAATTTCTGCAGCTTTTAGACAGAATCAATCGTTTTTTAAATTTTATGGTAAACAATTAAGAGACGCTCTTTTTGCATTCAATCATATTTTTACTCAAAATGAAGTATCTAAGCAGCTACTAGAATCTATAAACTATAAAAACGTTACCGTTTCTGGAGACACTCGTTTTGATCGTGTTTATAGCCAGTTAGAGCAAGACAATACTTTAGATTTTATTTCAGAATTTAAACAAAACAAACTATGCATTGTTGCAGGTAGTACTTGGCCTGAAGGAGAAGAATTATTTATTAATTATATAAACTCAAACGCATCTAATGATGTAAAATTTATTATTGCGCCTCATAATATTAAAAGCTCTCAAATAAATAATTTAAAGAATAAACTGAAAGTAAAAACTATTTTGTTTTCAGAAAAAGAGGCAGTAAATATTGCTGGTGCCAACGTATTTATAATAGATACTATTGGCATTCTAACTAAAATCTATAATTACGCAGATATTGCGTATGTTGGAGGAGCACTTGGAAACACGGGCCTACACAATACGTTGGAACCGGCTGTTTTTGGAGTTCCCATAATTATTGGAAATAACCATTCTAAATTCCCTGAAGCACAAGCTTTAATTGATAATCAGGGGATGTTTTCTATTTCTAATCAAGCTGATTTTGATACTATTTTAAATAAATTAATTGATAATAGTGACTTTTGTAAAGAAAGTGGGTCTAATAATTCAGAATATATCAAAGATAATATAGGGGCCGTAAACCAAATACTTAATTATCTACGTATTAATTAACATTTGTTAATAATTTTAGTATATATCATACCTAAATAAAGCAAAAGTTAGTAAATTAGTAACCATTAAAAAACACTAAAACAAAAACCAATGAAAAAATTATTATTAAGTACCGCTTTATTATTAGTATTAAGCCTTTCTTTCACATCATGTAGAGATACAAAAAAAGCAGAATCTGTTGAAGACGCTGTTGAAAATGCAAGTGATGCCGTTGAAAATGCTGCTAAATCTACAGGTGATGCCGTTGAAAACGCTGCCGAAGCAACAGGAGATGCTGTTGAAAATGCTGTAGACGCTGCTGGAAATGCTATTGACAAAACTGTTGATGCTGCTGGAGATGCTGTAGACGCTGCAGGAAAAGCTATTGACAACACTGTAGATGCCGCTGGTGATGCAGTTAACGATGCTGCTGATGCTGCAGGTAAAACTGTAAATGACGCTAAAGATGCTGTAAACAATAAAATTGACGGAATTAAGATTAAATAATTTCGTTTAAATCAAGTAAAAAAAAAGAGAAGCATTTAGCTTCTCTTTTTTTTTGCCTTTTTCTTTTCAAAAATTAATTTTTAGTATTTTTATATAAAATCAATATTTAAATTTAATTTCTATGAAATGCAAAATGAAATTTTTAACGGTTATTTTATCAAGTATTATTTTATTTTGTTCTTGTAAAAACAATAAAAAAGAAAAAGAAATTAATGAATCTATAGCTGTAATAAAAAAAGATACAGCACCTAGTATAGAATTTCTTTGGGAAACAGACTCTGTATTTAAAACACCAGAATCTGCTTTGTATGACGAAACCCGACAAGTTATTTATGTATCAAATGTCAATCTAAATCCAAGAAAAAAAGATGAAAATGGATTCATTTCCAAACTAGATAAAAATGGTAATATTACTGAACTAGAGTAGGTTAAAGACATGAGTTCTCCAAAAGGTCTTGGTCTTTTTGGTAATATACTCTATGTTACTGACGTTGACGAAGTCATATCTATTAACGTCGAAACTAATGCTATCATTAAAAAACACCCAGTTACTGATGCAGGAATGCTAAATGATATTTCTATTGATAAAGACGGAACCGTTTTTATTACAGATATGGATACAGGTAAAATTTTAATTTTAAAAGACGATACTATTTCTTTATGGAAATCAGATATCGTTAAACCAAATGGTATTTTTGTTGAAGAAAATCGTGTTTTAATAGCTTCTTCTGACGGGAAATTCACTTCATATAATAAAACATCAAAAAAAGCAACCGTTATTTGCGAAGGCATCTCTAAAGGTGATGGCATTGAAAGAATGAACTCTGGAAGCTATTTAGTTTCTAACTGGAAAGGGGAAGTTTTTTTAGTTAAAAACGGAAAACTAACATCTTTACTTTCAACTAAAGAAAATAATATTGAAACGGCTGATATAGGCATCATAAAAGATGAAAACACGCTTCTCATACCTACTTTTTTCAACAACAAATTGGTTGCTTACAAGGTTAATGAATAAAAAATAACATAAAAGGCTATTCTTAAATAAATATATAGAAGATATTGGAACATCAAAAACTTAAATAACTTACCATATATCTATTAGTAAGTATTTATATTTGAGGTATCTTAATTAATACACTATGTTTAAAATTAAAAATCCCTTATTATTATTTTTACTATTATTACTTACAAGTATATCTCAAGTAAATAGCCAAGAAGTATTTATTTCTAATACACAAAATAGAACTTTCACCAGTTTAAACGGTAAATGGAAATACGTAATGGATCCTTATGAGAGGGGTCAAATTGGTTTTATGCCGCTTTATAAAAACACGAAACAAAAGGATAAAACAGACAGAGTTGAATATAGTTTTGATTCGGCACAAACACTATGGGTTCCTGGTGGATGGAATGCTCAAAAACCTGAACTTTTATATTATGAAGGTAGTATTTGGTATCGTAAAACTTTTGATAAAGAAAACATTGCTAAAGATAAGCGTTATTATATTTACTTAGGAGCTGCCAATTACAATAGCACGATTACTTTCAACGGAGAAATTCTAGGAAAACACGAAGGTGGTTTTACCCCTTTTTGCTTCGAAGTTACGCATCTTATTAAAGAAAAAGACAACTATTTAATTGTAGGCGTAAACAATACCCGCTCTAAAGATCAAATTCCTGCAAAAGTAACCGATTGGTATAACCATGGAGGAATAACACGCGATGTTAAGCTATTAGAAGTACCAAAAACGTTTGTTAGTAATTATTTTTTATCACTTAATAAATCGACACTTAATCTCAAAACCAAACAAATTGATGGAAGTATAATACTTACTGGGGCATCACTTTCTCAAAAGGTAAAGATTATAATCCCTGAATTAAAAGTTAACAAAGAAATTATTGTTGATTCAACTGGCACTTGCAACTTTACTATTAATGTAAAAAACCTAAAACTTTGGTCGCCTGAAACCCCAAAACTTTATAAGGTTTCTATTAAAACGGAAACGGAAACAATTGATGACAATATTGGGTTTAGAACCATTGATACAGAAGGCAAACAAATACTACTAAATGGCAATCCTGTATTCTTAAAAGGAATTTCGCTTCATGATGAGAATCCGCTCCGCAGAGACAGAGCAAACTCTATTGATGATGCAAAATTAGTGCTAGGATGGGCAAAAGAATTAGGATGTAACTTTATTCGCTTAGCGCATTATCCTCACCAAGAAAACATTGTAAGATTAGCAGATGAAATGGGCATTCTGCTTTGGGAAGAACTACCCTTATATTGGGGGATTGAATGGGACAACCCAGAAGTACTTCAGAAAGCAAAAAATCAATACTCAGAGCTTATAAATCGAGATTACAACAGAGCGAGCTCTATTATTTGGTCAATTGCTAATGAAACCATTCCAACAAATGCCCGAAACGAATTCTTAAAAGCTATAGCAGAACATATCAAAACTATTGACAATACACGTTTACTAAGTGCTGCCTGTAAAAAAGACCAGGCAGGTGATGGAAACCCTGAAAACCACTATACCATTAGCGATCCTATTATGAAATATCTCGATATTGTGAGCTTTAATGAATATTTAGGATGGTATGGAGGCTTACCTGAAGAATGTAGAAAAAAAACGATTACATCGAGTGTTGATAAACCTATTATAGTGAGTGAGTTTGGTGGTGGGGCTTTACAAGGGTTTTATGCCGATAAACTTACCCGTTGGAGCGAAGAATACCAAGAAAACTTATATATAGAAAACCTTGCTATGTTTAATAAAATAGATGGATTGGCTGGTATGACGCCTTGGATTTTAGTAGATTTTATGTCGCCTCTTAGACAATTACCAAACGTGCAAGACGGATGGAACAGAAAAGGCTTAATTTCAGAAAAAGGGATTAAGAAAAAAGCATTTTATATACTACAAGATTATTATAAGATAAAGTAGTGTATAAAAAAGATAAAACTTTAGCAATAAACAAAACGAATGAAAAGGCTCTATACCGGCATCAAGCCATCAAATAGAGCCTTTAATATAGAAAAATGAGTGTTTCTTTTAGAAGCTATTCGCTATCTCTTTATGTTTCACTCTTTTAATTCTCACATCTAAGATAGTAAAAATATTTAAAATAATCGTTTAAATACTTATTTATTCGGCAAAATACACAAAATGCTTTACTTATAATAAAGTCTTAATTACTTATCTATTACAAAGACCTACAATAACATTCAGAAAGTTTAATTAATAATTTACCTAAACAAAAAAAGCCTTATCTAATAAAAGATAAGGCTTTTGTACTGAAGACGGGACTTGAACCCGTACGTCCTAATGGACATTGGATTTTAAGTCCAACGTGTCTACCAATTCCACCACTTCAGCTTGGTATATTTTAAGAAAGTCTCAGAGCGAAAGACGGGATTTGAACCCGCGACCCCCACCTTGGCAAGGTGATGCTCTACCCCTGAGCTACTTTCGCAGTCTTTTAATGAACGAAGCAACATCGCTATTGCGGATGCAAATTTAAAACTTTTATAGAAACTGCAAAGCCTTTTTGCAAAAAAAATAAAACTATTTTTAATCACGCTTTTTCTAAACCAACATTCGCTTAATTTCATTCAATTTCATAAGCGCTTCAACAGGCGTAAGTGTATCAATATCAATATGTAGTATTTCGTCTTTAATATTTTCAAGCAAAGGGTCGTCTAAATTAAAAAAACTGAGCTGCATCTCATCTTCTATCGATTTCACCTTATTTGTAAGCTCTTCGCTTGAATGAGACTTCTCTAATTTCTTTAAAACTTGATTTGCACGTCGTAAAACTTGCTGTGGCATTCCTGCCATTTTTGCAACATGAATACCAAAACTATGTTCGCTACCTCCTTCAACTAGCTTTCTTAAAAAAAGCACATTATCTTTTAATTCTTTTACAGAAACATTGAAATTTTTAATACGCTCAAAGGTTTCACTCATTTCATTAAGCTCATGGTAATGTGTTGCAAAAAGTGTTTTGGGTTTTGCAGGATGCTCATGTAAATATTCACTAATAGCCCAAGCTATAGAAATACCATCATAAGTACTCGTACCACGACCAATTTCATCTAACAGCACCAAACTTCTATCTGAAATATTATTTAATATAGAAGCTGTTTCATTCATTTCTACCATAAAGGTCGATTCTCCCATAGAAATATTATCGCTAGCTCCTACTCTAGTAAAAATTTTATCTACTAAACCTATTCTAGCTTCTTTTGCGGGAACAAAACTTCCCATTTGTGCCAATAACACAATAAGTGCTGTTTGACGTAAAATTGCCGACTTACCAGACATGTTAGGTCCTGTAATCATGATAATTTGCTGAGTGCTTCTATCTAAAAACACATTATTAGCAATATAAGCTTCACCAATTGGCAATTGTTTTTCAATAACAGGGTGGCGACCATCTTTTATATCTAAATCGAAAGAATCATCAATAACTGGATATACATACTTATTATCTTTTGCCAGTTGCGCAAAACCACACAAACAGTCTAACTGTCCTACTAAAAATGCATTTTGTTGTACGGGTTTTATATATTGACTTAACCAACTAACCAACTCTGAAAATAATTGTTGCTCTATGGCTTGAATTCTATCTTCTGCTCCTAAAATTTTAGCTTCGTATTCTTTAAGTTCTTCAGTAATATAACGTTCGGCATTTACCAGAGTTTGCTTACGTATCCATTCTTCTGGCACTTTATCCTTGTGGCTATTACGTACTTCAATATAATACCCAAAAACATTATTAGAAGCTATTTTAAGCGAGGTAATTCCTGTACGTTCGCTTTCTCGTGCCAACATATTATCAAGATAATCTTTTCCAGATTTAGATAACCCTCGTAATTCATCCAACTCAGCAGAAAAACCAGCAGCAATACTATTCCCTTTTAAAACATTTACGGGAGCTTCTTCGTTAAGTGTTTCTTTTATTTTTTCGCGAAGCACTTCACAACTTTGCAAAGTATCTCCAATAATTTTTAAAGAGTCATTATCGCAGTTTGATGCCAATGATTTTATAGGCACAATAGCTTCTAAAGAGTTTTTAAGTTGAATCACTTCACGAGGACTCACCTTTGATGTGGCTACTTTAGAAATTAAACGTTCTAAATCATCAATAAGCTTAATATGATTCTGTATTTTTTGAAGCACGGTGTTTTCCTTTGTTAAAAAACTAACCACTTCATGACGTTGTTTTATTTTTTCAACATTTTTTAAAGGCAATGCCAACCAACGTTTTAAAAGCCTTCCGCCCATAGGCGAAATGGTTTTATCAATAACATTTAAAAGTGTTACCGCATTATTATTGGTAGAATTATAAAGCTCTAAATTTCTAATGGTAAATTTATCCATCCACACATAATCATCTTCAGCAATTCTAGATATGGAAGCAATATGTTGTAATTTATTATGCTGTGTTTCGCCTAAATAATGTAAAATAGAACCCGATGCAATAATACCTTCATGCAAATCGTCAATACCAAAACCTTTTAAAGTTTTAGTATCAAAATGTTTTATTAAAGTTTCGTTTGCATAATCGGTTTGATAAATCCAATCTTCTAAATAAAATGTATGAAAATCGTTTCCAAAAGTATCGTTAAAAGTGGTTCGTTTTTGTTTAGAAACCAACACTTCACTCGGATTAAAATTTTGCAATAACTTATCTATGTACTCGGCATTTCCTTGAGACGTTAAAAACTCGCCTGTAGAAATATCTAAAAACGAAATTCCTATATATTTTTTATCAAAATAAACCGAACACAAAAAGTTATTAGACTTAGAAACTAAAACCTCATCATTTAAAGCCACTCCAGGTGTTACTAATTCGGTAACGCCTCGTTTTACAATAGTTTTTGTTTGCTTAGGGTCTTCTAACTGATCGCAAATAGCAACACGTTGTCCTGCTTTAACCAACTTAGGCAAATAGGTGTTTATAGAATGATGCGGAAATCCTGCCAACTCAATTTCACTCTCGCTACCAGCTCCTCGTTTAGTTAAAATAATACCTAAAATTCCTGCTGTTTTAATAGCATCTTCTCCAAAGGTTTCATAAAAATCGCCCACACGAAACAACAACAAAGCATCAGGGTATTTTGCCTTAATAGCATTATACTGTTTCATTAACGGTGTTTCCTTCTTAGTCTTAGTTTTTGCTGTCAAAAAAATAAAATTTTAATTTGGATTTTTGTCTCATGGCGAATTTAGTCAATTCAAAAGATGTTATAAAATTATGTTAAAAATAAAATTCTGCTTACCAATACTTAAGAGATTAAATAAGTTTTGTTAGTTTTGACATATATATTAACATAATATTCCCATACAAACATGAAAAAAGTAATTTTATTAAGCTTTGCTTTACTAGCAATGACAACTATAAGTGTTGCTCAAACCGTTACAAAAACTACAGCTACTGAAGAGGCTACTACTAATAAAGATGGAGCAAAAATTGAATTCGAATCTGAAACTATAGATTACGGTACTATTGAGCACAATGCCGATGGAAAAAGAGAGTTTAAATTCACTAACACAGGTAATGCACCTTTAGTAATAACAAAAGCAAAAGGATCTTGCGGATGTACAGTTCCTACATGGCCAAAAGAGCCAATTGCTCCAGGAGCATCTGCTGTAATTAAAGTTAAATACGCAACAAACAGAGTTGGGGCTTTTTCTAAAAGTGTCACTTTAACTTCTAATGCCGTAAACGCACCAACAAAAATAATTCGTATTAAAGGAAAAGTTAAACCAGATCCTGTAAAAGAGACAGAGGTTAAATAGTAAATTCTATTTTATAACATATTAAAACTTCCTTTTTAAAAGGAAGTTTTTTTTTGGATATTTGTAACATGCGGAAACTAAAAAATAACGAATTAGACAGACTAAGTGTTGATGCTTTTAAAGGCGCTAAAAAAACACCCATTATTATTGTACTAGACAACATAAGAAGCCTTAATAATATTGGTTCGGTATTTAGAACAAGTGATGCTTTTTTAATTGAAAAAATTTACCTCTGCGGTATAACAGCTACGCCTCCACATAAAGACATACACAAAACAGCTTTAGGTAGTACTGATACGGTAGATTGGGAATATGCTGAAAACACCATAGGTTTAATTGAAAAATTAAAAGCAGAAAACGTTAAAATTTGTTCTATTGAACAAGCCGAAAACGCTACCATGCTAAATAATTTTACACCTGAAGCTAACACAACATACGCCTTAGTATTTGGTAACGAAGTAAAAGGTGTTGCTCAAGATGTGGTTAGTTCTAGTGATGTTGTTATCGAAATACCTCAATTTGGCACCAAACATTCTTTAAATATTTCTGTGAGTTGTGGCGTGGTTGTTTGGGATGTTTTTAGTAAGTTGAAGCAAAATAATTAATTATGCTAAAACATTTATTATTCCTTTTATTAATTGCTAGTGTTTCTTGTACTTCAATTAAAAATAATCAAGAAATTAAAAATATAAAACAAACTAATATTTTTAATGTTCCAATTACTAAAAGCTGTCACGCATCAACTTTAGTAGAAGTTACCCCTAACAAAATAATGGCAGCGTGGTTTGGTGGAAGCTACGAAGGCGCAAAAGATGTTGGTATATACACAGCTTCTTTTGATGGAAACTCTTGGACGACGCCAAACAATATTATAAAACCTCTAATAACAGAAAATGACACCTTACCATGTTGGAATCCTGTATTATTTAAAAGCAAAAGCAACCTTTTATATTTATTTTATAAAATTGGCAAAAACCCTAGAGAATGGTTTGGAGCTATGGTTAAATCTACAAATAATGGGAAAAACTGGAGTAAGCCAGAATATTTACCAGAAGGCTTTTTAGGTCCTATTAGAAACAAACCCATTGAAACATCATCTGGTGTTATTTTATGCGGTAGTAGTACAGAAAGCATCGATACAAATGAATGGCGCGTACATCTAGAAGAATTTACCGAATCGACAAATAAATGGAAAAAGATAAATATTGAAGACAAAAATAATTTTGAAATTATACAACCTACTTTTTTATTACATTCTAAGCATACCATTCAAATGCTTTGTAGAAGCAAACACAATAAAATAATAGCAAGTTGGTCTGAAGACAATGGTAAACATTGGATTAAAACAGATAGTATTAATGTAATTAATTCTAACTCTGGCATTGACGCATTAACAATTTCTAAAAATGCCTTTTTACTAGTAAACAACCCTTTAAAACAAGGTCCCGAGTGGTTTTACGGACGTAATATTCTAGATGTAGAATTTTCGAATGATGGCTTAAACTGGAAACCGCTTTTTGATTTAGAAAATGAAGAGAAAGGAGAGTTTAGTTATCCGGCTATTATTCAAACTTCAGATAAAAAAATTCATATTTTATACACTTATAATAGAGAATTTATAAAACATACTTCTTTTAATTTAGAATTCTAATACAAAACAAATCGGTCTTATAAAATAAACCGTTGAACAAAACAATTATCTATTTAGTTTTTAAAAGTATAGTTTTATCTTTCTAAACTAAATGAACACTTTAAATGAGAGCTTTACTTGTATTAACTTCAATTTTATTATTCTTTAATTGTAAAAATGAAACGCATTCTGGAGTAGATTTTACCACATTAGAATCTATCCCAACTAAAGAACAAGTAGGACAGTTAGTATTGCCAGATACTATTGCACCTGTATCTGCTCCTTTTAAAATGCCCTTATTTGAAAAACCTACGTTTCCAGATAAAAGTATTAATATTTTAGACCAAGGTGCAGATACTTCAAAACTAGTTACAACCACGATTCAAAATGCAATAGATGAGATAAGTGCTTTAGGAGGTGGGACTGTTATTATACCTAAAGGTGATTGGAAAACAGGTCGAATTTCATTAAAAAGCAATGTAAATCTTCATCTTGAAGAAGGCGCTATTTTAAATTTTAGTACCAACGTAAAAGATTATCAACCAGCCGTATTTACACGCATAGAAAGCTTAGAAGTCATGTCGCTTGCAGCTTGTATATATGCTAATAATCAAGAAAATATAGCCATTACAGGAAAAGGAAAACTTATTGGGCCTTACAGTGGCGAAATAAAAGAACGCTCTTATATGAAACCTATTGAAGGGCTTCTAGATTTAACCAAACCTGCTAAAGAACGTATTCATGATGGCTCGAAAGAAGATTGGATATTTCCTCCAAAATTCATATCACCTATTAATTGTAAAAAGGTTTATATTGAAGGTGTTTCATTAGAAAACACAGCCTTTTGGAATATTGTTCCTGTGTATTGCGATAATGTAATTATAAGAGGGGTTTCTGTAAATTCTGAAGGCATTCCTCGTGGCGATGGTATTGATATTGAATCATCAAAAAATGTCCTTATTGAATATTGCACATTAAGTACAGGTGATGATGCATTTACAATGAAATCTGGACGTGGTGAAGATGGTTTAAAAGTAAACAAAGCTACCGAAAACGTCGTGGTACGTTATTGCTTAGCTCGAAAAGGGCATGGTGGTATTACTTGCGGAAGCGAAACAGCAGGAACCATTCGCAATTTATATGTACATGATTGTGTGTTTGATGGCACTGGTGTAGGTATCCGATTTAAAACACGACGACCAAGAGGCGGTGGTGGTGAAAACTTGTATTATGATAGAATTAGAATGAATCTGGAATTTACAGCCATAAAATGGGATATGTTAGGAAAACGATCTTACGTAGGTTTATTAGCAGATAGACTTCCTATACGAGAAGTAAATAACTTAACACCGTTTTACCGAAACATTTCTATAACCAACATTATTATAGAAAATAGCACCCATTTTCTAAAAGTTTATGGCATACCAGAATCGCCACTTAACAACTTAACTATTGATAATGTAGATGTAAAATGTTCTGACCTTATACTGGCTAACGACATTAAAAACATCCAAATTAAAAACAGTACGATACAAACAACAAAATCTATAGTAGATGTTGTTGGAAGCGAAAACGTAACGCTTGATAATATTGTTTTTAACACCAATGCTAAAGCCTTAAGTATGCCAAATGAAAGCATTCAACTAAATGATATTCATTTCAATACAGTTGATTAATCTAAAAATTGATAAATTAGCTAAAATCATTTATCATATACTCATGAAAAATCTATTTTTAAGTCTGTGCCTTTTATTTTCTGTTTGTTTCTCTTTATCAGCTCAAGAAACATTAGAAACTGAAAAAGAATACTCTATTGAAAACTGCGTTTCTACACTCACAATGGACAAAACCACACCAACCAAAGTGGGTTATCAATATTGGTTTGCCGATAAAGATTTTTTAGATGGCAGAACTTTAAAAATGAGTGTTGTGGCACCAGGAAAAGCAACACACCCACCACATAAACATGTTGAAGACGAATTCTTTTTTATAGTTGAAGGCACTGCCGAATTTTATTTAGACGGAAAAACCAAAGTAGCTGGCGCATACAGTACCTTTTACTGTCCTTCTTGGATGGAACATGGCATTAAAAATGTTGGCGAAACCGAATTGAAATACTTAGTAATCAAGAAGTACCAGAAGTAGAAACCTTCTTTTTAGATTCAAATTGTAAATTAATTCGATCAAAACTAATTAACAAACCAAATATAAATAAATGAAAAAGGTTTTTGTTCAATTAGAATCTGGTCGTGGTTATGGACGTGATTTACTCAAAGGAATTCATGAATACAATAATCAATTTTCTAATTGGGAAATTATTTTTGAACCTGCTTACTACCTTAAAACATCACAAACAAAAGATATTGGCAAACTCATAAAACTCATGAAACCTGACGGTTGTATTCTTGAGAATATTGATAATATGTCTGTAATTACCGAGCTTGGTGTACCTTTTATACAGGCTAACAGTATGGCATATATTGATAGCTCGCCATATCTTAAAGGTAACTATGAAGCAGATGGAAAAATGGCTGTTGATTATTTTTTATCTCATGGTTTTAAGAACCTGGCCTTTTTTGGTTTGAAAAATTTAGCTTGGTCTGATGACAGATTAATAAGTTTTAAAAATCATGCAGCATTAAACGGTATTACTATTTCTAGCTATTTAGCTGAAGTAAAATCGAAAAAAGCATTAATATATGATTTTGAAAATATAATAGCCTGGTTAAAATCTTTACCCAAACCCATTGGTATATTATGTTGTAATGATGATTTTGGACAGATGCTAATTAATGCATGCTCTATTGGCGGTTTGAAAATCCCGTATGAAATAGCCATTTTAGGCATTGATGATGATGAACTATTATGCAATATGACACATCCAAAATTGTCTAGTATTTCACGAAATCATTCCAAAGCAGCTTATAATGCTTGTAAAGTTTTAGACCGCATGATGCATGGAGAAATTACAAAAGACTTTATGATTCCAACAGAACCTTTAGGTATTGTTGAGCGCAGTTCTACAGACATTATTGCCTGCAATGACCCCGAAGTTATAAAAGCACTCCATTATATTAGAAACAACACACATTTAAATTTAACAGTAACTAATGTTGTTGATGTCACCAACATTAGCAGGAAAAGCTTGTATACACGGTTTAAACAAGTAACAAAGAATACTATTTACGAAGAAATTCAATTTAATAAACTCAAAAAGTTTAAAGAGCTTCTTAAAAACCAGAATTTATCAGTTAAAGAAATTGCCTTCCGTCTAGGATTTGAAGATGCCAACCACGTAAGTAGATGGTTTTCTGCCATTGAAGGCATTCCTCCTAATAAATGGCGAAATGAAAACTTATAATTACATATCGCAGTTTTTCTTTCCGTACTCGAAATACTTATAGCCTAATCCAAATTCTTGATGCCCTAACATTTCAGACTTGGTTTGTTGCCCATTAATTACCTCTTCAATAAGCATATAAATTTCATCTCCCAATGCATCTAATGAAGCGCCTTCAGTAATTATTTTACCTGAGTTTATATCCATATCCCCTGCTAAATTCTCGTAAGTTTTTGGGTTTCCACAAACTTTAATTACTGGAGATATTGCAGAACCTACTACAGAACCTCTACCTGTTGAAAATAGAATAATATGACAACCGCTAGCAATCATTTCTACAATTTCAGTATTGTCGTTAATATTAGGAAATCCCCATAAAGCGTCACCATCTGGAACCACATCCATAAAATACAAACCAGCCTCTGTTGGTCGTTCTCCTGGGCGAATTAAAGCCTTAATTGGCGAACTACCACTTTTCGAGTACGATCCCAAAGATTTTTCTTCAATAGTTGTTAAACCGCCAACAGCATTGCCTGCAGAAAAACTATCATGGCCCATTTTTTTATAATAGTTATCCGCTTTTTTAATACAGGCTACTAATTGGTTTCCAACCTCATCATTTTCGGCTCTTTCTGCCATTAAATGTTCGCAACCCATTAATTCTCCTGGTTCTTCAAACATACAAATAGCATCGTTTGCAATTAGTTTATCGAATGCTTTTCCAATAGATGGATTTGCAGTAAATCCACTCGTCGCATCAGATCCTCCACAAATAGTTCCAACCATCAAGTCTGAAATTTTAAAATCGACTTTCTTCGTATTTTTTAGCTCAGAAATAAAACCATTTACAATAGCAATTCCAGATTGTACAGACGTTAGTGTACCTCCAGATTCTTGGATTACTAATTTTTCAACAGGTCTTCCTAACTCGGAAATACATTTAGACAATTCATTTCTATTAAAATTTTCACAGCCTAAAGACACCAAAAGAACGGCACCAACATTAGGGTGCGTACAAAGATTTTCCATCATATTTTGTGCATAATCATTAGGAGCACAACCACTAAAACCTATTAAATGAACTTCCTGTCCTTTAAACTCAGAAACTATTAATCGTGCTACATGATGCGCACACTCCACTAAGTAAGTAACAACAATAACATTTCGAATGCCTTTTCTTCCGTCTTTCCTTAAATATCCCTGCATTTTATAAACTTAACTTTTATAGAAAAAAAATATTATTTCTCATTAACAACTAAATAATCAGTTTTTAGATTATGACTATGTACATGCTCGCCAGCAGATATGTGTTGCGTAACACTTCCAATAGAAAGTCCGTATTTTAATATTTTCTCTCCTTTTTCAATGGACTTTATAGCTATTTTATGACCAAAACCAATAGCTACTTTTAATTGTATTTCTTTTCCGTTTACACTAATAACAGTATCGTCTTCAAAGTTTTTTAAAGCAATAACAATATTATCATTAGGATGTAACTGAACAAAATTTTCCATCTTAGTTTTCAATAGGTTTTATTTCTGGAATCATTAGTTTTAATATCAACCACGCTAATAAATACATGGTACTTGCAATAACAAATATTAGGGTATAACTCCCACTAATGTCTAAAACAAGCCCCACAAACGATGCTGCGAAAGCACCACCAATAGCCCCTGTAAACCCTGAAAGTCCTACCATAGTAGCCACTGCCTTTTTAGGATAAATATCTGAAACTACTGTAAAAATATTAGATGCCCATCCTTGGTGAGCTGCTGTGGCAAACCCAATAATAACAACAACAATCCAAAGGTTATTAAACTGAGTAGCAAAAATTAAAGGCAATACCAACATGGCACAAATTAAGATGGCTGTTTTTCTGGCAAAATCGATTGATTTACCAATTTTTATAAATTTAGAAGATAATCCACCACCAAAAATACCGCCAATACTAGCCATGGTATAAATTACAATAAGTGGCATGATGGAATCTTTTAAATTGATATTTTGAGTTTTATTTAAAAAATCGGGTGCCCAAAAAAGGAAAAACCACCAAACCCAATCTGTAAAAAATCGCGATAAACAAATAGCATAAGTTTGTCTGTGTTTAAATAAAGAACCCCAAGTAATTTCTTTACTATCTATGTCTTCCTCTTCAGAATCATTATCAGATAAAATATAAGCTAATTCTTTGGCTGAAACTTTTTTATGTTTTTCTGGTGTTCTATAAATTAAAAGCCAAAAAATAATCCAAATAAAACCTAATAATCCGGTAATAATAAATGCCCATTTCCAATTTAAAGAAAGTGTAATACCTACTACAATTAAAGGCGCCACAATAGCACCAATATTGGAGCCTGAATTAAAAATACCAGTCGCTAAAGCGCGTTCTTTTTTTGGAAACCATTCTGCCACCGTTTTTACGGCTGCTGGAAAATTAGCTGCTTCTCCAACACCTAAAATAGACCTCATAATACCAAAACCCATAACTGAATTTACAACGGCATGTAATACAGCACCAACACTCCAAACTATAATAGCTAACGTATAGCCTAGTCGAGAACCTAGCTTATCTAATAGTCTCCCACTAATTAAAAGCCCTATAGCATAGGCAATCTGAAATGCTGTAACAATGTATCCGTAATCGGCCTCTGTCCAATTTAAATCCTTTTCAATAAAAGGTTTCAGTAACCCTATAACTTGCCTATCTATATAATTAATAGTAGTTGCAAAAAATAGTAAGGCAACAATAACCCATCTTATTTTAGAATCTTTTGTGTTAGTATTTGTGGTGGTGGTTTTAGTTGGCATTTTATGGTTTTTAGTTGGTTATTAGAATCCTCCAGCGGCACCTCCATCAACAGGAAGGAATACACCGTTTATATATTTTCCAGCATCAGACGCTAAGTAAAGAGCAGCATTACCAATATCTTCTGGCATTCCAAATTTACCTGTAGGGATCCTGCTTAAAATTTTAGTTTTTCTCGGTAAATCATGATCTATAGCTTTATGCAACATGGGCGATTCTATCCATCCTGGAGCAATAATATTTACGCGCACATTATCTACAGCAAGTTCTGCAACCAAGCCTCTCGTCATTCCTAAAAGTGCAGCTTTAGCAGTAGAATAAGCCACTACTTGTTTCATTCCCATAATAGCTGTCATAGAACTAATAAGAATAACAGATCCGTGTTGTCTTTCTATCATTCGTTTTGAAAATGCTCTGGTAAGCGCAAAAACACTCATTAAATGCACATTCAAAATACCTAAAAACTCACTATCAGTAGTATCAACTGCATTTTTTTTCAAATGAGCACCTGCACAATTTATTAAAATATCAACAGCTCCCCAATTACTTTCAATGTCTTCAACAAGCTCTGGAATTCTATCTAAATCACTTACATCAAACGATTTATACTTACAGTTATCTCCTAATGTTTCTTTAGCATCAATTAACTTCTGCTCGTTTCTTCCAATAATTAAAACTTCAGCGCCAGCATCAATAAATGTATTCGCAATACCTAAACCTATACCGCTTCCACCTCCTGTAATGACTGCTTTTTTTCCTTCTAAACTAAATGCTTTCATTTTCATTCTATTTATTACATGATACCAAATTTCTCAAAAGCCTCTACGGTACTCATACCGTCTTGAAGTGCTTTTAAAACTAATTTTTCTCCGCGTGCTTTTTCTAAAGCTTTTTCAAAAACTTCATCTTGAATTTCTTGCGGAACAATAACAACGCCATCTAAATCGCCATAAATAATATCGCCTGGATTAATTCTAACATTGCCTATTTCTATAGGTACTCTGTAATCTATCACTTTTCCTCGCGGCCCTTGATCTTGTGCATAAGTTCCCATACTAAAAACAGGAAAACCGAGTCTTAAAACCTCATTTGTATCTCTTGAATAACCATCTACAACAGCTCCTGATGCTTTTAATTTCATAGCTCTTGTACTCATTAAACCACCCCAAAGTGCATAGCGTAACGAAGAGCCCGTACAAATGTATACTTCGTCTTCCTGAAGACTATCAAGCGCTTCAAACATGATTCCGAAAGGCTTATTAATATAATTGTTAGATGTTTTATCTAATTGCTCGCCAAAAACATCGGCTTCTAGCACTGGCATAGCTTTACCAAAAACAATCGATTTTGAATTTACTGGTTTTATTCCAGCGGGTAAAAACTGATGTAAATACCCCATTTTATCCATAACATCGCCTACCAAAGCCGTAAAGAGTTCTGTATGTGCAATGTCTTTAAGCTCCTTAAAGCTATTGTAATATTTCATTTGTTTATATTTAGTGTCGTATTTAGAACATAAGTATGCTTCAAAAATAATTAAGCATAACAATTTTACACTAACCTATATTTGTTATTTTACATCCATTTTGTGTAATTCTGTTGTAGAAAAACATCATAAAATGGAATAACTTGATTCTAAAGCTTAAAAAATCTAACTTCGCTATCGGTGAATTTAAATAATTGAAATAGATCCAAACCCTTTATAAACTTCTGAAAAACAATTAATATGAAACACAAAATAAGTGATGGATTTCCTTATTACATTGAATGTGTAGGCAACAACGATTATAAACAAGTTTTTAAATCTAAACAGTATATAAAATTACTAGGCACTTTAACAGAAGACCAATCAACCTATCGTTATGCTGATGGCAAATGGAGTATCAAGCAAATCATTGGTCATATTACCGACCATGAAAGAATTATGATGTATCGTGCTTTGTGCTTTAGTAGAAAAGACAAAACCCTTTTACCTGGATATGAACAAAATTTATATGTTGAAAATAGTAGATTTAACGAACAGCCTTTTAGTCAATTACTAACTGATTTAGATAATGTAAGGAATGCGTCCTTAAGTTTTATAGAGTCTCTTTCTCCAGAGCAATTATTACTAACTGGTAAAGCTTGGAAATTCGAATTAACTATTGAAGAGTTTTTAAAAGCTACTATCGGACATGAAATGCATCATTTAGATATAATTAAACAAAGATATTTAATATAATAAGTGACAAAAAAAGTAAAAACGCCTTGGCCAACAAAAGATGTCATGAACCAGATTTATGACATGCATCTTTGGGGTGGAGAGGAATTCGATTTTTATTCTGGAGCAGGTTCTCATAATCCAGAAATTATAAATCCTTATTTAAAAGTTATAACAGCATTTTTAAAATCGCACAACAACGACTTAGTTGTTTGCGATTTAGGTTGTGGCGATTTTAATATTGGAAAATACCTCACTAAACATTCCAAAAAATATATTGCCATAGATATTGTTGAAAATCTTATTGAAAGAAACAAAACAATATTCAAAGAAGAAAACCTAGAATTTTATTGTTTGGATATTGTAAAAGATGAGCTTCCACATGGAGATTGTATTATACTTAGGCAAGTACTTCAACATTTATCTAATAAAGAGATTGAAGAAGTAGCAAAAAAATTAACAGCTTACAAATACATTATTCTAACGGAACATATCCCATTTGGAAACTTTACACCAAACAAAGACATTATTTCGGGACAAGGCATAAGACTAAAACAAAACAGTGGTGTTAATATATTAGAAGCTCCTTTTAATTTGAAGATTAAAGAAAAAAAACAGCTTGGGGAACATGTTTTAGAGGACGGGAAAGGGAGAATTGTGACAACTTTATTTGAAGTGTTTTAATAAAAAAACTTGATTTTCTTATAAATTGACTTAAAAGGTTCTTTAAATTTAGTATTTTCAAATCCAGTAATATCATCTACAAAATGTTCAACTGGTGAATATTCATTAACACAACTAAGCATTATTCCAATTTCTATATTTTTAAAATTACTTTTACCTTTTTCAAGTTTACCTCTAGTTGTCAATATTGGATAATAATATTCGTTCTTCCAACTCTTCGAATTCTCAGTCCATTTAGGAAACTCAATAGGTATTCTTTTTAAACGAATATTTAATAAATAAATGATCGCTTTACGTTCTTCATTATTTAAAATTAAGGTTTCCATTTATTCGCAAATTTCTTTCAAAACCCACAAATAATCACTTCGATTCTCAACAAAATCTCTGTCAGAGACATCAATAATTTTAACGTTGAAATCTGTTTGAGTTTTTAGAAACTCTAAATAGCCTGTGTTTATTTTTTCAAGATAATCATCGGCAATATTTTGCTCATAATCGCGTCCGCGTTTTCTAATATTCGCTTGCAAACGTGCTGTATTTTGGTATAAATACACGTATAAATCTGGTTTACGTAACTCTTTATACATTAAATAAAAGAGTTTTCGGTATAACATAAACTCATCGCCTTGCAAGGTTATTTTAGAAAATATGAGTGACTTAAACACATCGTAATCACTTATAATAAAATCTTTAAATAAATCGAGTTGCGATAAATCGTCAGAAATTTGCTGATACCTATCAGCAAGAAAAGACATTTCTAAAGGAAACGAATAACGCTGCGCATCTTCATAAAATTTTGGTAAAAACGGATTGTCGGCAAAACGTTCTAAAATCAATTTCGCATTAAAATCGTGCGCTATTTTGGTTGCTAAACTGGTTTTTCCAGATCCAATATTACCCTCAATTGCTATGTAATTATACTTAGCCAAATTACAAACTTTTCTAGGGTTTTTAAGCCAAATCTTAATGGGTTCTAAAACCGATTCGTCTTCACATTCATCTAACAAAACAGATATTTCTGTTCCAAATTTTGGATGCTTCACTTTTGAAGCAATATCATTAAGCGGCTGTAATACAAACTTGCGCTTACTCATTTCTGGGTGTGGCACTTGCAAGGTTTCAGTAGCTATAATTTTATCTTCTACTAAAACAATATCTAAATCTATTGTTCTGGCTTCATAACCAGCTCCTTCACTTCGTGTTCTACCTAATTTCGTTTCAATATCCAACAAATTATCGAGCACCTCTTGGGGTTGCAAATCACTTTCCAAAACCAAACAACAATTAAGAAAATCATCACTTTCAAACCCCAATGCTGGTGATTTGTAGACTTTAGAAATCAGTTTAATATTTCCAATACGAATATAGATAGCATCAGCGGCAGCTTGTAAATGCTTCAATTTATCGCCTTTATTACTTCCTAATGCGATATGATATGTTGTTGGTTTCACCATAGAAAGACAAAATAATGAAAAGTAAATGGTTTCCTTTATATTTACAGAAGCTATTTATTCACAAATTATATCGAAACAATATTCTTATGTCATATAGCTCTAACTAACACCATAATAAGAAATCGAACTGACAAAAATATTTATTTACAAATTATATGTCATTAAAAGATAAACATGCCGCACAACATATTTACATCCTTTTAGGAGCTTTGTTTATAACATCATTAGTGGTTTCAAACTTAATTTTCCAAAAATTCTTTTATTGGTACCCGCTAGATATTGAGATTTTTGGAAGCAAACTTTTCGAAATCTCCGTTGGCATCTTACCTTATCCTATCACTTTTTTAATAACCGACTTAATAAGCGAAATTTACGGTAAAAAACGAGCTAACGATGTGGTTATTACTGGTATTTTTGCTTCATTGTTTTCACTTTTAATTATTTATACCGCCAGTAATGTACCTGCAACTTCGTGGTCTTACGTAAAAGACGATATGTTTAATACCGTTTTTGGTAATTCGGCTATTGCTGTTTTTGCAAGTATGCTTACCTATTTATTTGCGCAATTTATAGATATTCAAATCTATCATTTCTGGAAACGATTAACCAAAGGGAAGCATTTATGGTTGCGAAATAATTTTTCAACTTGGTTTTCTCAATTTGTAGATACCTTTACTATTGTAACACTATTATGTTCTTTTGGCATTATTGATTGGGCAAATTTTAAAGGCTTACTTATTAGTGGTTTTCTTTTTAAAGTAATTATCGCTTTTTTAGACACGCCGTTTCTATATTTAGGCGTGTATTTATTTAGAAAACGCTTCAACTTAAAAGTGAATGAAGAAATAGATATGCTCTAATAATTTAGCATTAGATTAACGCACATGTAAGCTTTTATCGTCATTTTTACGTATATCTTTGTAAAATTCAAAGTTAAGAACCGAAAATTTATGAAAAAAGCTTTAAAAATCTTAGGCATTAGCATTCTAATTATTTTAGCACTTTTAATAGCCATTCCTTTTGCTTTTCAAGGACAAATAAAAGATATGGTGAAACGTTTTATAAACGAAAACGTAAATGCCCAAGTAGAATTTAGCGATGTTAGTTTAAGTTTTATTAAAAGTTTTCCGCAAGCACATGTAAGCGTAAGCGATTTGGCTATCACCAATTTTGAACCTTTTAAAGACGAAACCTTTGCTACGGCTAAAGATATTTCGTTTACCATGTCTATAAAAGAATTGTTTAAAAGTACTAGTGACGGTCCTATTGTTGTAAAATCTATTGATATAGATGAAGCTTTAATTACTTTAAAAACAGATAAATTTGGCAACAATAATTACGATATTACCAAAGAAGATGAAACCCCTACTACAGACACAACAGACCCAAGTAGTTTTTCTTTTAGCTTAGAAAACTATAGTATTAATAATAGTGCCTTTACTTATATTGATGAAGCTTCTAATATTTTAGTCCATATTTCCGAACTTAATCATAATGGAAACGGTATTTTTTCTACCGATAAATCTGAGTTAAATACCAAAAGTGATGCAAATATTAGTATCGCAATGGATAGCACGAATTATTTAAACAATAACGCCTTAAAACTAGATGCTATAATTGGTTTAGACCTTACCAATAGCGTTTATACCTTTAAAGATAATAAAGGCTTTATTAACCAATTGCCCTTAGAGTTTCAAGGATATTTGAAATTATTAGAAAACGGACAAGAAATAGACATTACTTTTGAAAACCCAGAATCTGATTTCAAAAATTTCTTAGCCTTAGTTCCTAAAGAATATTCAAAAAATATTGAAGACGTTGAAACTTCTGGCGATTTTAAAGTAAAAGGTATTATTAAAGGAATTAGTTCAGATAATACTATTCCGCATTTAGATATTAATATCGCTTCAAACAATGCCTCTTTTAAATATCCAGATTTACCGAAACGTGTTGAAAACATTTCTATAAACACTTCCATAAAAAACACAACTGGAAACGTAGATGACACTTTTGTTTCTATTGAAAAATTGAATTTTAAAATTGATGATGATGTTTTTAAATCATCGGCAACTATAAAAAACATTACTAAAAACATGTTTGTTAATGCCAGTATTGATGGCGTTTTAAATTTAGCAAACATTACAAAAGTGTATCCTGTTGAATTAGACAATACGTTAAGCGGTATTTTAAAAGCAAACATTAATACGGCGTTTGATATGAATGCCCTAGAAACCAATGCATACGCACGTATTAAAAATAATGGTTCTGCGAGTATTACTGATTTTGTATTCTCTTCGGAAGACATTGTAAACCCTATTCATATTTATAACGCCGATATGAGCTTTAATCCTAGCACGGTTTCATTAAATAATTTTAAAGCAAAAACGGGAGATAGCGATTTAAATGCGACAGGAAGCATTAAAAATTTATTAGGATTTCTATTAAGTGATAATACTTTAAAAGGTGATTTTAATGTGAATTCAAATTTGTTTAAAGTTAGTGATTTCATGACGGCAGACGAAGATGTTGCTACAGAAAACAAAACAACATCTCCTGAAGAATCGTTAAAAATACCAGCCTTTTTAGATTGTACTATTAATGCCAATGCAAAAACGGTTGTGTATGATAATTTGAATTTAAAAGATGTAAATGGAACGCTTTTAATAAAAGACCAACAAGCTAATTTAAAAGATTTAACATCTAGTTTATTTGATGGCGCATTATCTGTAGCTGGTAATGTATCTACAAAAAAAGAAACACCTACTTTTAATCTAGACCTTAATATAGATGGATTTGACATTGGGAAGTCTTTTAAAAATTTAGAATTATTACAAAGTTTAGCACCTATTGCGAAACTGCTTCAAGGAAAATTAAATACAAACATTAATTTATCTGGTGATTTAGACTCTGAATTCTCTCCTAATTTAAGCACAGTTTCGGGTAATGCTTTAACTGAGTTACTAACTTCAAAAATAAATGCTAATAAAGGCGAATTGTTTAGCAAATTAGAAGGCGCTTTAGGTTTTATAGATTTTAATAAACTTGATTTAAAAGACTTAAAAACAAAACTAGAATTTGCAAACGGAAAAGTAAGCGTAAAACCTTTCGATTTAAAATATGAAGATATTGCCATCACCGTTTCTGGAAGCCATGGTTTTGACAAAACACTGGATTACAATGCCATTTTTAATGTGCCTGCAAAATATTTAGGAAGTGACGTCAATCAATTAATTGGAAAAATTGATAGTGAGGACGCTAAAAACATCACAATTCCTGTGACTGCAAGTATTGGTGGGTCTTACACAAGCCCTACAGTTAAAACAGATTTAACAAGTGGTGTTTCAAACCTGACCAAACAACTTGTTGAAATTGAAAAACAAAAACTTCTTAACAAAGGAAAAGACAAGGTAGCAGATTTAATTGGAGATGTTATTGGAGGTAACAAAACAAAAACAGACTCTGTAAAACAACAACAAAACAATACTGTTAAAGATGTTTTAGGAGGTATTATTGGTGGTAACAAAACAACTACTAAAACAGATTCGACAAAAAACAAAACCAATACAGCTATTAAAAATGTATTAGGAGGCTTATTAGGCGGAAAGAAGAAACAAAAAGACACAATAAAATAACTATTTTTGAGCTTTTCTACCTTTCTATTATTAATTAATAGGGTCTATTTTAGCTGATTACTCAATTAGTTTCGGGTATTACAAAAATAAAGTACTATCTTTGTCGCGTTCTTTTTCAAGAAAAAACCATTTTATCACATAAAAACAAAGGCTTTTTTAGTTAAACGTCTTAGATTAAATATCAATTAATTAAAATTATATATGTTAAAAATTATTATTAAAGACGGCGAAAACATAGAGCGCGCTTTAAAACGTTACAAACGTAAACACAGAAACATTAAAGTGATGCAAAACTTAAGAGAAAGCCAGTTTTTTACTAAGCCTTCTGTTAAAAGACGTCGTCAAATTCAAAAAGCTGAATACATTCAAAACTTAAGAGATCAAGAAGATATTTAGTCTTTAACTCTCTACACTATATATGTCCCATTTATAATAACTTATAAATGGGATTTTTAGTTTACAGAAATATTTACAACTAAACCTTCGTTAGCTCTCACATTAAAAACCGTATTATCTTCAAAAATAAGATACTGACCTTTTATTCCAACTAACTTTCCTGTATACGAAAGCTCCTTTTTTAAATTTAAACTCTTAGGCTTCTCAGGGTATTTAAAAACAGGAAACTCAATATTCGTTTCGCTATTACTTTCAATAAAATACTCTTTGGCTTCATCAGGAATGTATTGCTTCAAACGTTCGCGCCATTCAACTAAATTTTCATCTTCAATCTCATTTTTTAGCATTTTGCGCCAATTGGTTTTATCTGCTACATAACTTTTTAAAGCAACCTCGGTAACACCTGCTAAATACCTATTGGGTACTTCAACAATTTCAATAGCTTCATGTGCGCCTTGATCTATCCAACGGGTTGGCACTTGTCCTTTTCTTGTAACACCAACTTTTACATTACTAGAATTTGCTAAATACACAATATGAGGTTGTAATTGTGCCTTCTTTTCAAACTCTAAATCACGATCTTCAATACCTAAATGTGCTTTACTTAGCTCTGGGCGCATAATCCAATCTGCAGCTTGTGGCACTTCGTAAAAGCATTGTTTATCAAATCCTTGTCTATAAATAGGCTTGTCTAATCCGCAATTTAAACATTGATATTTAACGAATTCAATCGTAACATTCTTGTTCAACAATTGATTCATATTTAAAAAATCATTTTCAAATACTAAATAGTATTGAATAGGACTTGAAAACTCTGTTTCCATTTTTGTTAAAACACCTTGGTAGGTCATAAAAAAAAGTGTTATTTTTAAGATCTTAAATATAAAACAAATATGCCAATACCATTAGTTAATTCTGTTGCTTCTTGGTTTTTAAAAAAACGATTTCATCAAATAGAATTGTTTTTAAAATATCCTAATGAAGTACAAAACGAATTGCTTTTAAGTCTTTTAGATATTGCAAAAGATACTGAAATTGGTAAAGAATATGATTTTGCATCTATAAAAAATTATAAAGAATTTTCGGAACGCATTCCTATTAAAAATTATGATGGGTGGCAAAATGTTATTGAACGCGCTATGAAAGGCGAAAACAATCTCTTTTGGCCTACTCCAATTAAATGGTTTGCAAAATCTAGCGGTACCACTCGAGCAAAAAGTAAATTTATTCCGGTAAGCCAAGAATCACTTGAAGATTGCCATTATGCAGCTGGTAAAGATTTACTTTGCATGTATTTAAATAATAATGAAGATTCACAACTGTTTACAGGAAAGAGTTTACGTCTAGGTGGTAGTAAAGAGTTACTTAAAGAAAACGGGACTATATTTGGGGATTTATCGGCTATTTTAATTGACAATATGCCTTTCTGGGCAGAATTTAGTAGCACACCAAGCAATAGAGTATCCTTAATGAGCGATTGGGAACATAAAATGCAAGCTATTGTTGATGAAACTATTAATGAAAACGTAACCAGTCTAGCAGGTGTACCTTCCTGGATGCTTGTTTTACTTAATAATGTTTTAGAAACTACTGGCAAACAAAGTCTACATGATGTTTGGCCCAATTTAGAAGTGTATTTTCACGGAGGCGTTAGCTTTACACCATACAAGGATCAGTATAAAAAAATACTCCCTGAAAAAGATTTTAAATATTACGAAATATATAATGCTTCGGAAGGCTTTTTTGCTATTCAAGACAGAAACAACTCTAGTGAATTACTATTAATGTTAGATTATGGTATTTTCTATGAATTTATTCCCATAGACATTTATGCCACTCCTGATGAAAAAGCCATTCCATTAAGTGAGGTTAAATTAAACCAAAATTATGCGGTTATTATTACCACTAATGCTGGTTTATGGCGTTACAAAATTGGAGATACCGTTAGATTTACCTCTACAAACCCCTACAAGATAAAAGTTACTGGGCGTACCAAGCACCATATTAATGTTTTTGGAGAAGAACTTATTATTGAAAATGCCGAAGATGCCTTGAAGAAAGTATGTAAACGTACTAGAGCTGAAATTGTAGATTATACTGCTGCTCCTATTTTTATGGAAGGTAAAGAAAAAGGAGGACACGAATGGCTTATTGAGTTTAAAACACCTCCAGAAGACATTCATTATTTTAATGAATTATTTGATAATGCATTAAAATCACTAAACTCAGATTATGAAGCAAAGCGTTATAACAATATAACACTGAATAAACCAAAAATTAATATTGCCCGTGAAAATTTATTTTATGATTGGTTAAAACAAAATGATAAGTTAGGCGGACAACACAAAATACCACGTCTTTCTAATACTAGAGATTATATGGAGGATTTACTAGGACTAAACTTTTAACCCCTTACTAGTTTACAAACCGAACACCCTTTAAAACAATTAGTTAACGAATATATAAACGCTTGGTCTAATATTTTTTTACAAGAATTAGACTAACAATTATATTTACCAACTAATTAATCCTCCAAACCCTCTCAAAAAATGAAAACTAAATTTTTCATTCTTATTTTCTTTTTATCGCTTTTATCATTCAGCCAAGAAACATCAAATATTATTGCTGAAAATCATTTTTCTATCAATAATAAAATTTTCAAAAAGTATACTAGTAAAGTAAAAAATAAAGCAGATGAAATTGGCCCTAACGGATTTAATTTTGACCTTTTAAAATTAAATATTAATAGCGAATACTCTGAAATTAGCTCAGGATTTTTCAGAAATAAAGCTATTATGGTTTCTTCAAAAAAATTAGGTCCCTTTGCTAAAAAAGACCCAAAAACGGGTGAAGGTTATAAAGATCTATATTGCTTAGATATTGATAAAAATGGACGGTTAAGTAAACCCTTGTTATTTTCTAGAATCCTCAATTCAAAATATAATGAAGGCCAATTATCATTTTCACCAGATCAAAATACAGTATACTACACAAGAAGTATTAAAGAAAATTCTTCGATATACAAATTATACAAAGCTATTCTTGAAAAAGACTCTCATGGTAATTGGATAAACCAAGAGCTATTAAGTATTAATAAAGAAGGCTTTTCTATTGAAAACCCTTATGTTAGTCATCAAGGAGATAAATTATATTTTTCTTCAAACATGCCTGATGGTATTGGAGGATTTGATTTATATGTTTCTACTATTAAAAAAGATGGATCACTTGGAAACCCTAAAAATTTAGGAAAATTAGTAAACACACCATTTGATGATAAATACCCGTCACTTTCTAAAGATGACAAATACTTATACTTTTCATCTAAAGGTCATAGAAACGTAGGTGGTTTTGATGTTTTTGTTAGTAAAATTTCTTCTAAAAATGAATATAGAAAACCTAGAAACTTAGGTGTAACTATTAATTCATATCACAATGAAATTGCTTATACTTTAGCTGCCAAGAATAAAGGATACGTAACCTCAAATAGAGAATACAAAAATGGCAGACGTAGTTATGACATCTATACTGCAATTAATGAAGAAATCATTCAAACTTTAAAAGGTAAAGTTTTTGATTTAAAAGCAAAAAAGATTCTTCCTAACTCTGTGGTTATATTAAAGGACGATGAAGGTGTTGAAATATCTAGATCGATTACTGATAGTGATGCCGCTTATAGCTTTAACGTTATTCCGTTTGAGAATTACACTATATCAGTATCTAAAGAAAATTTTGATGATTTAAATATAGATTTCCTTGCTAATAGATCTTTTGAAACAACATATTTTAAAAACTTAGAATTATCCAAACCAAAACCAGCTTATGATGTTGAAAGAGAATTAAGATTAGTAGCTGATAATATATTCTTTGACTCTAATAAATCAAATATTAAAAAAGAATTACATCGTATCTTAAATAAGATTATATATGTTCTAAATGAGCATCCAGAAATGAAATTAGCAATTAATGCGCATACTGATAATGTAGGGAAAGATTCATTTAACTTAAAATTATCAAATGATCGAGCTGCTTCTGTATTAAATTATTTAGTAACTAATGGAATTTCAAAAGACAGATTACGATCTAAAGGTTATGGTGAAACGGAGCCATTAATTGATTGCGGAAATAATTGCTCTAAAGAACAACTTCAAACGAATAGACGTGTTGAACTAGTGATAATAAACAGGTAAATAATTAGTTAATCGTCCTTTAAATCGACTAAGTGTATCCTCAAAAGTTTTTAAACGAGTATTTCTTCTTGTTTATCTAAAACAAAAACAAAACGCTTTGTATCTGCGCTAATTAAGTATACTTTTGAAGAAGTGTTAAAAACAAATTGAAATAAAAGGCCGTAACTATTTTTAATCCCTCATAAAATATTTACTAAAAATAATCATTTAGATTTATTCATAATGTCCTTTATTAATTAACATCCATAAAACAAAAAAACCACGCTATTAGCGTGGTTTTTTTATAACTTTAAATACAACTTTAATTATGAAACTGCTTTAAGCTTCTTCAACGTTGTTTTTGTTAATTTATCTTCAGCATAAAGTTTTGTAACATTAAGTATTTTCTCTTCGCTGCTAGGTAGTTCAAACATCGCATCTGTTAAAATCTCTTCACAAAGCGAACGTAATCCTCTAGCCCCTAATTTATACTCTATTGCTTTTCCTACTATATAGTCTAAAGCACCATCTGTAATAGAAAAATCAATTTCATCCATATTAAACAGTTTTTTATACTGTTTAATAATAGCATTTTTAGGCTCTGTAAGTATCGCTCTTAATGTTTTAGCATCTAAAGGATCCATATAAGTAAGCACTGGAAGTCTTCCTATAATCTCTGGAATTAATCCAAAATCTTTTAAATCTTTTGGAATAATATATTGTAGCAAATTACTTTGATCTACAGCATCATCAGACATAGAAGCACTGTACCCAACAGCTTGCATGTTCAAACGTTTTGAAATATGACGTTCAATACCATCAAAAGCTCCACCAGCAATAAATAAAATATTTTCAGTATTAACTTCTATAAATTTTTGGTCTGGATGTTTACGCCCTCCTTTTGGTGGCACATTAACAACAGTACCTTCTAAAAGTTTAAGTAATGCCTGTTGCACACCTTCACCAGATACATCACGCGTAATAGACGGATTATCGCTTTTACGAGCAATTTTATCTATTTCATCTATAAATACAATACCTTTTTCGGCTTTCTCTAAATTATAATCGGCTGCTTGTAATAAACGTGTTAAAATGCTCTCTACATCTTCGCCAACATAACCCGCTTCTGTTAAAACAGTAGCATCAACAATAGCTAAAGGCACATTAAGCATTCTTGCTATGGTTTTAGCCATTAACGTTTTACCAGTTCCTGTTTGACCAACCATTACGATATTACTTTTCTGAATATCAATATCGTCGTTAGTAGGCGGTTGCAATAAACGTTTATAATGATTATATACAGCAACAGACATTACTTTTTTAGTCATGTCTTGCCCAATAATATACTCATCGAGAAATGTTTTAATTTGTTGTGGTTTGCGTAATTTTAACTCTGCAGATAAATCGCTACTATCTGTTTGTTTAGATTCTTCTACAACAATACCATGTGCTTGCTCTATACATCTATCACATATATGAGCATCTAATCCTGCTATTAATAAGTTTGTTTCAGGCTTTTTACGACCACAAAACGAACATTCTAACTCTTCTTTTGCCATTAATCTTATCTATTTTGAGAGTAAAATGTCACAAATCCCTCTGTAACAATTCTTTAAAATTACAAATTTTTATTTAATTACGAGCTAAAATCTCGTCAATCATGCCATATTCTTTGGCCTTATCGGCTTTCATCCAGTAATCTCTGTCACTATCTTCATATACTTTGTCGTAACTTTGACCTGAATGCTTACTAATAATTTTATAAAGTTCTTCTTTTAAAATCAAGATTTCTCTAGCAGTAATTTCTATATCACTTGCTTGTCCTTGAGCACCTCCTAAAGGTTGGTGAATCATAACACGAGAATGTGTTAAACCACTACGTTTTCCTTGAGCACCTGCACATAATAATACAGCGCCCATTGATGCCGCCATACCAGTACAAATAGTAGCTACATCTGGCTTTATAAACTGCATAGTATCATAAATACCTAATCCTGCATATACACTTCCTCCTGGAGAATTAATATACATTTGAATGTCTTTGTTAGCATCAACACTTTCTAAAAACAACAACTGTGCTTGTACAATATTTGCAATATTATCATTAATTCCGGTTCCTAGAAAAAGAATACGATCCATCATTAAACGAGAAAAAACATCTAATTGAGAAATATTCAATTGACGTTCTTCAATAATATACGGAGTCATACTTTGAGGATACATACTGCTTACAATTTTATTGTAATATGTACTACTTATACCTTGATCTTTTATCGCGAATTTTTCAAATTCTTTAGCGTAATCCATAATTTTATTTATTCTTTTTTAGGTTAAGATTCTAATTTTCAAATAAGTGACTTAACTATAAAATTCTTTTAATCAGAATAATGAGAATTCACTTAATAAATTAGGCGCTTCAATTCCTAAACTGAAGCGCCTAAATATAAGGAATTATTATATAAAAGGCTTATTATTTATCACCATAAACTTCTTTTACAAAGTTTTCATAGCTCAATTCTTTTACCTTAATATTTGCTTTCTCTTTGTATAAAGTAATTAACTTTTGACTGATTAATTGTTCTGATATACGACGTGCTTCATCTTGATTTGATAATACGCGAGCTGCAATATCATCTAACTCTTTATCTGAAGGATTCATTTGACCAAACTGAGCCATTTGACCTTTAATCATTTCTCTTGCATGATCTTTAATATCATCAATAGTTACTTGAATGTTATTACCTTCAATTAACTTTCCTTCAATTAATTGGTAACGTAAGCTTTTTTCAGATTTTGCGTATTCTTCTCTAGCTTGATCTGCATCAATTTGTTTTTCTCCAGATGTTTGCATCCATTTAGTTAAAAATTCTGCTGGAAGATCAAATTTTGTATTATCAACTAAATACTCAGTAACATCATTTAATAATTTTTGATCGGCTTGTTGAACAAATTGCTTTTCAGCATCTTCTTTTATTTTTGCTCTTAATTCGGTAACCGTAGTTACACCTCCGTCTTTACCAAAAAGTTTATCAAAAATATCTTGATCTAAATCTGCTAATTCTCTTTTATTAATTTCAGAAATAGTGAAAGACACCTCAATATCTAAACCATGAACCGCATCATGCTCTAATTTTAAAGCATGCATTAAATCGTGATCATCTTCAAAAAGTCCTTTTGTTTTCAAAACAATAACATCGCCTGCTTTAGCACCAATAAATTGTTTTGCAGTTGCTTTTCCTTTAAACTTATCTAAAGTGATAGTAACCGTATTATCTATTTCTTTTTCTTCGTTTGTATAAGCTCCTGTTATTTCGCTATCTGCTTCAACAGCATCTTGAGAAACTAATTTTCCGTATTGTTTTTGAATACGTTCTATTTGCTCATCAATCATTTTATCATCAGCAATAATATGATATTGTGTGATGGCTTTTTTACTTTTTAACTCTACATCAAATTCTGGAGCTAAACCTAATTCAAATTCAAAAGAAAATTTATCAGCATCCCAATCAATTTCATCTTGTGTTTTTGGTAATGGTTGCCCTAAAACATCTAACTTTTCTTCAGTTAAATATTTATTTAAAGCATCTTGTAAAAGCTTGTTTACTTCATCAACTAAAACAGCTTTTCCGTATTGTTTTTTCACCATTCCCATTGGTACATGACCTTTTCTAAAACCAGGAATATTTGCTGTTTTACGATAATCTGTTAAGATTTTTTCAACTTTATCGCTATAATCTTCTTTAGCGATATCTACTTTTACTACAGCATTTAATGCATCTACGTTTTCTCTTGTAATATTCATTTTAATGATATAAAACCTTTACAGGCATTTAACAAATGATTTTGGCCTAAATTTTTGCTACCAAAATTGGGATGCAAAAATAATATATTTTTACATCCCAACAAAGTTTTTAATTGCTTGATTATTAGCTATTTTTTACCTTCTTTTAAAAGAGAATGCAAGAAAGATTGCAGGATGGAAAGTAAAATACTAAATAATACTGCAATCCAAATACTACTTACTGAAAATCCATCAATTAAATTATCGGCTAATAAGATGATTAAAGCGTTAATTATTAATAAAAACAAGCCTAATGTTACAATGGTTATAGGCAAAGTTAAAATTACTAATATGGGTTTTACTAATAAGTTTAGAACAGATAAAACAATTGCTACAATAATGGCTGTTGTATAATTATCGACACTAACACCTGTTAAAAATGAGCAATTACAAATACGGCTATGGCGTTTAATAGGAGTTTAATTATTAGTTTCATTTTTAAATATTCTTTAATTGTATTTGTTCTTTTTTTTCTCTTTTATTTTTAAATCAAAAATAATAGGCATACTATACGGCACATTTACAGGCTTACCGTACTGAGAACCTGGCACCATTTTAGGTAACAAAGATATTACTCTTATTGCTTCAGCCTCTAAAGCTCTATGGTTGGCTCTAGCCCTTATGCCAACTACTTTTCCTGTTTTATCTATTTTAAAAATAACATTAATACGTTGCTTCCCTGCTAAACCGAGATCAGGAGCAAAAGATTTATTAAATTTTTCGCTTACAAAAGTTCCTATTTTTTGAGACATACAGTTCCTCTTTAAATAATTACCAGGCAAGTTACAACCTGGAAATATTGGGACCCTTAATATAGTACCATCTGGAATATTTACACTTGTTATATTTGAAAATTTCGCAGCATTTTTGAGAATTCCTTTTTTATATTTCAAACTGTGCGTTTCATTTCCTTCAGAATCATATCTTTTTTCTATACCAGATTTTAAATCTAAGTCATGAAAACCTAAAGTTTTAAGTTTTTTGTTTTTATAAAACTGTTTATAAACACCTTGCTTGTAGCCTTCTGTGTATTCAACTTCCCATTCTTTTTCTCCTGTTTCATAATATTGCTTCCATACACCATAAAGCTCGTTTTTGGTATATAAACTTTCTATTTTTAAAACACCATTTTTATAATATTCTTTATAATTGCCTTCTTTAAAAAACCAATTGTTTCTTTTAGCTGACACTACATCATATTCCGCAAAAAGTTCACCGCTTTCATAAAATTTTTTAGTTATCAAACTACCTGTTTCAGTTTGTTTTGTGTCACTAAGTAAAGTACCTTTTTTAGAATATATTTCTTCAATACCGGTAAACTTGCCTTTGCTATCATGAAGATAACGCTTATGTAAGTTTCCATTATCAAAATAATGTTTCCAAATCCCAACTTTTTTGTCATTTTTATAAGCACCTACCTTTCTTAATTGGCTATTTTTATGATACTCTTTATAAGGACCATCTGGATGCTTCTTTTGAGAAAAACTACTAATTGATAATAAAAAAACAAATAATACAGTAACGATTTTCATGTAATAATTTTAATTTAACAGAAAGTAAATATAAGAATTTTCTTTATAAAAATTTAAAAACATGGTTATTATAAAAACTGTATTACAGCCGCAAAAAAGTCTTTAGGATTTTCGGCATGTAACCAATGTCCAGCATTTGAAATTGTCTTTATTTTTGCTTTTGAAAAGTGGTTAGAAATAATAGCTTCATCACCAACACCAATATATTCAGAACGATCTCCTCTTAAAAACAAAGTCTCTTTATTAAAAGTAGCATGAGAAGCCAAAGATTCTCCTACCTCGCCTACTTCATTTTTTAAAACTTCTAAATTAATACGTAACCCTAATTGGCCTTTATCAACCCAATACAAGTTTTTTAATAAAAATTGACGGGTTCCAAAATCACTCACATAATCAGCTAGAACTTTATCGGCTTCACCTCTAGATTTTATAACATCAAAATTTAAAGCAGATAATCCGTTTAAAATACCATCGTGATGAATAGGGTAAAATCGTGGAGAAATATCGGCAACTATTAATTTTGAAATTAGTCCAGGATATTCACAAACAAAAGTCATAGCTGTTTTTCCGCCCATAGAATGTCCTAATACAATAATATCTTCAAGTTTATGAGCCTCACAATAGGCTTTTAAATCTTCAGCAAGAATATCATAATTAAAATTCTCATTCCAAAAACTACGCCCATGATTTCTCTGATCGACTAAGTGCACCTGAAACCCTTGTTCGCTAAATTGCCTTCCAAGTGTTTTCCAATTATCACTCATTCCTAAAAAACCATGCAGAATAATAAACGGCTTGCCTTCCCCTATAATATTTGAATGTAACAGCATTATTTTAATTTACGTAAATACATTTGAATAACATTCTCTACACCTAAATATAGACTTTCTGAAATAAGTGCATGTCCAATAGATACTTCTAACAAATTAGGAACTTCGTCTTTAAAAAACTTAATATTATCAAGTGATAAATCATGTCCTGCATTAATACCTAATCCTAAACTTTCTGCAAAAACAGCACTTTCGGTATACGGTTTTATAGCCTCATTATTTCCTAAACCATATTGATGCGCAAAGGCTTCTGTATATAATTCAATTCGATCGGTCCCTGTTGCTTTTGCACCTTCAATTTGTTCTAAAACTGGATCGACAAAAATAGAAGTTCTTATACCATTTTGTTGAAATTCTTTAATCACATCAACCAAAAAATCTTTATGTTTCAACGTATCCCAACCAGCATTACTTGTTATAGCATCAACAGCATCTGGCACTAAAGTAACCTGTGTTGGTTTTACTTCAAGCACTAATTTTAAAAAGGATTCAACAGGGTTACCTTCAACATTATATTCGGTATAAACTTCTGGTTTTAAATCGCGTGCATCCTGATAACGAATATGACGCTCATCGGGTCTAGGGTGAATCGTTACCCCTTCTGCACCAAAACGTTGCACATCTTTTGCAAACTGAACCACATTAGGCATATCGCCCCCTCTAGAGTTCCTTAAAGTTGCTATCTTGTTAATATTTACACTTAACTTTGTCATCTATCGCTGTTTTAAATGACAAAAATACAAAGTAGAACAGGCTTATGTACTTTTTTTTTGATTAATTTGCAACAGGTATTAAAGCGACACAATGAAACTTTCAGAATACATTATTAACGACATTAAGCCATTAAATAGTAATAGTAAAATTAAAGATTTGCAATTATTATTTAATCAGTTAACCTATTCTCATATCCCTGTTCAAAATGATCAAGGCGTATTTTTAGGTTCTTTTTTTGAAACAGACGCTCATTGTTTTGATAGCGAAAAATCTTTAAGCGAACACCTATATTCTCTTGAAACTTTTTTTGTTCGCGACAACACCTTGTGGTTAGATGTTTTAGAAGCTTTTGCTACAAATTCGACTAATATTATGCCTGTTTTAAGTAATGATAATAACTATTTGGGGTATTATGAACTTAATGATATTATCAGTTTATTTATTGAATCGCCTTTCTTCTCTGAAGCTGGTGGTATATTAGTTGTTGAAAAAGGTGTTAATGATTATTCGTTTAGTGAAGTAAGCCAAATTATAGAATCTAACAACGGTAAACTTCTTGGTGCCTTTGTATCTAAAATGACAAGTGATTTAGTTCAAATAACTATAAAAATTGGCAACACTGGCCTTAACGATATTATTCAAACATTTAGAAGATATAGTTATAACATAATATCTGGACACGAAGAAGACGGCTATATTGAAAGCTTGAAGGAACGATCGGATTATTTAAATAAATATTTAAACATGTAATGATGAAGGTTGCTATTTTTGGACGCTATTATAACGATACAACTTCTGCATCTGTAGAAACGCTTTTCAATTATTTAAACAAACAAGGTGTAGATGCTTATATTGAAACTCAATTTCACAAACTTATAAGTATAGAATCTCACGGGATAAAAAACTTTGACACTTACAATATGTTTAGTGAATTAGATCAATCGTTCGATTTTCTTGTAAGTATAGGAGGCGATGGTACTATTTTAAGATCGACCATCTTTGTAAAAGATTTAGGCATTCCAATAATAGGTATTAATACAGGTCGTTTAGGCTTTTTAGCCACCATTCAGGTAGATGTTATAGAACAAGCCATTCAAAATATTTTAGATGGTCATTATAAAATATCTGAACGAACCTTACTGTCTGTTGAAACATCTCCAAAAAATGACGACATCGTTTCAATGAATTTTGCGTTGAATGAAATAACAGTAAGCAGAAAAAACACCACTGCAATGATTACTGTAGACACCTATTTAGACGATGAATTTTTAAACTCTTATTGGAGTGACGGTTTAATTGTTTCTACTCCAACAGGATCTACAGGATACTCGCTAAGTTGTGGTGGACCTGTAATTACACCTGGTGCTAATAATTTTGTTTTAACACCTATTGCGCCTCATAATTTAAGCGCACGCCCACTAATTATACCAGATTCTACCGAAATACAACTTAAAGTTAATGGCAGAGAAGAACACCACTTAATGTCTTTAGATTCTAGAATTGCTACTTTAGAAAATGGTACCATCATTAAAATAAAGAAAGCCAATTTTAAAATTAAGATGATTGATTTACTAGATGAAAGCTTTTTTTCCACACTCCGTAAAAAACTACTTTGGGGAGAAGACAAACGAAATTAAACAATAATTTAATAGAAATACTGTTTTAAACTCATACAAATTAGCTCAAATTATAATAGGCTAATCTTATTTATTATATTTGCAAACTTTTGAATATCTATGAGGCATTTAAGCGTATTGATTTTTAGCATTTTAAGCATCCAATTAAGCCATTCTCAAATTAATGAGTTAGGAGTGTTTGTAGGAGGCAGTAATTTTATTGGAGATGTAGGCGCAACCGATTATATCTCTCCTAACAGCCCTTCTCTTGGTCTTTTATATAAATGGAATAGAAGCTCTAGGCATTCGTGGAGAGTATCCTTAATATATTCTGATTTAAAAACTAAAGACAACCAATCAGACGATCCTAGACGTATACAAAGAGATTATAGTTTCGATTCAAATTTATTAGAAATTTCAGCAGGCATGGAATTCACTTTTGTTGACTTCAATTTGCATTCTGGAAAAAAAATAGCAACACCTTACTTATATACAGGTATTAGTGTTGCACACCATGATAACTATTATTTTTTAAATGGCATACAAACATCTGAAAACAATTCAAGTTGGGCTTACGGTATTCCTATGGCATTAGGTTTTAAATCTAATTTCCTTGGTAATTTTGTTTTAGGAATTGAAGTAGGTGCTCGGTATACATTTTCTGATGAAATAGATGGAAGTGTTCCAGATACCGAATCGCTTTTACCATATAGATTTGGAAACATAAACAATAACGATTGGTATGTATTTTCTGGATTTACATTAACTTATACTTTTGGAGAAAACCCATGTTACTGCATTAACTAAAATGGATTTAAAAGAAAACATAATAAGCACAAGACTTCCTAAACACATCGCTATTATTATGGATGGCAATGGGCGTTGGGCGAAACAACAAGGCATGCTAAGAGCTTTTGGTCATAAAAACGGCACAAAATCAGTTAGACAAACGGTTGAAGCTTGTGCAGAACTTGGTGTTAAAAACTTAACACTATATGCTTTTTCTACCGAAAACTGGAATAGACCTAAATTAGAGGTTGAAACACTGATGAAACTTTTAGTCTCGTCTTTAAAAAGCGAAATTAAAACACTTCAAGATAACAATATAAAACTTGCAGCTATTGGTAGCTTAAACACCTTGCCTAAAAAAGTTTACAAAGAGCTTCATGAAGTTATTGAACAAACAAAAGACAATAACAGAATGACTCTAACACTAGCATTAAGCTACGGTTCACGCGAGGAAATCATAAATACTGTTAAAGAGATTAGTATTAAAGTTAAAAATAATATAATTTCGCCCGATAAAATTGATGAATCAATTATTAATGAGCATCTTTACACGCAAAATTTACCTGATGTAGATTTACTTATAAGAACAAGTGGCGAACAACGTATTAGCAACTTTTTACTTTGGCAAATTGCCTATGCTGAATTGTACTTTACTAGTGTATTGTGGCCAGATTTTACAAAGCAGCATTTGTATGAAGCTATTATTGAATATCAAAAAAGAGAACGACGATTTGGGAAAACAAGTGAACAACTTAACTAACATTTTACCTTTAAAATATTTAAAGTATTTTTTAATTACGCTCTTTTTTGCTTGTAGTGTTAATATTAATGCACAGGAATTAGAATATAGCAATGGAAAAAAATACACGCTTGGAGCCATATCTGTATTAGGTAACACTAGCTTTAATGAACAAACCATAATTACTTATTCTGGTTTAACAAAAGGAAAAGAAATAACCATTCCTGGAGAAGAAATAAGTGCCGCCATAAAAAAACTTTGGAATTCTAAACTCTTTAGCGACATTGAACTGTATATTACTAAAATTGAAGGTAATGTTGCTTATTTAGAAATACGCCTGTCAGATTTACCCCAATTAAATGAATTAAAAATAAATGGTGTAAAAAAATCTAAGTTCGAAGGTATTATTAGTGACAATAAATTAAAAAAAGGGACTAAAGTTACAGAAAACCTCATTACAACTACCAAAAATTTCCTTGAAAAAAAATACAAAAAACAAGGTTTTTTAAACACCAAAGTACATATTAACACCATAGATGTAAAAGATTCTATAGAAACAGCTAGAGTTAATATGGTTCTTAATATAGATAAAGGTGAAAAAGTAAAGATAAAAGATATTGCCTTTAGTGGAAATGATATTTTAAGCGACAAAAAGCTTAGAAAGAGCATGAAAACTACAAAAAAAATTAATCGTATCCGATTACTAAAACGATCTAAATTTATTGATTCGGCTTATCAGGCAGACCTAGGTCATATTATAGAAACCTATAAAGAAAATGGTTATAGAGATGCTCGTATTATATCAGATAGTATTATTATAAACGACGATAAAACTATATCTCTTAACATTAATGTTATAGAAGGTGAACTTTATAAGTTTGGCGATATTACATTTATAGGTAATACTGTTTATAGTAATGAATATTTAAGTAGACTTTTAAGAATAAATAAAGGAGATACTTATAACGGTGTTGAGTTACAAAAACGAATTGCAGACGGCAGTAAACCAGATGCATTTGACATAACAAATCAATATCAAAATAATGGTTACTTGTTTTCTAGCATTAACGCTGTTGAAGTTAGTGCAGATGATAATATAATAGACTTAGAAATTAGAATTTCTGAAGGAAAACCAGCTTATTTTAATAACGTAACTATAGTAGGTAACGACAAAACGAATGACCACGTTGTTTACAGAGAAATACGCACACGACCAGGACAACTATACAGTAAAGCAAATGTGGTTCGTACCGTTAGAGAACTAGGACAATTAGGCTTTTTTGATGCGCAAGAAATATCACCAGATTTTATTAACCCAAACCCTAACGAAGGAACTATTGATATGCAATATTCTGTTAAAGAAACAGGATCTAGCCAAATAGAATTACAAGGTGGTTATGGTGGTGGTGGTTTTATAGGAACACTTGGTTTATCTTTTAACAACTTTTCTATAAAAGACATCTTTAAAAAAGATGCATACAAACCTATACCAATGGGTGATGGACAAAAATTAGCACTACGTTTACAAGCCAGTCGTTTTTATCAAACCTATAGTTTTTCTTTTTCAGAACCTTGGTTAGGAGGAAAACGTCCTGTACAATTTTCTACATCGATATCACATACTAAGCAATTTTTATATGATTATCAAACAGGAAATGCAGACAAAAGTAAAAGCTTTAATATTACAGGAATTACTTTTGGTTTAGCAAAACGTTTACAAGTTCCTGATGACTTCTTTACATTATCTCAAGCTATTAGTTTTCAACGTTACGATTTAAAAAATTATAACACAGGATTATTTACTTTCGGAAATGGATATTCTAACAATTTATCATACACTGTAGGTTTAAGTAGAAACAATACGAGTGTAGATCCTATTTTCCCAACTGGTGGATCTAGTTTTTCTGCAACAGCAAAATTTTCTGCTCCCTATTCTTTATTTAATGGTATAGATTACAAAGCAATTGCTGAAGACCGTGAAGCACAACAAGCAATTATAAATGATGCCACAACAACTGATGTACAAAAAACAAATGCATCAACTAAAATAGCTGAAATAGATCAAGAACGCTATAAATGGTTAGAATTTTATAAAGTTAAATTTAAAGGCGAATGGTATACAGAATTAGCGAAAAAACTAGTTTTAAGACCAAGCGTAGAATTTGGTTTCTTAGGTGCTTATAATAATGACAGGGGTATCATTCCTTTCGAACGCTTCTTTTTGGGTGGAGATGGCCTAGGTAGTTACAGTTTAGATGGCAGAGAGGCCGTTGCTTTAAGAGGGTATCCAAACCAATCGTTATCAGATCAAGATGGAGGAACTATTTATAATAAATTCTCATTAGAGCTTCGTTACCCAATAACATTAGCTGCTTCAGCTAAAATTTACGCCTTAGGCTTTTTAGAAGGCGGTGCTTCATTTAATAATTTTAGAGATTATAACCCTTTCGATATTAAACGATCTGCAGGATTAGGTATTCGTATTTTCATGCCTGCTTTTGGTTTATTAGGTATCGATTTTGGTCATGGTTTCGATTCGTTACAAGGAGAAACTGGCATGCATGGTTGGGAAACTCACTTCATAATTGGGCAACAATTTTAATTTTGGCACGATATTTTCTAATAACATTATGATGATTTAAATGAGAATTGAAATTTTTAAGATTAAAATTCGTTAATTTTGAAAACACAATTCAAAAAAGTAACAGATATAAAATAAATCATCTGTCTTTTTTTAGAATTTATGAGTTGATAAATTATAAAAAACATTAAACAGATGCGAAACAACGTTCTTTTTTTACTGACAATAGTTTTTATGCTAAGCTTTTCTTCATATGCTCAACGTGGAGTAAGAATAGCTTATATAGATACAGAATATATTTTAGAGAATGTTCCAGAATATCAAGAAGCAACAACGCAATTAAATGCTAAAGCCGATAAATGGAAAAATGAGATTCAAAGTAAATTAAGTACTATAGAACAAAAACGAAAAGATTTAAGCAACGAAAAAGCGCTTTTAACAAATGAACTTATAAACGAACGCGAAGAAGATATTTCTTTTGAAGAAAAAGAAATATTAGATTATCAGCAAAAACGTTTTGGTCCTAATGGCGATTTGTTTATTCAAAAAAAGCAATTAATGCAGCCTATTCAAGATCAAATTTTTGCAGCAGTTCAAGATTTAGCAGCGAAAAGAAAATATGATTTTATTTTTGATAAATCATCAGATGCTGTTATGTTATATTCAGAAAAAAGATTTGATTTAAGCGATCAGATTATAAGAAGTATAACAAGAACAGCAAAACGAACACAAGCGACATCAAAAGCAGAAAGAAAAGCCGCTAAAGATGAAGAATTAGTTCCAGAAATTAATTATGAACAAGAAGCTCGAGAAAAAGCACTAGAAGAAAAGAAAAAAGCACGTGAAAGTGCTATTGAAAAAGCTAGACAAGAAAAATTAGCAGCTAGAGAAGCAAAAGTAAAAGCTGCAGAAGCTAGACGTCAAAAAGTATTAGACGATAGAGAAAAAGCAAAACAAGAAAAATTAGCTGAAAGAAATACAATATCAGAAACAGCGAATGACAAAGTTGAAACAGCTAAATCGGAAACAAACAAAGTTGAAGTTGAGACAAAAACTAGAGCTCAAATAATTGAAGAAAACAGACAAAAAAAACTAGCTGAAAGAGAAAAATTAAAACAAGAAAAATCATCTAGCACTAATAAAGAGACAGTTAATGAATCAGATGATGCAGCAAAATCTGAAACCACAAAAGAAGTTAAAGTTGAAACAAAAACAAGGGCTCAACTAATTGAAGAAAATCGACAAAAAAAATTAGCAGCTAGAAAAGCTCGTATAAAAGAATTAGCTGAAAGAAAAAAGAAAATTTTAGAAGAACGCCAAAAGGCAAAAGACAGTTTAAACTAAAAACAATTAATAATTTATAACACATTAATACTATTTAAAATGAAACAATTTAAAACTCTATTATTAGCAACTGCATTATGTATTGGAACTTTCAGTTTCACACAAGCTCAAAGTAAAGTTGCCCATATAAACACGCAAGAATTAATTTCTGCTATGCCAGAAATGAAAGCTGCTCAAAAAGAACTTGAAAATTTAAGTAAAACATATCAAACAGATATGCAAGCATCTATTACAGAATACCAAACAACAGTTAAACAATATGATGCTGAAGCAGCTACAAAAACTGCTGAAGAAAACGCAATAAGAGCTCAAGAGCTTCAAGGAAAACAACAACGTCTTCAACAATTTGAAGTTGATGCTAGAAAAGATATAGAATCTAAACAAGCAGAATTAATTCAACCAATAACAGAAAAAGCTAAAGCAGCTATTTTAAAAGTTGGAAGAGCTCAAGGATACGAGTATGTTTTAGATTCATCTTTAGGAGTAACAATTTTAGCTGATGGTAAAAACTTACTTGACGATGTTAAAAAAGAATTAGGTATCTAATTAACATTACTTAAATAAATATATTAAAAGCTGCTTTTTACAAAGCAGCTTTTTTATTTTTGTTAAACTATGAGTACAAAACCCATTGGTATATTTGATTCGGGCGTTGGCGGCACCTCTATTTGGAAAGAAATTCATAATCTTTTACCAAACGAGCATACTATCTATTTATCAGATAGTATGAATGCTCCATATGGTCCTAAAGGGCAAGAAGCCATTATTAATTTAAGTATTAAAAATACTGAATATTTAATTAATAAAGGTTGTAAACTAATTGTTGTAGCTTGTAACACAGCAACTACAAATGCTATAGATTTTCTTCGAGAAACTTACCAGGTACCTTTCATTGGTATAGAACCCGCCATAAAACCTGCAGCTTTAAATACTAAAACAAATGCCATTGGTATTCTTGCTACTAAAGGCACTTTAACTAGTGCGTTATTCTCTAAAACCTCAGGGTTATTTGCCAATGATGTTAAGACAATAGAACAACAAGGAGAGGGCATTGTTGAGCTTATTGAAAATGGCAAATTGTTTTCTGATGAGATGAAAACACTTTTAAACATCTATTTAAAACCCATGATAGATGCTAATATTGATTACTTAGTACTAGGATGTACACATTACCCTTACCTAATGCCTTTACTCATTAATATACTACCAAATCAGGTTAAAATTATAGATTCTGGTGAAGCTGTAGCAAGACAAACTAAAGCTGTTTTAGAAAAAAACAGTTTACTAAACACTTGTTATTCAAAAGCTAAGAATGAGTTTTATACAAATGGGAATCCTGAAGTTTTAAAATCCCTCTTACAATCTAAATTAAAGGTAGAATTTTTGGATTTTTAATTGTAACGCACAACTAATTATACAATAAAAATCATAAATAAACTTTATTCAAAACACTTTTAAACTGATTATCCTGTCGTTTCAACCAAATTATGCGAAAAAACAGGTAAGTACAGGATAGATAAACTTACAACTATTAATATATTTAAAAAACGTAATATTTACGTTTAATTTTAATAACCAATAAAACAAAGGTTTGTTTAAAACAAAACACTAACGCAAAACAAACCTTTGTTTTGTTAAAAAACTAACAGAAGGATCGACCTTCAAAAATTGAAACAACAACTAAAATTACTAAATTATGAAAAAAATTACTTTATCAATTTACTTACTTTTATTAAGTATAACAACTGTTTTTGCTCAAAACCCAACCCCTATAGTTTTTGAAGCTGAAACTGGTACTATTGGAGCTGACTTTGCAACAGAAACAGATGCAGGAGTTACGTACATAACAATAGTAGGTACTGGCGGTGGTGATTTCCCTGGTACTGATGCTAGAGTTTCAACATACAGTGTTACTTTTCCTGAAGGAGGTTTTGGTGTAACATACGATTTGTTTGCAAGAGTATATCTTGGTCCTGATGGTCCTAATGATGATAGTTTTTTTAGCGCAGCAACTTTTGGAATTCAAGATTCTAGTGATAAAGATAGTTGGATAAAATTAAATGAGACTAACAGACATGGTTATATAGAAGCAACAGATGTTTTAGATGGAGCACTACTGACTGCTGATACTAATAATCAAGTTTGGAAATGGATAAATCTTTCAAAAATGATTAAAGCTGAAGCACAAACTGCATATAGTGTTCTAGCTAATAATTCAACCTTTGATTTTCAAATAGGAGCTAGAGAGGATGGTATTAAGTTTGATGTGTTTGCTTTTGGAAAATCAGATGTTGAATATACAGTAGCAGATCTTAATAGTGCGGCGGGTATTGTACTTAGTACAAAAAAGAATACATTAAAATCTGTAAAAATATATCCTAATCCTTCTTCAAATGGGTTTAACATAAAAACTACTGAGCAAGGAGTTTCTTATAAAATATTTAATTTACTTGGAGCTAAGGTAGAAGAAGGTGTTTTAAGTTTAGGTGTTAAGAAATATGGTAATTCATTAAAATCTGGAACTTATATTTTAGACTTACAATCTAGTGACAAAAGAAGCGTCACGAAAATAGTTAAATACTAAACATATTTAATTTATCGAATACTATTTTTTTAGTTAAAAAAATCTAGAGGTCTTCTAATAATTCATTATTAAAGACCTCTTTTAACTTAAAAATAATCATAGTTAATTTAAAATATCACAATAGACATTGGCTAATTAATGACAAACTACCTTTCCAGTATTATACAAAAAAAAATATCTCACTAAATTAAAGATGAAAAGATTAAAAAAAATATTACTCATACTTTTTCTATTGGTTATTGTAAAAGTTAATGCCTCTACTGAGATCCCTATAAATTGTAACACTGGAAATGAATTTCCTCTTTCAGTAAACGGAAGTGATACTAAAATATATTATGATAGTAATGATTCAGAATTAATAGGAATAACCGCAAACCTATTAAGTTCAGATATTGAAATGATTACTGGCATAAGTCATCTTGTTACCAATAACATTGACGATATTAATGAATATGTTGTAATTATAGGTACAGTTTCGTCAAATGGACTTATAAAACAACTTATTGATAGCGGAAAGATTGATGTGAGTCAAATAGAAAACAAATGGGAAAGTTATACAATTCAAACTATAGACTCTCCTATTACAGGAATTACTAAAGCACTAGTAATAATTGGTAGCGATAGACGAGGCGCTTCATTTGGCTCTTTCGAATTATCAAAATCAATTGGTGTATCTCCTTTATTCTGGTGGGCAGATGTTACTCCACAACAGAAAGATTCACTTTATGTATGTCCAATAAATTTTACATCAAATGAACCAACTGTGAAATTTCGTGGCATCTTTATTAATGATGAAGATTGGGGACTACAAGAATGGTCTCAATATACTTTTGATCCAGTACAAGATATTGGACCAACAACTTACGAAAAGATTTTTGAATTACTTTTAAGGTTAAAAGCAAATTATATTTGGCCTGCAATGCACCCAAGTACCAAACCTTTTAATTATTATGCAAATAATAAGGTTGTTGCAGATAGATATGGTATTATAATGGGATCTTCACACCATGAACCTCTACTGTATAATACCGAAGAATGGCCTTACTCTAAAAGCCAATGGAATCCGTATACAAATTTAAATACAATAATGTCTGTGTTAGAAAGTCGTGTTGCTTCAAATGGACAATATGAAAATGTATATACCATGGGTATTCGTGGTGCTGGAGACTCAGGTATAGGAGGTTCTTTAAATGATAAAACAGCAAAATTAGAAGAAGTAATTACACTTCAAAGAAATCTATTAACTCAATATGTTAATTCAGATATCACACAAGTTCCACAAGCTTTTTGGCCTTACAAAGAGGTTTTAGATCAATATAATAACAATATGGATTTGCCTGATGACATTACATTAGGCTGGGTAGATGATAATCATGGTTATATTCGTCAAGTATCAAATCCTGAAGAACAATTACGTTCTGGTGGCAGTGGTGTTTATTACCACCTTTCTTATTGGGGAAGTCCTGCAGATTATTTATGGATTGCTTCAACACCACCTGCATTAATAGCTACTGAAATGAAAAAAGCAGCTGATTTTGGAGGAGATAGAATTTGGATTTTTAATGTTGGTGATATCAAACCAGCAGAAATGTTAATGAATTTTTCTCTAGACTTAGCCTATGATTATAATAAATGGGATGCTTCAAATGTAAACGAATATATAAATGAGTGGGCTACATTTAACTTTGGAGCTGAATATGCAGATGATATAACAAGTGCTTATGCATTATATTTTCAATTGGCGCAAAATGGAAAACCGGAACATATAGACAGATTAAAATTTCCTGATTCTGAAATTGAATATAGACTGAATGCTTATAGAGAAATATCAAACAAAGTAGAAGCAACTTATAGCCAAATTCCTGATGATTTAAAAGATGCTTTTTTTGAAATGGTTTATTATCCAATTCGTGGAGCCGATTATATGAACCAGAAATTCCTTTATGCCTATAAAAGTTTTAGTGCAGCTGCTAAAAATGATCCTATAGCCTTACAATATTCAGAAACTGCTAAATCCGCACATGCTAAAATAAAAGAAATAACAACGTATTATAATACAGGAATAAAAGATGGAAAATGGAACAAAATTATAAGTTCAGATATTAGAAGTCAGAATGTCTATGATATGCCAAGGGTTGCAACACAAGCAGATATAGACAAAGAACATGCCGATGTAATTGATATCAATCTTTCTGAAGGAACATTTATTTCTCCTATGAAATATGAAAATGGTGTTGTTATGGGAAACAAATCGGGTGCATTATTATCTCCAAGTACAGGAGGTAAGGCAGAATTTTCTTTTGAAATACCACAATCTATAAATGCTGATATTTATTTTTTTGTACGTACACCTAGTGTAGAAGAAGACTCGTGGCATGTTAATATAAATGGAACTCAATTTATTCAAAACAATTATGCTACAGGAGAAACATTTGAATGGATTAAAGTTAATACGTTGGTACTTCCAAGTGGAACAAATACAATAACAATTAGTCAACGTGAACCGAATGCTCAAATAGCAGCTATAAAAATTGCTGAACCTGGTTTAGTAGAATATTCTTCTAATTATGTTCTTAATCCAAGCCTTATTATTCCTGCTTGGGAATTTGATAAAATGACTAATTCTCAAGGATTTACTTGGGAGGTTATTGAAGGGTTATCATCTTCTGAAAAAGCAGTAGTAAACTTACCTTATACAGCATCAAGTATAAACAATGTGGATCTAGCTCCATATATAGAAAAAGAAATCAGTTTAAAACAAAAAGGTTTTAGCCTAGAAGTAAGGTGTTTGCCTACGCGCCGTTTATATGAAGGTCGAGATCTTCGTATGGCTATTTCCATTAATGATGAAACACCTAAAGTTATTAGTATACAACAACCTTATCCTTCATTAGACTGGGAAAAAAATGTAATCAGAGGTTATGTTAAATCATCAATGAGTTATTTGGCCGAAGGTGATGTTGCCAAAATACGCCTATATGCGCTCGATCCAGGAATCATTTTTGATAAGGTATTGATTTATTATGATGGTGACACCTTAAGCAATACAGAACCCTTAGAAAATGAAGTCAAGTTATTTTCTGTATTCCCTAATCCTTTTAAAGAAAACTTTACTTGTAAATTTAAAGGCATTGATAGCAAAGATACAGACATAATACTTTTGGATATTACTGGTAAACAGCTTCAAAAACACCGAATGACGAATAAACATGCTAACGAAGGCATAACAGTCTCTACCTCTAACCTATCAAAAGGAGTATATTTAGTTAAAGCAACTACTAAAGAAGGAGCTACTGAAACAAAAATAATTATTAAAGACTAATTCAAAAAAAGGCAAGAGTTGTAATTAAATATTTAATTACAACTCTTGCTAAATACTCTAGTTACTTTAACAATTACTACTCCTTAAACCAACTAGAATATTTTATATAATTATTAGCAATTCTATCTATTTGCCCAGATATTAATTCTTGACTAATATCTTTTATTTTTTTTGCTGGAACACCGGCATAAATACTACCAGATTCTACATGTGTGTTTTGAGTTAATACAGCACCTGCTGCAATAATACTATTGCTTTCTACAACACAATCGTCCATAATAATACTTCCCATACCCACCAAAACATTATCGTGAATTGTACAGCCATGTACTAAAGCATTATGCCCTATAGATACATTATTACCTATGGTAGTTGGAGCAGTTTTGTATGTAGCATGTATAACAGCACCATCTTGAATGTTTACTTTATTACCCATTTTTATATAGTTTACATCGCCTCTAACTACGGCGCTAAACCAAACACTACACTCGCTTCCCATTACAACATCTCCAACTATAGTTGCGTTTTCGGCTATAAAACAATCGTCTGGTATTTCTGGTGATTTTCCTTTTACTGGTTTTATTACTGGCATAATTAATATGTTTTTCATTTCCACAAAAGTGGAAATCTTATTGTTTTTACACTATTTATGAGATTCCCGTCTTCACGGGAATAACAAAAAAATACTTACTTAAAATATGATAATAAATCTGATTTCTTTGATGCAGATACCATAATTTCTTGTCCGTTACTTAGTATCACGCTTCCTCCTTTTCCTTTTAGGTATTTAACCACTTCGTTTACGTTTACTAAATACGATTTATGTACACGTACAAAATTAGCATTGTTTAGAGCGTCTTCAAAATATTTCAGTGTTTTACTTACCAGTTTCTTCTTATTATTATTTAGGTAAATATCTGTATAATTATCATCGGCTTTACAATACAAAATATCGGCTGTATTAATAACTTCAAATCCGTTTTGTTGAGGGATGGTTATTTTACCATGAACACTATTTGTTTTTGGTATTAAAACCTCATCTTGAAGCGCGTCTTCTTTCGTTTTAATTTCGGTAACATAATCGACGGCTTTTATAAGTTCGTCTATAGAAATAGGTTTCATTAAATAATAGGAAGCATGCGCATTTAAAGCATCAATTGCATAATGATTATAGGCCGTGACAAATATTGTTTCAAAATTAACATCACCAACTTTATCTAATAAATCGAAAGCATTTCCATAAGGCATTTCTACATCAAGAAACACCAGATCTAAATCGTTATTCCTAATTAAAACTAAGGCCTCTTCAATGTTTGATGCTTCTCCTATAACATGGACATTGGGGCAATATTTTTTGAGATAATTTTTTAAAATATCTCTACTTGTTTCTTCGTCTTCAACTATGATTGAGGTTAGTTTCATTTAATCCTTTTTAAGTGTTACAACAACTTTAGTACCTGTATCTTCTTCATCTTGAAAATCGTCAATAAACACATCTACTTTATCTTTATACATATCATTTAAAATAGAAACCCGTTTTTTAATATTACCCATGCCTTTTGAGTTTTGTTTTTGCTGATTCTCAGTTTTTAAAGCTTTCGATTTTTGTCGCCCAATACCATCATCGGTAATTGTAATAACAATTTCATCTGTTTTAAATTGTGTAATACTTATTTCTAAAAGCCCTTTTGTTTTCTTATAACGCAACCCATGCCAAACGGCATTTTCAATGTAAGGTTGTAAAAGCATTGGTGGAATTACAAAATCGCTAATATTAATATGCTCATCAACATGAATATTATAATCAAACTTATCTTGAAATCTAAAATGTTCTAATTTGGTATATAATTGCAAGAGTTCTATTTCTTTTTTTAACGGAATAAAATCTTCTTCGCTATTTTCTAAAACAGCACGCATGAGTAATGAGAAATCGGTTAAATATCTATTAGCTGTTCGCTCGTCATTAGAAGCTATAAAGCTATTTACCGAGTTTAATGCATTAAAAATAAAATGTGGATTCATTTGACTTCTCAAACTTTTTAAAGCCAATAAATTATTTGCTAAACGTTGTTGTTTTATATATTTTATCATTAAAAAAGCTGCAATCAACAATAAAATTAAACCGCCAATTAGTGAATAAATAATTAGCTTTTGTCTTTTTGCTTGCTCTGTTGTTAATTGATATTTACTTTCAGACAATTCTCTATCGCTTTCTAAGCTTGTAATTCTATTTTGTTTACTTACAATGTCTTTACTAAATCTGGCTGCTTGCGATATTTCTTGTTCTTTTTTAATATAAACTTTGTCTACAAGACTTACGTATTCTTGATAAATACTTAATGCTTTTTTATAATCTCCTGCATCCCGATATACATCAGATAGTTTTCTGGTGGCATCTTTTTGTACAATAATATCTTCCTTTTTATCAGCTTCAGCAATACTTTTTTCTAAATAAGAAATAGCATTAGGAAAATCATTTTGTAAGGCATAGGCATTACCTATTTTATAGTTCTGTTTTTGAATTGTTAATGGACTTTCATTATCAATAATAGAATCTTTTAATTCACTAATAGTATTTAAGGCTTCTTTTCTTAATTGAATTTCATCAGAATAATTACTATTTGCATTTTCAAAATCTGCTACTTTAATTTTCTCTTCAACAGATCGTTTTTTGTTTTCTGTATTAGCTAATTTTAATGATTTTTTAAAATAACCTTCTGCCTCATCAACCTCCCCTTTATCATTATAAGTTTGAGCAATTTTTGAGTTTAAATCGGTTATTTTAGGTGTAATTAAATGTTTTTGTGCTAACTTCAATCCTTCTTTATATGACTTAACAGAAAGCTCGTAAGACTTTGTTAAAAGATACACATCTCCTAATCCTTCATACAAAGACACTAATTGCCAATTAGAAAGTTCCTTTTTATTAATATCATTATAGGTTTGTAAACTTTCTTGATAGTTTTTATTGAGCTTATAGGCGTTAGCTAGCTTTAAATTAACGGCATTAGTTTCTCTATTTTGAATACTAATTCTATAATTTGAAACAGCTAAATCGTATTGTTTCCAGTACATATAAATATCGCCTAAAACCTCATAAGCTTCACTATTATCCTTTACAGAATTACTTTCTAATAAAGCATCAGCTACAAATTGAATACTTTTTTTTGCATCTTTCTTTAAATAAGTATCGGCAGAATCTATAAGCGATTTAAATATTGGAATTCTAGATTTTGAAAATTTGCTTTTATACTTATCAGATTTATTCGGTTGCACTTCTACTATAATACGGTCATTACTTTGTATGGTATAATAAACGGTTTCAAAATCTTTATGTCTAATAGTAAGTTCGTCTCCCTTTTTTACTTCTATTCTAAAATCTCCAAACATATCGGTAGTTGTATACCCACCTCCATTAACTTCAATATTTACATTTGGTATAGCATCTCTGGTATCGCTTTCAATTACAGAACCTCTAACCGAAAACCTTGGTTCTATCGTTTCATTGGCATTTTCTTGCGCAAAAAAAACAGTGGTACTAAATACAATACCTATAAACCATATATGTTTTAAAAATAATTTCATCTACTATTTTATATTGATAAACTTACGCACTTTACTTGGTATATTAAAATGAATATGACACAAAAACAGCTCCATATAGACCTAAAAAGTCTGCTTTACACATTCAAAAATTCACTTTACTCATTTATACGTCTACTTCACTCATTTTACTTTTTTTATAGAAAAGGTTGGTTTTAGTTTTACAGTATTAATCAAAAAACAATCTTATGAAAACACATTTTAAAACATTCCTATTTAGCATCGCTTTAATAAGCCTTACAGCTTGTCATGCTAACAACAAAAAACAAGCTATTAATACTCCTGAAAACAAAACCATCAATCACACCCCAAATAAGCAGTATATTAAAGTAGCGCTATTACTAGACACCAGTAATAGTATGGACGGGTTAATAGACCAAGCCAAAGCACAACTTTGGGAAATAGTTAATGAGCTATCTTATGCTAAATGTGGTAATCAAAAACCTAATTTACAAATTGCTTTGTATGAATATGGAAACGACCGATTAAACGGTGATGAAGGCTATATTAAAAAAGTATTAGCATTTAGTGATGATTTAGATGAAATATCTAAAGAATTATTTTCATTAACTACTAATGGAGGCGAAGAATATTGCGGACAGGTTATACAAACATCATTAAACCAATTAAATTGGGGTAATAATCCTGATGATTTAAAACTAATCTTCATTGCTGGTAACGAGCCTTTTACACAAGGGAAAACAAATTATAAAGATGCTTCTACAAATGCTAAAGAAAGAGATGTTACTATAAATACTATTTTTTGCGGTGATTATAACCAAGGTATTTCAAGTTCATGGAAAGATGGCGCACAATTAACGAATGGTGATTATATGGCCATCAATCAGAACCGTAAAACCGTATATATTGCGTCTCCTTTTGATGATGAAATTCTTATTTTAAATAAAAAATTAAATAAAACCTATGTTATTTATGGTTCAAAAGGAAAAGACAAAAGAGCATTACAAGCAGAACAAGATTCTAAAGCAGGTTATTTAAGTAAATCGAATGCTGTAAGTAGAACAGTAAGTAAAAGTTCGCATTTATATAAAAACCAAACTTGGGATTTAGTAGATGCTGAAACACTAGATGAAGTTGTTATTGAAGACCTTAAAGATGATGTTTTACCAGAAGAACTTAAAGGAAAATCGGCCAATGAAATTAAAGCTTACGTTGATACAAAACGAAAAGAACGTGAACATATTCAAAAAAAGATTCAAGAATTAGACGCAAAACGTAAAGTCTATATTGCTGAACATAAAACAGAAAACACAAATGGTTTAGAAAATGCCATGACTAAAGCTATTAAAGAACAGGCTAAAAAGAAAAAATATACTTGGAAATAATATAAAGAGGCTCGTTTTTAAAAATGGGCCTTTTTAATTTACAGCAGGACAATTACAGCTATACTTTTCTCGCTTACAAGCAAAATTATACCCTAAAGTAAATTGATGGAAGCCACCACTAGTAAATACTACAGAATTATTTTGATAGGTATAGTTGTAAGCAAACATAAACTCATTATAATTTACTCCAATAATTGGTGTTATTTGCTGCAATTTTTGACTATCAACAGCTCCTGAACTAGTTAAAAATTGAGCACCATCAAAACTTGTTCTATATGACAATCCGCCCCAAATCTTTCCAAAATCCATTTGTTTGTATGCTTTGGCATTAAAATCTATAGAAGCTTCTTTTGTTCCATCTTTATATTGAAACATTATAGAAGGTTCATAACTCCATGTACTTCCAAACTTCCCAAAAACACCTCCTACAGAAAGTAAATAACGTCTCAAATTACTAGTAATTTCTATATCGTTATTAACGCCAGCATTTTTAAGCACATTTTTTACTGTACCATGTACATAATAATCTAAGTAATTGTATGAGAACCCGAAATCTATATTAAAGTTTGTAGCACTTTGTACAATACCTTCAATAATTGGATCTGGTCCATCAAACAAAAAAGTAGTTTCATCTAGTTTATATTGAATAACACCAGCGCTTAAACCAAAAGAAAGCATATTTAAATCTGCTGTACTTCTAGAAAACATTAAATGATGTGCATAGGTAAAATATGCTCCAGATTGTGAGTGATACCCATTTTTATCAGTATATAAGATACCTCCAATTCCAGAAGGAGAATCTCCTATTCTACCATTAATGTTCATTGTTAAAAGCTTGGGTGCATCATCCTGTCCAAACCATTGTTGGCGAGCTGTTAATCTTACTTTAGAACAATTTGCAGCACCAGCCATAGATGGATGAATTAAATAGTAATTATCTGTAAGATAATCTGTATAGATAGGCAATCCCTCTTGGGAAAATGCAATGTTTGTTAAGAACACTGCTATAGCTAGTAGAAAAACATTTTTTAACTTCATAAACTTATAACAAGGTAGGTTAGGTTTTATATAAACGTCTTGATTATTAAAAAATTACACATAAAAACAATAAAGGTTAGCTCGTTATTTTCAACCTTTAAAAAGGGCAACAAAACTCAAATATATGGATATCTAAAGTTTTCTTTTAGTATTTTTGTAAAAAATTAGTTAAAATGAACACTTTCAAGGTTTCTGTTAAAGAAACAACCAATAATGCCATAATAAAGTTTGAAATAAATCAATTTATAACGCAACATCAAAGCTTTGAATTTAATAATATAGACGAAGCTAAAACATCGCCTTTAGCACAACAATTATTCTATTTACCATTTGTAAAAAAGGTTTATATCTCTGGAAATTTTATAGCTGTAGAACGCTATGATATTGTTGAATGGAACGATGTAAAAAATGAAGTTGCTGAACAAATTGAAGCCTATTTAAATGATGGTGGCATCGTAGTTGAAAACACAGCTGAAACTAAGAAAACAGCTGTAACAGTATATGCTGAAAGCACTCCGAATCCATCGGTAATGAAATTTGTTGCAAATAAAAAGATAGTAACAGCACTTTTTGAATTTACCTCAATTGATAATGCTAAATTATCGCCACTTGCTACGGAATTATTTCACTTTCCGTTTGTAAAAAGCGTATTTATTGATGAGAATTACGTGTCTATTACTAAATACGATATAGCAGAATGGCAAGATATTACAATAGAACTTCGCGAATTTATTAGAAGTTATATAGAAGAAGGAAAAGATATTGTATTACCTGAAGCAGCTGAAACGCTTAAAAAGACAGAAACACATATAGATTCTCATTTTGAAAGTCTTGATGATACATCTAAAGAAATAATAAATATACTTGAAGAATATGTAAGACCAGCGGTAGCAACTGATGGTGGAAATATTCAATTTATATCTTATGATGCCAAAAGTAAAAATGTAAGTGTGATGCTTCAAGGTGCTTGTAGTGGTTGTCCATCATCTACATATACTTTAAAAAGCGGAATAGAAAACACTTTAAAACAAATGCTACCTGGTAAAATAGAAACCGTTGAAGCTATTAATGGCTAAGACAATGTGACTTTTTACTTTTTAATGTGTCAAAAAAGAAGTTGTCTCTAACAAAAGAGACTTTAATTTTAATAATTAAAAGCAGAAATTATGGCAGTATTAAAAGTAATAGAGATTTTATCTAATTCAGAAAAAAGTTGGGAAGATGCTACTAAAAAAGGAGTAAAGCACGCTTCTAAAAGTTTAAAAAATATTCGTTCTGTATATGTTCAAGATCAAAGTGCTAGTGTAAAAGACGGAGAAGTAACAGAATTTAGAGTGAATTTAAAAATCACTTTTGAAGTAGAATAACTACTTATAAAAAATCATAAAAAAGCGTTCATAAACTGAACGCTTTTTTTATACCTAAATTTCGCTAACTTTGAAACCATGAAGTATTTACAATTACTATTATTAGCAGTCCTTATTAGCTGTAACGGGCAAAATTCAAAATCAATGGATCATAAATACACCAACGATCTTATAAATGAAACCAGTCCGTATTTATTACAACACGCTCACAATCCTGTAAACTGGAATGCTTGGAACGATAAAACTTTAGAAAAAGCAAAAGCTGATAAAAAATTAATACTCATTAGTGTTGGTTATGCAGCTTGCCATTGGTGCCATGTTATGGAACATGAAAGCTTTGAAGATAGCTTAGTAGCCCAAGTAATGAACAAAAACTTTATTAATATAAAAGTAGATAGAGAAGAACGTCCGGATGTAGATCAGGTTTATATGAGTGCTGTTCAACTCATGACAGGAAGCGGCGGTTGGCCAATGAATGTTATTGCCTTACCTGATGGTAGACCTGTTTGGGGAGGTACTTATTTTAAGAAAGAACAATGGCTAGATGCTTTAGATAAAATTTCAAAATTATATACTGAAAAGCCTGAAAAACTTTATGAATATGCCGATAAATTAGAACAAGGTATTAAATCGCTAGATGTTGTTGAATTAAATACAGACGAACCTGTTTTCGAAAAAAATGATATTGATTCTGCTGTTAATAATTGGTCTAAAGAATTTGACAACAATTTGGGAGGCGCCAACAGATCGCCTAAATTTATGATGCCTAATAATTATCATTTTTTATTAAGGCAAGCTTATCAAAATAATAACGAAGAATTACAAACCTACGTAAACCTAACCCTTACAAAAATGGCTCATGGAGGTGTTTTTGATCAAGTTGGTGGTGGCTTTTCTAGATACTCAACCGATACTAAATGGCATGTGCCACATTTCGAGAAAATGCTTTACGACAATGCGCAATTAGTTAGCTTGTATGCAGATGCTTACCTCATCACTAAAAATGAATTGTATAAAGATATTGTTACTCAAACTCTAGAGTATATTGAGCGTGATATGACGACAGAGAACGGCGCTTTTTACTCTTCTTTAGACGCCGATAGCAATAATACAGAAGGTCATCTTGAAGAAGGTGCTTTTTATGTTTGGACTAAAAACACTTTAAAGGTCATTTTAAAAGATGATTATGAATTATTTGCTGACTATTACAACATTAATGATTACGGACACTGGGAAGCTGATAATTATGTTTTAATTAGAAAAGACAATGATGCTTCAATCATAAAAAAACATAGCATATCCAATACCTTTTTAAATGAAAAAGTAAAAGAATGGAAATCTACACTTTTAAAAGAACGAAATAAAAGAGCAAAACCTAGATTAGATGATAAAACACTAACTTCTTGGAATGCTTTAATGCTTAAAGGTTATATAGATGCTTATCGCGTATTAGAAAATAACGATTATTTAGCTACTGCAGAAAAGAATGCCAACTTTATTATTAAGAATCAATTGCGAGAAGACGGCGGATTAAACCACAGTTACAAAGATGGTAAAAGTGCCATAAATGGATATTTAGAAGATTATGCTGCTACTATTGATGCATTTATTTCACTTTATGAAAACACTCTAAATGAAACATGGCTTAACACCGCTAGAGATTTATCAAACTACACATTCGATCATTTTTATGATGCCAATAGCAATATGTTCTTTTTTACTTCTAATCAAGATAAATCTTTAGTTTCTAGAAGTATTGAATATAGAGATAATGTGATTCCTGCTAGTAATTCTATCATGGCTAAAAATCTATTTAAGTTATCGCATTACTTTGATAACGAACACTTCTCAAAAACCGCCATGACCATGTTAAATAATGTGAAACCAGAAATACTAGAATACCCATCGGGATATTCTAATTGGTTAGATTTAATGTTAAACTATACGAATCCTTATTACGAAGTAGCCATTGTTGGAAATGATGCAAAACAAAAAATAATGGAGTTAAACAAAACCTATATTCCTAATAAACTTATTGCAGGAAGTTCTTCAGAAAGTAAAATGCCTCTATTAGAAAACAGATTTTCTCCAAACGAAACCTTTATTTACGTATGTGTAAACAGAGCCTGTAAACTCCCAGTTTCTGAAGTAAACCAAGCTATAAAATTATTAAAAGAATGAATACAATAACCATCTTTTTAATAGCCTTAGTTGCTTTAGAACATTTTTACTTTTTAATATTGGAAATGTTTTTATGGACCAAACCAAAAGGCATGAAATCATTTGGGTTAAAATCTAAAGAGTTTGCAGAACAAACAAAAGTATTGGCAGCTAACCAAGGTTTGTATAATGGCTTTTTAGCTACAGGCTTAATATTCGCTATCATTCAAAATGATATAAAAATTGCTATATTTTTTCTTATTTGTGTGACTATCGCAGGTATTTATGGGTCTTATTCCACAAAGCAAATTAAACTATTTATATACAAGCCGTTCCTGCTATATTCGCTTTAATAAGCTGTTTTTTTTAGTAGAATTTTCAAGGCTAAAAATTATAATAGTTTTAATTTTGTATATCTAATTTAACTTTAAAATTTATATGAATTTAGAAAACATTGACACAGAAAAATGGATTGAACTTGCATTGCAATATGGGCTAAAAATTATTGGAGCTATTGTTATTTGGATTATTGGTTCATGGGTTATAAAAAAACTTATAAAAACCACCAAAAAATTAATGTCTAAAAAAGACTATGACGAAAGCTTACAAAAATTTTTATTAAACTTATTAAGTTGGATTTTAAAAATCGTTTTAATTGTTGTAGTACTTGGTACTATGGGAGTAGAAACCACTTCGTTTGCTGCTATTTTAGCTGCTGCTGGTTTAGCAATTGGTATGGCATTACAAGGTTCGTTAGGTAATTTTGCAGGTGGTGTTTTAATCATGATTTTTAAACCTATTAAAATTGGTGATTTAATTGAAGCTCAAGGAGAACTTGGTGTTGTTAAAGAAATTGAAATTTTTACAACCAAACTTACGGGCTTATCAAATAGAGAAATCATCATTCCAAATGGATCATTATCAAACGGAAATATTATTAATTATACTACTGAAGGTACGCGTCGTGTAGATTTAACGTTTGGTGTTAGCTATGATTCTGATATTAAAAAAACCAAAGAGGTTCTAATGAATGTTTTAACATCGCACCCTAAAGTTTTAAAAACACCTGAACCTACTGTTAATGTATCTGAGTTAGCAGATAGTTCAGTAAACTTTGCAGTAAGACCTTGGTGTAATGCTGCTGATTATTGGGATGTATACTTTGATGTTACCGAAAATGTAAAAGAAGCACTTGATACTGCAGGTATTGAAATTCCTTACCCACACCAAGTTGAAATACACAAACAAGCTTAATTTTTAGGTTTTGGCTTTAAAGCCACAAAATCTTTTAAATAATAAGGCTCAAAATAAGCGACATCTTCGGTGTCGCTTTTTTTGTATTTATTATAAGCTAATAAACCCATTTCGTTTGCAGATGGCAATTTATCTTCAATAAAAATGGCATTCTGGTGATTGATTAATCCTTTTGTTTTTTCAACACCATTACCTATAAAATAAACCTTTCCTTTTTCAAGATAATCTGTAAAAGATGTTTCATCTAAAATTTGTGCTTCTGTATCTCTTACTTGGTTATAATTCGCATCGAATATAGCCGAATATACTTCCATTCGTCTAGCATCTAACATGGCTACAATAACACCATCATTACATGTCACTTGGTGCGCCAAAGCTTCTAGTGTAGAAACCGATATTAACGGTTTTTCTAAAGCAAAACAAAGTCCTTTTGCCGATGAAACGCCTATACGTAAGCCCGTATAAGACCCAGGGCCTTTACTTATGGCTATAGCGTCTAAATCTTTTGCATCAACCTTAGCGTCTTTTAAAATATCATCAATATAAACATGCAATCTTTCGGCATGCGAATAGCCTTTATCGTAATCTTCTTTTAAAACAATTGTTTCACCGTCTTTTGAAAGTGATACCGAACAATTGGTTGTTGCTGTTTCTATACTAAGAATTAATGTGCTCATGTTAACTTCAAATTATTCCATGCAAAACTATCACTTTGTTCTGATATTTCCTCAACCAAAGAACTATATCACTATGATTTCAATTTTGTTAAAATAAAAAATCTAATTGGTTAACGATTTTCCCATGTAAAAATCTAAAACTTTGGTTTTAAAAACAAAATCATATTTAGCATTTATTAAAGACGATTGCGCATTTATTAATCGCACTCTAGCTTGATCTAAATCAAAAGAAGTCATAACTCCTATATCATAGCGTTCTTTTGAATTATTAAAGGCTAATTCTTGTGATGCTAACGATTTTTTTGCTGCAGAAAAAGCTTTTAATGCCGCTTGTGCATCAGTATATGCTCGCTGTATATTAGACTCTAAATCTAATTTTGCTTGATCTAAACTTAACTTACTATTCTCTTCTTGAATTTTAGATTTAGCTACAGCTGTTTTGTTTTGAAACCTTGAAAAGATAGGAATATTTACATTTAAATTAACGCTATGTGATTTTTGATTATTCAATTGATCTAAAAAAGCTTCTTCATTTTTAGTTAAATTTGAATAAAATGCATTCGTATTAAAACCATATCCTAATGATACTGTAGGCAGAAAACCACTTTTAGAAATTTCAGTATTTAAATGAGCATTTTCAATATTTTTTTCTGCTACTTTAATTTCATTTCTATTTTTGTTTGCATAATCTAAAATTGGAGTAATATTATTATATAATAATGATTCCGAAGGACTATCTATATTTATAATTTCAACATTAAAACCATTAAAAGGTACTTGTAATAGTTGAGATAGTGTAAGTAATGACAAATCATAATTATTCTCAGCAATAGTTACCTTTTGTGCATCACCACTTAAGGTTGCTTCTGCATCATAAATATTTGCTCTAGGTTGTACTCCTGATTCAACTAAGTTTTTTACTTGATCTAATTGTTGCTGACTAAACTTAAATTGTGCATTAGCTGTTTCAAGGTTTTCTTTATTAAATAATACATTTAAATAGGCATTTACTACGTTTAAAGAAATATCATCCTTAATTCTATTTAATTCTATTTTACTAATTTCTAAATTTAACTTAGATTGTTTATACAAATTCATTAATCTAAATCCGTTAAACACTGTTTGGTTTGCACCCAATCCAAAACTTGCACTATTAGTTGTTCTATCTACAACTACTTGACTTTGACCTATATCAATTCGCTGTGTACCAACACCCAAATTATATCCAGCACTACCACTAACAGATGGCAAAAACTGACCTTTTGAAGCAATAATATTTTGCTCGTTAGTTAACAATGTATTTTCTCCCTGCTTTACTTTTATATTGTTTTCAAGGGCATAATTTACACACTCTTGTAATGTCCATTTTTTTTGTTGTGAAAATGACGATACACTTATTAATAATAGTATGACAATAAAATAATTCTTCATATTAGGATTTCTAAAATTAATCTCTGCGTCTTTTATTTTCGTCTTCATCTTCATCATCCTTTGAAGCTTTGTTCCAGACTTTTATCTTATCACCTTCTTCAACACCTTCTGTTATTTCAACATTAATTCCATCAGACAATCCTAACTTAACATTTACTTTTTCGTATTTTCCATCTTCTTTTTGTACTTCAACAAAAGGCTTTTCCGTTATTCTATTATATTGAAGTAAAGCTTCTTTAATAGCAAAAACACTGTCTTTACTTTCAATATCTATTTCGGCATTAGCACTATACCCTGCTCTTACATTTGTTGAAGCATCAATAGTAACGTTTGCTTTAACAGTAAACTGTACAGCTCCATTTTCTTCTATTCCTTTAGGTGCAACAAAGGTTAATTTTGCTGGAAACTCTTTGTCATTTATAGCCCCAAGTATCACTATAATATCTTTGCCTTCTTCAAGTTTACCAACTTCAGCTTCATCAACTTTACCTTCAAAAATCATATGACTCATATCTGCAATGGTAGCAATGGTTGTTCCTGCATTAAAATTGTTACTTTGAATAACTTGATCGCCTTCTCTAACTGGAATTTCTAATATGGTACCAGGGATTTGAGCAACAATATTTGTGTTTGCAGAACTACCGCCAGAAATAGATCCACGTTTTATAATTTGATAATCGTTCTGAGCTTGTCCTAAAGATTCTTTAGCTTGATTGAAAGACAACTCACTGTTTTCAAAATCTTGCTGAGAAATAACACCTTTTTCAAATAATGCCTTATTTCTTTCATATAAAGTTTTAGCATTATCAAAAGATAACTTAGATGATGAAATTCTACTCTTTGCACTTACTAAGCTTTGTTCGTTAGGTACGACTCTAATTTTAGCAATTAAATCACCCTTTTTAACAAGATCTCCTTCCTCTACAAGAATTTCATCTACAATACCTGAGATTTGAGGTTTTAATTCAATTTCTTCTTCTGGATTTAATTTTCCTGTCGCTACCGCTTTTGTATTTATAGACGTATAAAAAGGTGCTTCTACTTTAAAATCTTCTACACTTTTAGAGTTGGCATCTTTAAAATACTTTAGTACAAATGCTAGTAGTAAAATGGCTACTAATATTAAAATAATTTTTACTGTTTTGTTCATTTTTTTGATTGTTTATTCTTCTCTTAATGCTTCTATAGGTTTTATACTTGTGGCTTTAAATGCAGGTATTAACCCAATTAAAGTACCCAATACGACTAATATGACTAAGGCTATAAATACGACTGCTATAGATACCGATGCATTTACTATAACAGCATCACTACCTTGCCCGAAAGCGCTATCTATACCTATTAAAATCCAACCTCCAGTTATAATACCTACTAAACCTGCCACCAACGTTAAAAACACTGCCTCGACTACTATTTGCCTTTTTATTTCAAATGGTGTAGCTCCAAGCGCACGTCTTACTCCTATTTCTTTCGTCCGTTCTTTTACTGTAATAAGCAATATATTTCCAATGGCGAATACCCCTGCAATTAGAGTAGCTATACCTACAAACCAGGTTAAAAATTGCATACCAATTAAAAAGCCTGTTACTTTTCCAAATTCTTTACCAGCATTAGCGCTTCCAAAAGCACGGTTGTCTTTTGGATGAATACCGTTTAAATTTTTTAATAATAAGGTGGCATCTTTTTCAATTTGAACAATATCATATTCTGGTTTTCCTGTAATCATCATCCAACCAATTTTATCGCCTTGATTATAAATTTGTTGAAATGTTGTAAACGGTATATGGATATCTATGGGTGGCCCCATATTTATATTTGAAACTTCAAATAAACCAATAACTTTAAAATTAATACCATTTATTTGGATGTATTTCCCTATAGGATCTTCATCTTTTTGAAATACTTGCTTATAAATATCTTCAGATATAACAGCTATTTTCTTTTTATCATTAATATCATTTTGATTAATAAAGCGCCCATGAATAAGTTTTTTCTTTTCAACTTTATCTAGCAATGGATAATCGCCTGCAACACTAAAACTTCCAGAAAGAAATTTTCTAACAACAAGTGCCTGATTCTGATTTCTAGGAACTACAAATTCAATACCTTCAACATTTTCTTCAACTTTTTTAGCATCAGTTAATGATAACCTTACTCGTTTCCCTTCTTGAAAACCTTTAAAAGGCTTACTTGTAGTTTTTCCCCAAATAAAAACACTATTGGTAGCAAAATCACCAAATAAACGATTAAATGAATTTTCTAAACCTCTAGCGGATCCTAAAAGTCCTATTAACAATAAAATTCCCCACCAAACACCTACCATAGTAAGTATTGACCTTAGTTTGTTTTTACTAAAGCTATCAAAAACTTCTTGCCAAGTATCTCTGTCGAATAAAAATTTAAACATAATTAATCGTTTCTTAGTGCTACAATGGGTTTAATTCTTGATGCCTTTTTTGCTGGTAAATAGCCGGCAAGCGTTCCTGCACCTATTAAAGTAAGAGTTGCACCTATTACCAAACTATTGCTTACTCCTGGGTCTTTTATAAAATACGTTTCTAAACTTGGGCCTACGAGTTCTAAAACCCCTACACCTAATAACAAGCCAACATAGCCAGCAATAGCTGTAATAAGAATAGATTCTAATAAAACAATAAAAACAATAGATCTAGGAGAAGCTCCTAATGCTTTACGAATGCCTATTTCTTTTGTTCGTTCTTTTACAATAAAAATCATAATATTACTTACACCAACAATTCCTGCAATTAAGGTTCCGAAACCTATTACTAAAATAATAACCGTTAGTCCAAAAGTCATTTGACCAACAGCTTTAGTGCCTTCTGCCATATTACGCACTCTAATGGCTCTCTGATCGCTTTTTGCTACAGAAAATCGATCTTTAAGCTTATCTGTAATTAAATTACTAAACGATAAAGCTTCATCATAACTCATTTCTGGATTATAAGTAAGGTTTATTTGATCTATATAATCGTTATTCCCATATACTTGCTGCGCCGTACTTATTGGCATATATATTCTTCGTTCTTCATTATCGCCACCATCATCAGCAAAAACACCAACTATTTTATAAAGCACACCACTGAGGTTTATATACTTTCCTAATGCAGTTGTTTTTACAAACAAATCTTCTTCAACCAATCTTCCTATAACAACAACTTTTGTTTTGTTTTTTATATCACTTTGATTAATATAACGTCCTTCAAAAGTTTTAGTTTTCTCTAAAAATTGATGATCTGGATGCACAGCTCTTAAGTCATAAGTACTTTGTTCATTTCTATAAGAAGCAGATACGTTTTTATAAATCCTACCTGTAATAAACTCTACTTTGTTACCAAATTCGTCTTTTATATAATTATAATCTTCGTTCTTAAATTGGATACGCCTGTTTGCCTGAAGTCCTTTTGAAGCTTTAGTTGTTCTTCCAGAATTAATAAATATAGAATTTGTTGCGTCATCAACAAAAGCCTCTTTAAAGGTGTTTTGTAAACCGTTTGCAATACCAAAAAGAATAGTAAATAATAAAATAGCAAACGCCACAGTAAAACCAGAGAGTAAACTTCTGGTTCTGTTTTTGTTAATACTTTGAAATATTTCCCTCCAAAGGTCTAAATCAAACATATTGTTCTGCTCTAACTTGATTTACTTTTTTATCTTCCATGATAACACCATCACGAAGACGTACAATTCGTTTACACATATTAGCAATATCTTCTTCATGTGTTACCATTAAAATGGTTTTTCCTTCATCATTTAATTGCTGAATGAATTCCATAATTTCGTAAGATGTCTTGGTATCTAATGCTCCTGTTGGCTCATCGGCCAATAACAATTTTGGGTTTGCAGCCAAGGCTCTTGCTATAGCAACACGTTGTTTTTGACCTCCAGAAAGTTCTTTAGGTAAATGATCTGCCCAATCTGCTAGTCCTACTTTTTCTAAATGAAATAATGCTAACTCTTGACGTTCCTTTCGTTTTAAGCCTTGATAATAAAGTGGTAAAGCCACATTTTCTAAAGCATTCTTATAATTAATTAAGTTGAAAGATTGAAAAATAAATCCTAAAAACTTATTTCTGTATACGGCTGCTTTCTTTTCGGTAAGATCTTTAATAGGCAAACCATCAAGAATGTATTCACCCTCTTCAGCTACATCTAGCATACCTATAATATTTAGTAATGTAGATTTCCCTGAACCCGAAGAGCCCATGATTGCTACCATTTCTCCTTCTTCTACAGAAAGATCAATACCTTTTAAAACATGTAAACTAGAATCTCCTATTTGATAGGATTTGTGAAGTTGTTTTATTTCTAACATTTCTTGATTGATTAATTAAGTTCTAGAACTTAAAGGTTAGACTATTAAAACAAAGAAATGTTACAAATGTTATACTAAAAAATTTTTATTACTTTTTTAACGTATTATACTTCCTATAAATAAAGTAGCCAATTCCTGCTATAAGAATATAGGGAATAGCCATGAGGTAAACAATGCCGTCATTAATCCCCTCTGCAGCTGTTTGGCCTTCTTCACTTTCTAAAACAGCACGACACATAGCGCACTGTGCATTAGTCTCTATAAAAAAGAGAAAAGAAAAAAGAAAAAAGAAAATTTTACGTTTCATCTTAAATATAATACGGTGAAATCATGATATAAACAATAACGCCAGTAACAGCAACATACAACCACAAAGGAAATGTGATTTTTGCTATCTTTTTATGTTTTTCAATATTATTTGTTATTGCTCTTACATAAGTTATGAGTACAAACGGAATAACTGTAATTGATAAAACAATATGACTTATTAGTATGAAATAATACAAAATTTTATAATCACCTCCATAACTTGTAGAATTGCTAGTCATATGATACAAAACGTACATAACTAAAAACAAAACCGATAATATAATCGCAAATTTCATGAGTTTTTCATGCAGTTTTCTGTTTCCTTTTTTAATTTGAAATACAGCTAAAACTAAAACTAATGAAGTAATACCGTTAATAGTTGCATAAATTGGTGGTAAAAACACAGGCAACTCTAAATCTATTTTTACACCAAAAAGAATAGCAACAGCAGCAGGAATAACTATTGATAAAATAATAATTAATTTATTGTATTTTTTGTCGTCTAATATTTCTTTTGAATTACTCATTTAGCAACTTTTTTATATCTTCTTTTAATGCACTAATTTGTTCTGTTTCTCCATCATCATCTACTTTTTCTTCTTCTGAAGCAATACCTCTATAATAAATAATTGGGTTTCCAAAATCATCTTTTCTAGAGCGAATAAAACCATTTTTATCTATAAGAGCAAAGTTTCCTGAATGCTCGAAACCTCCAGCTGATTCATCCCCTTCACCCACATAAATATTAAAACCTGTGTTAGATAATTTATAAATAGCATCCTTATCGCCACTCATTAAATTCCAATTTGGGTTAGTTACTCCATATGTATCGGCGTAAGCTTTAAGAATTTCTGGCGTATCGTAATCTGGATTTATAGTAAATGATGCCACACCAAAATTATCAAAATCTTTAAATGCATTTTGAACTTGAATAAGATTTGCATTCATTCTAGGGCAAATAGTAGGGCAGGTTGTAAAAAAGAACTCAACCACATAAACTTTACCTTCGTAATCTTTATTAGTTATTATTTTACCATCTTGATTCGTGAATGAAAAAGCAGGTACTTTTTTAGGTTCACCATTAATTTTAATAAAAGATAAATCTGAAAGTGTTGTTTTTTTATCATCGGCAAAATCGCTTCTACTTTCATTTCTAATAACATCGCCATTAGTAATTCTATCAACTATTTTTGGAATAAAAATGATTCCAAAAACCAAAATAACAAAAGCAATACCTACATACGAATAATTAGTTTTTTTACTCATTTCTAAAATTCTAACTTCTATTAATTATCATTATTACCGTTTAAATCGCTTGCTCTTCGAGTATCAGAGTTAAATTCTCCTTTACGTTTTTGCCTATATTCTGTAAATAAAATACGTAAGTCATCACTCATTTTATTTTTAATTTCAGCCACTTCAATACAATCGTAAGAGTTTAATCTATAAACTGGTTTCTTACTTTCTAATTCATTATCTGTTCTATCATCTAATCGTCCTCTTTGATTTAAATCCTTATCAACTACAAATACATGTCTTGATGATAAATCGGAGCTTAAATCGCTTTTACTTTTCAGACTAAAATACACTTGCTGAATTGCTTTAGGTGTTCCAAAAACAAAATGCCAAAATCTTAAATCTTCATAAGAACTAATATCTTGTTTAAGTTTTTTAACAGCATCTTCTGTACCATTTGGCATTAGAATAACTATTTGAAATTTTTTAAAACCTTTAAATTTATCATAAACCAATTCTTTTAAATTTAAAGCAACCGTGTTACTTGTTGCAGGGTTATTACCAAAGAAACCTAATACGGTAATATGATCTTTTAAAACTATAGGCTCATTAGAATCTGAAGAAAATGATTCTAAATCTAAAACCGATTCGTTTACAATATCTAATGGCGTATAATTATGTGTTGCAGGATATAATATCAACAAAAACGACACAGGAAGGAAAAATAATATTCCTAAAATTACATACCTACTTACTTTCTTATAATCCATTAAATAAATGTATTTCTATTGAATAAATACAGAAGTGCAAAAATAAAAAAAGACGGTTTAAAAACCGCCTTAATATATCTATTTAACTATTATTTAGTTAAAAATCTCTTTTAATAAATCCATTATCATATACTCTAAAAACGTATCCGCCTTCTTGTAATAAAATGAATATTAAATATAATACTAAGAATATTGCTATCCATACAACAGCACGTCTTAATCCTTTAGTTTCATCACGCATGTGCATGAAATCCCAAGTAATATAATATGCTTTTACTAAAGTTAGTATAATAAAAACCCAGTTAAGAGCTTTCATACCTAAAACCTGCCCCATTAAAACTTCTGGTTTATATATACCAAGTACAACTTCTATAGCCGTTACAAAAGTTAAAAAGATTAAAACACCCCAAATTTTTTGAGTATTAGATTTAAACTTCCAAAGCCCTCTAAATATTTCTAATTTATGTTCGTGTGCCATTTTTTATGCTTTTAAAATCCCGATTATTTAGGAATAAAAATATTATTATATAATTAAACTAGGTAGAAGAATGTAAATACAAATACCCAAACTAAATCTACAAAGTGCCAGTATAAACCAACTTTCTCTACCATTTCATAGCTTTTACGTCTTTCGTAAGTTCCTAATACCACATTAAAGAAAATAATGATATTAATTACAACACCTGAAAATACGTGAAAACCGTGAAACCCTGTAATAAAGAAAAAGAAATCTGCAAATAATGGCGAACCATATTCATTTACATGTAAATTAGCTCCTTCTACAACAGCTTTTCCATTAGCCTTTAATTGTTTTAATGATGCTTCTCTAGATAAAACTGTTTTCTCGCCTTCCTCATTTATAACTTGAGTTCTAACTAACACATTTTCATGCGATTCTAAACCATGAATAACTTCATCAACAGTATAAGTTGGTAATGCTTCTTCACTAGTAAACCATAAACCGTTTTTTCTTTCATGCTGACCTCTTTCTGCATGCGCATCGGCTACAACAAAATCTCTAAGCGCTACACGATGACCATCGGTATCTACAAATTGAAGAATATTTCCTCCTTTTGTTTGAACAGCTCCATAATCTCCTTGAATAAATGTAGCCCATTCCCAAGCTTGAGATCCCACAAATATTAAACCACCAATAATGGTTAAAAACATGTAGACTGTTACTTTAGCTTTATTTAAATGATGTCCAGCATCTACAGCTAATACCATAGTTACAGACGACATAATAAGCACAAATGTCATAAATGCTACATATATCATTGGCAAGTCTTGACCATGTAAAAACGGAACGTGCGTAAACACTTCATCTGCAATTGGCCATGCATCAATAAACTTAAATCTTGAAAATCCGTAGGCTGCTAAAAAGCCTGAAAATGTTAAAGCATCTGAAACAATGAAAAACCACATCATCATTTTTCCATAACTTGCCTTTAACGGTTGATCGTTACCGCCTCCCCAAGTTTTGCCTTCTGTTCCAGTAGTTACAACTGTAGTACTCATATACGTTGGTTATTTTTTAAGTTGCACAAAAATAATCATTTTATTTATCTGACGAAATATACAACCGTAAATTTTAAACTATGATAAATGTTAGTTTTATTGAATTTCTCTATTATTTTTTTTAAAATTTAATAACAGAGCTAAAATACTATCTAACAAAATATAAAAACAGGAATAGATAAACCCAAAGTATATCTATAAAATGCCAAAATGTGCCTGCTAATTCTAACCCTAGCATATTAGTGGCATTATACTTTTGTTTAAAATGATTATAAATTACAACCAATAAACAAATCAACCCAACAACAACGTGTAAAACATGTACCAATGCTATTAAATAAATATAAGACATGGTTACATTACTTGTTGGTCCGGTAAAATTATACCCCAAATCAATTATTTGTTGAAAACCAGAAAACTGATTAAAAATAAAAGTAACACCTAAAATAAGTGTTACTACTAACCAAATAGTTGTAGCGTTTCTATTTCCTTTTTTTAAAGCCGATTTTGCTAATAAAAAAGTAACACTGCTTATAAGAATAACAACTGTACTAATTATAAAAGCATTCGGTAATTGAAAATCTTTTAACCAATCTGGTCTAGAACTACTAACAACAAAAGCACTCGTCCATCCTGCAAACGACATAATAAGTGAAATAATGCCAAACCAAAGCATCATTTTTTTTGCTCTACTATTTTTTTCTTCTGGAGTTCCTTGAGTTAAATCCATGATTAACTTATAAATTTATCGACAACATAAACAATTTGAATTAGTGTTATATATAAAACACTAGCCAACATCAATTGTTTTGCAGCCTGTTCTGTCATTTTTTTAAATAATTGAATCGCATAATACAACATACCTAACCCTAAAATAAAGACTAGAATAGCTGCTATTATTGATAGATGTAAATCTCCTGTAAAACCAAATACAGGAATAATAGAAACAAGTATCGTCCAAATAGTATACATCATAACTTGCACTGCTGTTCCTTTATCTTGCTTTCCTGTTGGTAGCATAAAAAATCCACCTTTTTTATAATCTTCAAACAAAAACCAACCAATAGCCCAAAAGTGAGGAAATTGCCAGAAAAACTGTAATGCAAATAAAGTCCCTGGTTCTATTCCAAAATTATCTGTCGCAGCTACCCAACCTAACATAAAAGGTATAGCACCAGGTATAGCTCCAACAAATACAGAAATAGGTGTTTTTGTTTTTAATGGTGTATAAACACAGGTATATATAAAAATAGAAATAGCCCCAAACATGGCTGTTTGCTTATTAATAGTATATAATATAATAATACCTAATAATGTAAAAATAGAGGCGATAATAAAAGCAGTGTTAACCGACATGCGTCCCGCAGGAATAGGTCTGTTTTTGGTACGATCCATTAAAGCATCTAAATCTTTTTCAATAATTTGATTAAATGCATTAGAAGCACCTACCATAAAATAACCTCCTAAGGCTAGTAAAATTAAGGTTTTAAAGTCAACCGTTTCTACGCCCAATAAATAACCAGCAATAGATGAAAAAACCACACTTAATGCCAAACGCATTTTTGTGATTTCTTTAAAATCTGAAATTACAGAAGGTTCTGATAATGAAGTTTTTGAATTACTCAATATGTCTTTTGCTTAATCGCTTTTATATTGCGAGTGCAAAGATACTTTATAAAACCATTTTGAGCAATGCTTTTTAAAGGTAAATTAAAATAGCAGGTTATCAATAAAAATATTTTGGGCGTTACCCAAAGGGTCGGGCTATACGTTGCAAATCCTCACTCTTACCTCGCTGTGGGTTTTTCTCTGCTATCCCTAACGCATTTATAGAATTAAATTCACAGCTATTTTAGATTTCCCAAAGTGAATATTTTTTTTCTACCTTCCATTTTCCATCAATAATTTTTATTAATACCAATGAACCTTCTCCACATTTTCCTCCACATACAAATGAAAAATACAATATGGCTGAATCTTTATTTTTATTAAATACTATTTTAGAAAAACTTATATCGCCTACCTCAAATTCTTTTTTTTCATCAGAATTTCGAAACCGTTTTATTTTAACAAAATTAGATTTTAACGAATCTACAGCATACAAATTTTCCTTACTAATTTGTACTACAACTTCTTCTAAATAAAAATTATTATTTTCTACAAAATTTAAAGATTCAAGATTTGTGGTATAACCATCGAATACTCCATCTATATAAAGCACCCCTTTTAAAGAATCTTCTGTAATAACTTTATTTTTTAAAACATTTATTTTATTTATATACGTTGTCTCGTCTATCTTTTTATTAAACCAATCAACCACTAAAAGTTGAGCTTTCTCTCCTAAATAATTATTATATAGGTAATTCTCAATCAAATCATTCAATACATCATTATAGACTCCTAAAGTATCAACTTGTTTTTCCGTTGTCTGTTCCTTGACTTTTAGTTCTTTCTTCTTTTGATTACAAGATAGCACCAATACCAGTAATAATATCTCTAAAAAAAGTTTCATCTATTCTTTATCTTCTAATTATCAAAATACCAATTAAATAAATCGGTGCGAATTCCAAAATTAAACCACATCGTATCATTTTTAAACGTTGTGCTTGTTGTAGCTTCAGGATTAAAGTTTCTAACAGTAATATCTGTAAATACTTTTAAATTAGATGCCGGATTTACAATATAACCCGCTTGCAAATTTCCGTTAAATATATTAGTTTTAATACCTTGTCCTACTTCTACGCCTGTATCAAAAGGTCTGTCATTATAGTCTCTATAAATATCACCACCGTAACTAAAATCATCCGTACCATCATTAAAATCTAAACCACGAACACCAAAAATAAGTTTCGCATCGGCATACCAACGTTTATATTTATAACGCCCTATAAAAATCGCTTCGCTAAAATTAGCACCCCATAAATGTGCCATCGATTGGTTATTATGTGCATAATTTAAAACAACGGTATTATGAGAATACGTAAAAGGACGCACACGATTATACTCGAACTGAAGCATCAAATTATCAACTTTAAACGCATTAAAATATTTCACCCCAATTTGATACCCAAATTTATTTTTCCAACTTTTTTCTCCGCCTTTAATATCGCTTAACGAGAATTCATCTAAAATAAACTGACTGTAAATATTCACATTATCATTCCATTTATATTTCCCCGAAGTTCCTAAAATAGCATTTCCTGCGCCTTGCCCTGTTTCAAACTCAATAGCCCTGTAAAATATAATAGGGTTTAAATAATTTACATCAAAACCTCTATCGTTAGTATTTGTCCACAACACCGATTCAAACAACCCAATATTTAATCGTTTAGACACATTCCAACTTAAATAATGATTGGCAATATATTTTGTTAAAAAGGCTTTATCATTTTCAACTTCAGGCCTTACGTCTTTTAACCACATCCAAGTATTAGTATATTTTATTTTCCAAAACTTGGTATTCAATTTTAAAAATGGATGTGGACTTGCAACATCACTTAATAATAACGACCTGTATCCATCACCAATAAAGTTTTTACCATGCCCAAATTGAACATTAATAAACTTTGCAGGAGCATACGACATATAAGCTTCTGCAACCGGATAATCATATGAATCGGTTTTAAATCGCTTTGCTATACCACGACCAGGAATAATGGCTGGATCTGGACCAAATGCTTTTAAACTTTCAGCATAATCGTTTACATATTGTGCAAAACGTCCTTGACTTTCAAAAACCGACGCATAAAAATTAAACTTTTTACCCAAACCTCCTTGCACTAAAAAACCTCTAGTATTATTATAAGTTGTATTAAAATCAGCATCGGTATCTTTTCCAACTTCTAAATCGAAAATAGGATCGACAGTAAACCAATAATCTTTACCTTCTAATTGCACTAAATGTTCATTCCAAAGTTTTCTTTCTACCCAAGTATCTGTTTCTTTTAGTAATTTTTGTTTTTCGGCTTTAAAATCGTAATATCTTGATACGTCTTCATAAATAAATGGTTTTGAAGCAGTATGACTATTAGTGCCAACAAGGTTCATTTGTCTATCAAATCTTGAATAATCGCTATGCGTAAACTGAATATTTAACTGACTTTTATAAGCTTCGTTTTCAAAAACTTTTAAATCATCATTCACTCTATCAAACTCTAATTTTGCTTCCTGTTCTAATTTTGAAATTTCTTTTTCCTTTACTAAATCTTGTGTTGTAACTGTTTGATTAACTAAAGGAATCTTTATTGGAATAGAATACTGCTTGTAAGTCTTTCTGCCATTATATGTAGCAGGTTTTATTTTTGAAAATCTTGAAAAAACACGTTTTACTTCGGTTTTTAGCTCATCATACATGGCATCCACATAAATCACTCTAAATTGCCCAGTCGTATCTACTTCAAAAAGCACAACAACTTCTCCTTTATATTTTTCGTTTAAAACCTTTTGAGGTATTTTAAAATTCTCATAAATATGAGTGAATACATTTTTATCAAAACAGTTTTGAAGAGAATCTACATCTACAGTTTCACAGTTTGAAAAAACGGGGGCCTTTTCGTAATAAGAATGACTTTGAGCATACATATTGTATTGAACTAAAAGTAGGAGTAGTACAATGTATTGCCTCATAATTTTATTAAAAGTTAATTAAAGCCGAAAGATAGTATTTTTTAAAATACTGGTATAAAAAACCGCTATCATATTGAGATGATAACGGTTATAAATATTTAAAATTGTGATTCTTTAATTCTGTACTTGAAACACTATAGGTATACTATAAAGAACCCCAACATTTTTATCATTTTGTTTTCCTGGTGTCATTTCTGGAATCATATTAATCACACGTTCTGCCTCTTCATCTAATTTTGGATGTGGTGATCTTGTTTTTATATTAGCCACACGACCTGTTTTGTCTACGGTAAATTGAACATCAATTTTTTGTCTACCAGATAAACCATAATCTGAAGCAATATCACTTCCATCAAACTTCCTTTGAATAAGTTTTGTAATTTTTTGAGACATACATTTACGCTTTTCATCATTTGACTTTTTGTTTTCACACCCTGGATAAACAGGAACATTTTGTATAAAAGCAACAGGAATATTTGTTTCCTCTTCCAGCTTCATAACATTTACTGAATCTGGATCTAAAGAAAAATCTGAAGACGTATTCTGTTCTGCAGTCATTATTTCTACAAATTCCGGAATTTCAAAATTATCATCAACTGCTTTAATTTTATCTGTTAACAAAACCTTTTTATTAACTTCAGGTTTAACTTCTACTTTTGGTTCTTCATAAATTTTGAATTTCTCAACAGGTGCATCTGTAAAATCTTGAGTAACTTGGACTACATCAGAAACTTGAGGTATTTTTGTTTCAAACTTCATCTCAAGCAAACCATAGGCTGCTAGTAAACACACAATTAATCCTACTTGGAAGTAAAGGGTGGAGTTTTTTTGTAAATTTGCATCATGCTTTTGTGATTTTTTCACGATTTGCTCATTTTGCCGAATGAGTTCGTGAGTTTTCTTTTGATTACTCATAATAATTAAAGTTTATATGTTAATATTATGATAAAGTCACAATAAGCATACCAAAAAAGAAATCCCGTTACAAAACTTGTAACGGGATTTTATATTATAGATTCCTACTTTCGTAGTAATAACAAATTAATCTTGTACTTGGAAAATAATAGGTAATGAATATGGAACATTTACTGGCTTACCACGTTGTTTCCCTGGTTTCATTTTAGGTAGCATATTAATAACTCTTGCCGCTTCCTTCTCTAAAGCTGGATGCGGAGCTCTTGCACGAATACCTGTAATAGATCCAGTTTTATCAATCTTAAAAATAACATTAATACGTTGTCTTCCGCTTAATCCTAAATCACTTGCCAAATCAGTATTAAACTTCCTTTGCACAAACTGAGTTATTTTTTTAGACATACAATCTCTTTTCTTAGCATTACTGCCTTTTTCGCAACCTGGAAAAACTGGTACATTTTCAATAACAGAAAATGGTACATCCACATCTTCTTCTACCGCATCTCCAATTTCTACATCTTCTACTTCAACAATCTCTGTTTCTTGATCAACCTCAGTAGATTCTATAACAGTTTCTTCAACTTCCACTTCATCTTCTACAATCTCAATTACTTCAGGAGCAGCGGGAGGTGGAGGTGGAGGTGGAGGCGTTTGTAATTGTTCAGTAATTGGAATTTCTTCATCATCCAAATCATCTAAATTTAGTTGACCTATATCAATGTCTGCCTTATCATAGGTTTTGTAATTGATAGCAAAATTTGTTAAAAACAACATTAAAGCTAAGCCAATTGCGAAATACAGTGAACTATTACGTCCAACATTTGCTTTAGGATTTTTTTTAGGTTCCATAATTTTTTTATTGTTTTACTCAGGATTGCTAAAATAACTATTTATTTACAAAAAAAGCAAGCCTTTATATTTATTTAACGCCAATATTTTTTTTCAGAACTAAAACTAGAACTGTTAGTAATACTCCTGATGAATTTGCAAAAACATCATAAACATCCATTGACCTGTAAACAGTTAATGTTTCTTGTAATACCTCAATAATTATACCAAAAATTACTGAAATAACTGCTGCGTAAGTAATTGCTTTTTTTTCTTTAAAATTGAAATTAAAAAGAAAAGTACTAAACCATAAAAAGGCTAACAAACTATAGGCAAGAAAATGAAATATTTTATCACCAAAACTTACTCCTATATCAGGAACATTATTAAGCTTTACTAAACTAGCATAAGTTAATGCGAGTGTATAAATTATACTTATTAATAATGCTTTTTTTTTAAGCACCAATTAAAGTTTTATAATCATCAGCAGACATTAAACCATCTACTTGAGACATATCTGAACATTTCACTTTTATCATCCATCCGTCACCATAAGGATCAGTATTCACTTTTTCTGGTTCATCTTCTAGAGATTCATTAAACTCTATTATTTCACCTGATAAAGGCAAAAATAAATCAGATACCGTTTTAACTGCTTCAACAGTTCCAAAAACCTCTTCGGCTTCTAAAGTTTCGTCAAGAGTTTCAACTTCAACATAAACAATATCACCTAATTCACTTTGTGCAAAATCGGTAATACCAATAGTGGCTATATCGTCATCTATTTTAATCCACTCGTGGTCTTTAGTATATTTTAATTCTGATGGAATATTCATTTTATTATTTTTATTTATAGATCACAAATGTATTTATTCAAACTTTAAATTCAAACAGAATATATGTTAATTACCAAAATTATATCTAATTGTTAATCCTGATCTAATAGTAGTTTGCGGAAACGCTGTAGATATAGCATATTCAGAGAATGTATAATCAAAATAAAAGATACCTGTTAAGTTTTTGCTAAAAGCATAATCGGCTGAATATTTTAATCCCCAGATAGTTTGACCTGAAGTAACTTGATTATTTTCTAAATCTAAATATCTAATAATGGTTTTATTATCTCTAACAGAAATATCTGCTTTCATATTTAAATCACTCACAATACGTTTACTTGGCCCTGCTAAATTAGAGCGAATACGCAAATCTTTAATTCTATAACCTAAGCCAATTATATATTCGTTACCCAAAACTTCTGTCATCAAATTATTATCAAAACTTAATGATATCATTCTATCCTTTTGAATTTCTGCTAGAATCTTAACCGAATTTTTCATTTCGAAATCAATTCGAACTAACGGACTAAACATTTCTGTTAAGTTGATATTACTAAACAGTGTTTCGTTTTTAAAATTACCTCCTTGATCTAAAGCTTCAGGGTTATTACTATCATAATCTAAATTCGTTTGAAATTGATTTATAGTATATGTTGAGCGGTACCCATGTGTTAAAGAGAAACGTTTAAATCGTTTTTTAAACCACTTAAACTTCATAAAACCTGTATACTTTAAATCCCAGTTAGGAATTGGCACATCTCTAAAAGCACTGGTTTTTACTTTACTAGCATCTTGCCCAGAATAAGCGGCTAAAAAAGCTGGCAATAATACTGCTTGACTACTTTTCCCATAACCTTTAGGGTATCCATCGGCATCAACATCTGTAATGTCTGCTCCTTTTGCTTCAGCTAATCGTCTTGCAATTACTAACCTATTTGATCTAAATTCGTTAAAAGCATCAGAGGTTGTTTCATCACTTTTGCTAAATGCTGTTTTAATTAAAAGTGTTGAAATATTAAAATTCCCAAAAGTGTTTGGTGTTAAAGATTGATATTCGAAATCGCTGCCAACACTATTAACTTTAAAGTTTTCAGTATAATTTTCATAATAGGTTCTATTACCTATAATATCAATTTTTAAATCTCTAACCGGTTGTAAACTCGCAGACATATCCAATTCTTTAGTATTGGTAGTGGTAAATTGCTGATTGAACTCAGGAAACACGGTTAACCAACCTCGTCTTGCAGCTAAATCTCTAATATCACTTTGGCTTCCAAATGTAAATCCTGTGGTTGGTTTTAAGGTTCCTATAAAACCAGGTGTTTGTAAATATCCAGGTAAAAACGTTCCATTATTTTCTCTATAACTAAATTGAATTCTTTTAATTGTAGTTAAAATATCGACACCAGCATTTAATATCTTTGTTACCGATTGGTTTTTTACTTTTGGTTTTGGACTTCCTTTTTTCTGACCTGCTCCCGGTGGCCCTCCTGCTGCATTTCCTCTACTTCTTACTCTTTTAATAGGTTTCTTCACTAAGCCAATATATTTATACAACTTTTTCATATCTAAAGTTGTATTTATATTATGTGTATTAGCATTTTGGATGGTATTTCCTAAATCAAAATTTCCTGTTAATTGATTACTAGGGTCATTAGGGTCTGTATAAGTAAGTTCTAATTCACCATATAAATCTGAGCCTTTTTGCCATTGAAAATTACCACTGTATTGATAGGTTGCATCTATAAAACTAAATGTTGGTATTTTATTAATTGGCAACTTATAAGTTATACCTAAATCTTGAGATTGTCTATTGGGATCACCAAAATCAAGAAGTCCATCCCAAACATCTAAAGTTTCATCTTGTTCTCCACGTATTAAATCGTTATCCTTATAATAATTTCTAACAATATTATTATTAGATGCTGTAAAATTAAACTGCAAAGCATCTGTTAAATTGTAATTAACACCATATTGAAAATCGAATGTATAATTTCTTCTATATAATTCTTCAATACCAATATTACCTTGACCTAAATCTATTTCTCTAAATTTCTGACTATTAAATTGTCTGTTTAAATCTGTATTAACCGTAAAGCTCGCTGGTAATAAATTTAAATTAAAATCTTTTAAAATTTTCCAATACTTACCTCTAAACAAGGAGTCGTTCTTTTTAAAAGGCTCCACTTTTATAGGATTAAAATTAAATGCATAATTGGCTCCTAATCGCAATGTTTTATTAACCGAATTTTCAATTTCAAAATCTCTATGCTCAACCTTATTATATGAATAATTAAGTGTTACGTTTTCTACATCGTAAAAACGAGGTTTGGCATCGGTAGTTCTTATTTTTCTAACGCCAATAAAATTGATGCTTTGACGCCTCGTATAATCTTCAGAGTTTTGTTTTACCAGCTCCCTTTCTGCATTTGTATTAGCTACATCAAGTCTTGATTCTAAAGTTAAATCTTTATAAAACTGATCGTATTTAGGCGTGATAAGCTCTTCACTTTGCCCATAATTAAATGGCAGCTGAATACCCCATTTTTTTGGTAATATTTGTCCAACTTTTATGTTGGTAACAACATCATATTGTTTCACATCTTCTAAACTACGCTGACTTGGACCTTGCTCTAAAGAACCAAAACCTGATGTGCTCTGACTTCCAGTAGCACTTAACGTCATAAAGTCTGCAATATTAGTATCTAAACTAACAACAGCTGCCCAACCACCTTCGTTATCCATATCAGATAAACGAAGTTCGTTATACCATACTTCTGCACAAACATCGTCTCTATTTGTAGCATTTTTAATCCCAACCATTAAAGTCCTTATATCTCCGAAATTGGGATTTCCTTTTATACCAACTCGATGTTGACCAGGAACATACCCACCAAATGGATCTGCAGCTAATACGACATCGCCATCTATAACATCATAAAAAGTTGGGTCTTCATTACCCAAGGTCATATCTGAAATACCTTGCGCTTTAATTTTTCCTAGAACTTCTATTGGTAAGTTAATTTCGTTATTTATTGGCCATAAACCTTCTCTACTTGTAGACGTTGAAATTTCTAAGGGTATTTCTATTTGATAATAATTCTCGGTAAGGTCATTACCTAATCTTATAAAACCAACAATATCGTTACTTTGTAATTGTGTTAATGATTCATTATCCTCAGCATGCATAAACATTCTCATGCGCTTAAATTGACGCATATCAACACTTATATTTTTATAAACAGCCTTAGAATCTTCAGCTTCTAAATTACAAACCTTTACCACTAATGATTGCTCATTCTGCGGAACTACCGTATTATTATTAAACAATTCTTCAGGCTCAATTCCTGGAGGCCTATCATAACTTCCTTCATTTTCTAGTGTACCAATAACACCTACAGAAAATTCTGTTTGAGGATCATCTGGTGTTGGGTCATTTTTATCTAAAGCTTGTGTGTAACGTCTCCAATCACTTCTAACCAAATCTAATGTTCCAAAACGAAAAACTGTTGGCTGTGTAAACTCTTTTAAAAAGATACGCGTAAAACGCACCGACCTTAAATCACTAATTCCTCCAACGGCTTTTGCATGAGCTCCTTGAACAGGAATTCTAAATTGATACCATCTAACATTTCTTGTTTCTCCATTTGGTAAAACACGTGGTCTATCTTTAAAATCTCTTAAAAACTCTTTTAATGGATTACTATTAGGTAAATTTTCAAAATCGGCTTGAGATTCTGGTAAATTTTGTCTTGTAAGATCTAATTCATATTCAAAATAACTATCAATCGTGTTCATAGTATTATCACGATTAATATCTTCTACATCTGGTTGTGTATTGGCTCCACGATCTGTATTAGTGAATGTTTCAGGCGTATTACCTTCTACACCATTATATTTTTTATAACGTTCAAATATATTACCCTCTGTATTTAAAAAGTAAGTATAATTATCCTTTGAAGGATCTTCTGAATTTTGAAACCCTATTGGTAAGTTTTCTCTTAAAGCAAAACTCCTTTCATCATCATCACTATATCCATCATAACCTACATCTTGATTTGTTCTTTCTTCTCCAGTAGTATCGAATGCATAAATTAGTGATTGGTTTTGCGGTACAACAGTACCATAATCGGTAACTGGCAATAAACTTACATCTCCGTTTATTGGCAAACCATTTTCATATAATTTTCTACCATCTTTAACGATATCTTCTGAAATATTACCTAAATTAAATACAAGCTTTCCTCCAGGGTTTGTTTCATTGTCTTGAAAAGGATCTTGTAACCAAAAATCTATATATTCTACATTTTGTTGTTCAAAATCTGTAGACGTTAATTGACGCGTAATACCCGCCCAACTTTTTTGAGGATTATTAATAACTTCATTAGCTGCATTTGGATCAAAATTATAAGGCCCTCTTTCTTGTGGATAATAGGCTAAATCTAAAGTGAAAAGTACCGAGTTTTGACCTTGCACTAACTCTCTGTCTGGAAACAGCTCATTAATAAACACACGACTTGTATACAAACTAGACATATCTTCATCCGTTATTTCATTTGGACGCTGACTGCTGTAAAAAATAGGATCGATGCTATACCAATTTAAAAGTGCTCTACCATAACCACTTTTAATTCCTGTTTCCCCATCATCTTCCCCATCTCCATCAAAATCTGATGGTCTACTTGATAAAAACCATGATTGTTGCGATCTTAAATCAATACCATTTTGAGAGCCTTCAAAATCATCAATATAAGACGTTGACTCTCCATTTAAATTAGTTCCTTTTGGTGCTCCTGGCGCTAAATATGCAAATTCGCCTCTAAGTGAAAAATTAGATTCTGCATCGGTATCTATATTAGGCAGCTTATTAGCTAGTCTTGTTAAGAAAGGTACTTTAGTTGCATAGTTGCCATTAAAACCAAAAATAGTATTATTTATAGGCTCTGTTCCATAGTTTGCCTTTTGTGTTATTGGTCGCTCGTTAAGATTTAATAGCGTTGCACCCAACACAAAATTTTCGTTAAACTTATGCTCTACATTAATACCTGTAAAACGTCTTGTTTGTTGTCCGAAAACAGCATTATTTTCTGTAGATACTTCAATAGGTGTATTTGATGCTTTTAAAGCTTCATCTAAAATTTGAACCGTTCCTGCTGTATAATTAACGGTATAATCGATCCCTTCTACCAACACACGGCCACCTGCAGTAACCCTTACCGAACCACGTGGCACATTAAAACTACCTATTGGAATACCATTATTTCCAGAAGATTTATAACGTCCTTTTAATTTAAACTTATTTTTCTCAACCTCTTCTAAAGCAGCTGCTTTTGTGCTACTATAAAGTATATCGTAAACATACTTTGTTTGATTTTCGTTATAACTAGTAGGATCTAAATAATTTTCACCAGAACTAAGCGATAATTTTTTAAATAGAAATTCTCCAAATGGTTCTGCACTTGGAAAAATTATTCTTCCCGCTTGAGGAATAACCGTTATCCCTGGAACAAAATCAAAAAAACCATCTCCTTTTGATTGCGGGTCGTTATTAAAATTTAGCTTATCTAAATTAAACACTCTTAATAAAGGAGTTTCGTCTAAAGGATCTTCATTTGTCCCTGGAGCTGGAAACGCAGTAGTTCCGACCGGAGAAATAAAGTTTAATGGCGAAGCTTCATTATAAAAAATATTAAGTTTAAAATCATCTGAACTTAAATTATAAGCACCTGTATCATAAATGTTTTTCATCATCAAATCCCAAACAGGCTGATTCACATTTGTGATGCTACTTTTTAATAATTTTAATATTAAGTTAGAGTTAACAACATTTGTTACATCACCATTACCATTTGTAGTAACATTGGTTGCATCAACACCATCATTTGCAAATTCACCCACTTGATACACTTTACCACCAACCGTAAATTGAAACGCAACAGCTAAAACCTCATCGTTATTTAATCGTTGATTTAATGAGATATAACCTAATTGACTATTAAAAGAATATTCTTGTCCGTTTACTAATTTTCTAGCGTTTTCAATTTTATTATAATCTGAACCTTCTCTAACAACTGAAGATAATGAGCCAAAACCTTGTTGCGCAGTAGCAACATCTCTGATCTGGTCTGTTAAAATAGACCCAGACCCAATAGCTGTTGGATCAAAATCATTATTCGTATTATCTGGTAAAGCATTAGCACTATTAATAAATCCACCTGGAATTGGATCTAATAATAAGTTATCGTTATCTGGGTTAGCAGGGTCGTAAAAAGACTCCCCTAAATCCTGAAGAGCTACTATATTTCTAACATTATCTGTTCTATTACTTCTATTAGTCATCCAAACTTCAAGTCTGGTAATTTGTAAACCTTTATTATTAATAAATGGATAAGTTTCTAAAGCAGCATCATAAGTATCTCTAAAATATTGTGCTAAAAAGAAGTGTCTGTTCTCATCATAATCTAAAATAAACTTATCAAACTCTTCAAGCGTACCTCCTCCTTGCGACACAACTGTATTTGCTTGTGATTTTTGCTCAGAAAACACGCCTGTAACAGTTGTTTTTCCAAATTGCAATTGCGCTTTTACACCAAACAAACTCTGTGCTCCTGTAATTAACGAGCTGTTTAAAGGCATACTCACATTACCAACTTCTATTTTTTGTATAATATCATCTTCTGTTGGCGTATATTCTAACTTTATAAGATTTTGAAAATCGAAAGTAGATTGTGTATCGTAATTAGCGTTTACTTGTAGCCTTGTACCTACTTTTCCTAAAAGACTTAAACTAATTCTTTGATCGAAATCAAAAGTAAAATTACTTCGGTTCCTTGGCGAAAAAGATGGATTATCTTGTTTTGAAAATAATACCCCTAAATCCATTTCAACAGAACCCTGAGGTATTACCTCAATAACATCACTTCCAAAAACACTCTTAAAGAAATCTGAATCTACATAAAACTCTGGTAATAGATTTTTTTGTCCATCGTCAGCTCCATCTTTTTTACCATCAAAAGCATCTGTTTTTTCTTTGTAATAAGCTTTTAAATTTTCCTTTGCGACTAAAGCATAATACTCTTTAGGTGTTAATATTATAGGATAATTAATATTAAAACTCCCTATTTTTTCGGTATAAATATAACGATTGGTTGTAGCGTCATAAGTATATTTAGACTCTACACTATTAGGATTTGGTAATTTAATAGTTCCTAAATCAAAACCCGTTTTAAGCGAATCTGGAACAATAGGTTCTTGAGACCAACCTATTAAAGAAAATAATAATGAAAAAATTAAAAAAGCACCATGACTGCGCTTTTGATTATATTTTTTATTTGATTTATAAAAAATTAGGTTAGTTATATTCAAAATCTATTATAAATTTTTTAAAGCTTGTTTAATTATCGTTTCTACTGTCGCTTCTGGTTGTGCTATAACAATTTTATCTACGACACGTTCTGCTTGTTTTCTAACAAAACCAAGCACTTCTAAAGCAGATAACGCTTCATCTTTGCTTGTATTGTCTTTAGACACAGAAACTTCATCAATATCATAAATTTTTAAGATTTTGTCTTTTAAATCCAAAATAACACGCTGCGCCGTTTTAGCTCCAATGCCTTTTATAGACTGGATTAAAGCAACATCACTAGTAGCAATACCTTCTCTTACTTGTTTAGGTGTTAATGACGATAACATGGTACGAGCTATACTTGATCCAATACCACTTACCGAAAGTAATAATCTGAAAATTTCTCGTTCTGCCAATGATGAAAAACCATAAAGTGTATGCGAATCTTCTTTTACTTGCAAATGTGTATACAATTTAAGAAGCTCGCTATCTGGTATTTGAGAAAATGTGTGTAATGAAATATTTAACATATACCCAACACCATTGCAATCAATAACAACATGTGTTGGATTTTTTTCTACAAGTTTTCCTTGAATATGTGTTATCATTTAGCCGTTTCTGTTAAAACATCAAATGTAATAAAATTATTTTCACTAAATTATTTAACACCAACCTTTTCTAGCTCTAACTGCTGTTTCTGTTGTGCATCAATTACGGCAATAGCTGTCATGTTTACAATTTCATCTACACTTGCCCCTAATTGTAAAATATGTACAGGCTTTTTCATGCCCATCATAATTGGCCCAATAGATTCTGCTTCGTTTAATTCTTTTAATAATTTATAAGTAATATTTGCGGAATCTAAATTTGGAAAAATAAGCGTATTTACTTTTTTATCTACCAGTTTAGAAAACGGGAATTTCTCCTTAAGCATGTCGCCATTTAAGGCAAAATCTGTTTGTAATTCACCATCAACAATCATATCTGGATAATGACGATGTAAATAAGCTACAGCATCACGTACTTTTAATGATTCAATATTTTTTGAAGAGCCAAAATTTGAATATGAAATCATTGCCATAACTGGATTCATTCCAAACATTTTAACAACTTGCGAAGTCATTTTTGCAATTTTTATTAATTCCTTTGAACCAGGATTAATATTTATAGAGGTATCACTTAAAAATAACGGCCCACGCTTAGTCATCATAACATTGGTTGTTGCTATTCTATTAGCGCCTTTAGCCATACCTATAAGCTCTAACATAGGTTTTACAACCGATGGATAACTACGTGAGTATCCAGAAATTAATGCATCAGCATCACCTTCATTCACCATCATAGCGGCAAAATAATTACGCTCTCTCATTAAACGTTCTGCTGCATAAAGTGTTACACCTCTACGCTTGCGTTGTTCCCAATATACTTTAGCATACTTATCTTTTCTCTCTTTTTCTTCGTCTGTTTTTGGATCAACTATAAGAATATCGGCATCAAAATCAATTTCTGCCATTAAATTTTTTATAGTTTTCTTTCTACCTAATAAAATAGGGATTGCTACACCTTCTTCATAGACTATTTGAGCTGCTTTTATAACATCTAACTGATCAGCCTCAGCAAAAACAACACGTTTTGGATCTAATTTAGCTCTACTAAGAAGCAGCCTTACCATTTTGTTATCTGAACCTAAACGCTCTCTTAATTTATCTTTATAAGCATCCCAATCTGTAATAGGATTTTTAGCCACACCACTTTCCATAGCTGCTTTGGCTACTGCTGGTGGCACCTCGGCAATTAATCTTGGATCTGTTGGTTTAGGAATAATATAATCTTTACCAAATGCTAATCTAGTTTCTCCGTAAGCTATATTTACTTGCTCTGGCACAGGTTCTTTAGCTAATTTTGCTAAAGCTTTAACGGCAGCCATTTTCATAGCTTCGTTAATTTTAGTTGCTCTAACATCTAAAGCACCTCTAAATATAAATGGGAAACCTAAAACATTATTTACTTGATTAGGATGATCACTTCTTCCCGTTGCCATAATAATATCTTTACGCGTTGCAATAGCAACATCGTAATTTACTTCTGGATTTGGATTTGCCATAGCAAACACAATAGGATTTTTTGACATAGATAATAGCATCTCTGGAGATACAATATCGGCCATTGATAAACCTATAAATACATCGGCATTTTGCATAGCTTCATCAAGCGTATCTATTTTTCTATCTGTAGCAAACTCTGCTTTTTGAGATGACAAATTATCTCTATCATTTCTTATTACGCCTTTACTATCTAGCATGACCATATTTTCTCGTTTAGCACCAAAATCTTGATATAAACGCGAACATGAAATAGCAGCTGCTCCAGCACCACTTATAACTATTTTTACTTCTTCAATTTTCTTTCCTGCTATTTCTAAAGCATTAATTAATGCTGCCGCCGATATAATAGCTGTTCCATGTTGATCGTCATGCATTACAGGAATATCCAACTCTTCTTTTAAGCGTCTTTCAATTTCAAAAGCTTCAGGCGCTTTAATATCTTCAAGATTAATACCTCCAAATGTTGGCGCTATATTTTTTACTGTAGCAATAAACTCATCAATATTCTCTGTATCAACTTCAATATCAAAAACATCTATATCGGCAAAAATTTTAAAAAGCAAACCTTTACCTTCCATTACAGGTTTTGAAGCTTCAGGACCTATATTTCCTAGTCCTAAAACAGCAGTTCCGTTAGATATTACAGCAACAAGGTTTCCTTTTGCTGTATATTTATAGGCATTATCATTATCTTTTTCAATCTCTAAACAAGGTTCTGCTACACCTGGCGAATATGCTAAAGAAAGATCTCTTTGTGTTGCATATTTTTTTGTTGGAACTACTTGTATTTTACCTGGAGTTGGAAATTCGTGATACATTAAAGCATCACTACGCTTACTTTGTTTGCTCATTGGAAATAATTAAAGAATTACAATAGCAAATATAACAATCCTATATAAGGAAACCTTCAATATTTTGAATTATTGAAGGTACTTTTTTAACCAAAACTTATTAAATATTATCTAAAAATATCTAACATATTCAAACAATATGTTACTAAAATGTCATTATTTTTGACATTCTATTTTCTGAAAACGTTATAGTAAACACATGCGTTTTAAGATTCGCATTTAGTTGCGCAAAATGAATATCATGTTCCCATCTAATATTTATTTCATTATCAGACGTATCATTAATTTTTACAGTTCCTAAAAATGCTTTAGAAGTATTTCTTAAACGAATGATTTCTAACTGATTTTTAACAATCTCTTTTTTAAGTCCCTCCTCAACATCTTGCATTGTTAAATTAGTCCTATTTATTTCTTTATGACCGCCACTTCCACCTTTATCGGCAGCTTCATAATCGTTAGCACCTGCAAAAACATCTAAATACCAAACTTGAGGTATCCCAGGCATAAACATTTGGATGGCTCTTGCCAATAATAGTTTCTGTTCACTTTCTCCTAAAGCACTAAAAAAAGTAGCATTAACTTGATAGTAAGAAATCTTATTTCCCGAAGGATCGTAAAGATTTTTTACACGACCACCACGCTCCATGATTTTACTCATAATAGCTTCAATCTCATCATCCTCTAATAAGCCTTTATTATACACACCATCAACTTCTTTTCCTTTTAAATCTAATACAGGTATTCCATCATGACACCCTAACATATTAACAGTTTTATAGCCTTTATTTATAATTTCTTTAGCCCAAGTTAAAAGCGCTTTACTTGTTCCGTTTTCTATGGTATGTATTGTTAATCCTGGCAAAAAGAAATCATAAATTTGATAACCTTCCTTTGCTACCTCATCGTGTAAATGCAATCCGTATTCGGCATGAATTTCTGGCAACAGTGTTAAATCATTTTTATTGGCAATTTCTTTTATACGTTCTAAATAATCCCAAGTACCAGGTTTATTAAAAAAATTGGCTTGCCCTATTTCTTTATGTAAATAAGCAAAGGCATCTAACCGCAATATAGAACAACCAAAATCGCTAACTTTTTTAAGTGTTTCTTCGTAGAAATTCCAAACTAATGGCGATTTCGCATTCACATCCATTTGCCCTAAATAAGAACGATTTTGTTCTATTATGTTTAAAACATCATCTTTAAACTCATTACTTTCCTCAAAATCAATCGTCTTAACATCTTCTTTACTATCAATAGCATTATTGACCTTATAACAAATTAATAATGCTTTCTCATGAGAGAGTTCTTTAATGCTTTTTAAATCGGAAATCGAGATTTTGTTGTATGTTATTTGCTGATAAAAAGTATTCCAATATGGTTTTTCTGTACCATCAGGCAAACGCACTTTTAAAATAGGTAAACCTGATTTTCTCATAAATAATTTACTAAGAAATTCTTCATGAGGCACAACAATACCATCATCACCCAGGTCTCCGTTACCTTCCCAAAAGGTATTCCAATTAATAAAAAAATCTTTATATTTTGATTGATTTCCGTGTTTTAATAAATCTGTAAATTGAGGAGAGGCAACAGATAAATGATTTAATACAATATCAAATTTTAATTTAATATTGAGGACCTCTAAATCTTTTAAATCCGCTTCAGAAACTAATTCCTTATTTAAATTATAATCTATAACTGAAAAGCCTCTATCTAAATCGCTATTAAAAAACGTTGGCAACACATAAAACAATGAAAACACATCTTTAAACTCAGGCTTTTTTAACATAGCAACTATGTCGCTCATATTACCACCTATACTGTCTGGGTATGCATTTAGCATCACACCATTAGCTATTTTATTTTCTTTTGACATTATTTTATTACTTTACAAAAGTTCTGATAGTATATTAATATTATCTGGCAACCTGCCTACATTTTGAAGTTTCAAAGCTGCTAATTGTAATGCTACTTCTAAACATTTCTCTATAGGTTTATCTTTAATATAAGCGAATAAAAATCCAGACCAAAAAGCATCTCCCGCACCAGTAGCGTCCATAACATTTTCAATTTTTATGGCTGGTAACTGAATAATTTCTTTTCCTTTTTGAGACAATTTAACCCCTTTACTTCCTAAAGTTAAACACACAGTATCGACACCTTCTGAATGGAAAAAATTAAAAATATCGTCATGAGGCATTTCCTTTTCAAAAAGACGTAGCATATCATCTTCGCTAATTTTTATTAACGGATTAAACTTACAATAGGCTTTAATTACACGGAGTGCTTCCTCTTGACTTTTCCACAGTTTTTTTGCATAATTCACATCAATGCTTAATTTACAACCTAAATTAAAGGCTTCTTCAGCCTTTTTTAAAATGGTATCCTGCGCAGGATTTTCACTTAACGCAAAACAAGTTGTGTGAAAGATATTGGTTCTTGAAAGTATCTCTGCCGATATTTGGTCTTCATCAATACAATAATCAGCTTTTCTAAAAGGAATAAAATCTGGTGTACTATCTGTTCTCGATACAAAAATAACACTGGTAGGTTTGTCATCAATTTTATTAATATTGCTAGTAACAACGCCTACTTCGTTAAGTCTTTCAAAAATATATTCTCCAAAACCATCGTCTCCAACAGTTGCTATCATCATTGCATTTAAACCAAGCCTAGCAGAATTCATCGCTACATTCGTAGGAGAGCCGCCTAAATACCTATGGTAATCTCTTGTGTTATTAATCTGTACTCCAGATTGATGTCCGATAAAATCAACCAAGACTTCGCCAACACATAAAATGTCTATATCTTTTATATTATTTTCCAAAATTTTTATTTTAAATTTCTTTACTTCCTTTCAAACAAGGAAGATCAATGTTCACCTACACCTACAATCACCACATCTTCATCATTTTCATCAGGTTTAGGCTCTTTAAGTCGTAACGCCAAAAGACCAGCTATAACAAAAAACACACCACCAAACAGGATAGCATTCGTTGCACTATTTTTTAAAAGATGCTTCTCTATAGCACCAAAACTGAGCGTTTGGATACCCATAGGAATAACTATCATCATATTTAATATTCCCATATAAACGCCTCGTCGTTCTTGAGGAACTATTTTAGAGACCATTGAATAAGGAATACCCATCATTGCTGCCCAACCTATACCAAATAAAATCATAGGTAAAATAACCAACAGTGGATCTTGAATGTGTGGAATAGAAAGCATGGCAATTCCTGTTAAAAACAAACTAAAAACATATACTTTTTTCCCTCCAAATTTTAATGCCAATGGCACCAATGCCAATGCAAAAACCATGGTTGAGACGTTATATGTTGTATTCATCTTTGCTGCTTGACTTAATGCTTGTGACTTATCAAAACTCATAGTTTCTTCAAACATAGGTGCTACAAACTGCCAATAAACAAACAAAGCATACCATTGAAATAAATAGACCGCAGATAGCTTCCACATAAATTTAGGCATATCTTTAATCGCATTAACAATTTCTAAAAAAGGTGTTTTAATTCTATCTACAAGCGGCAAAGCATTGTGCTTTTTTATATCTTCTAATTCATCATCAGAAGGAGGAATTTCTGGAGTTTTTAAAACTGACCATAAAATGGTTGAAACAGACAAAACAGCACCAATAAAGAATGAATAATATAACCATTTAGGAATACCACTACCAGCTTCAACAGTTTCTGAACCACCAAACCAATCTTGAAAAAGAAAGATAGATGCATTAGCCAAAACAATACCAGCACCTACAAACAAACTTTGCATTTGATAACCAAAACTCAACTGTTTACTAGGCAATTTATCGCCTACAAATGCACGATAAGGTTCCATAGCCATATTATTACCTACATCTAAAATCCATAGTAAACCAACAGCAAACCAAAGTGCAGGACTAAAAGGAAATGCAAACAAACACAAACTACCAATTATTGCACCTATTAAAAAAAACGGTTTACGTCTACCCCAACGAGGAGACCACGTTTTATCTGAAATAGCTCCAATTATTGGCTGTATAATTAAACCTGTAACGGGTCCTGCTAAATTTAATAAAGGTAAATCTTCATGATGCGCCCCTAAAAATGAAAATATAGGATTAACAGCTGTTTGCTGCAAACCAAAACTGAACTGAATTCCTAAGAACCCAACATTCATATTAAAGATCTGCCAAAAGGATAAATTTGGTTTAGTTATTTTCATCTTTACTATTTTTGGTTATTATTTTTTTAAGAAACCCTTCAAAATCAGTAGGAGTATTCATTATCAATTTACCACCTAAATCTACGACTGGTAAAGACAAATTATCAACTGAAAACCCTGCCTTTTGTAATTTTATAAGCATTTCTCTTTGCTTTTCTAAATTTACATCAACATCGTAATATGTGAAATCAATTTGTTTTTCCTTTAAATAAGTTTTAGTATCAATACAATAATGACAAGTATCACTACCATAAACTATAATTGTTTTTGAGTCTTGAAACAAATCATTATTCAACAGCTCTATAGAACCAAAATATGTTGAAAAAAACAGAATTACTACAGCTAGATATTTCATTGTATTTATTGTGTTACTTAAAGTAAAAGAGTTGATACTAAGTTGCCTTTATATCAACCCTTATTACTTACTTAAAACCAAACAAACTTTGCTATTAATCTAGTTTCTAAAATTTATATTGTAAAGAAATTGTAGAAGAGCTTCCACTAATTGAACGTGCTCTTACTAAACGGTTTCCTCCAAAAGCTCCATCGCCATTACCTTCAACTTCTGTAATACCTACAGTATCAAAAATATTATTCATACTTAATACTACCGAAAGTCCTTCTGTTAAACCAACTCTTCCTATTAAATTAAAATATGCATAAGCTGGCATTACTAAATCATTATCATCTTGAGCATACGACTTAGATGTTCCTAACATACTTAAAGCAATACTGTGCTGACTGTTTTCACCAAAATTATAAGACGGCGATACATTGTAAACTAAATCGGCTTGTCTTCTTGGTGTATTTCCTTTATTGTCACCACCATCAATTTCTGCTTTTGTCCAAGTAAAAGAACCATTAACAGAGAAGTTATCTCCAAAAGCTAAAGCTGTTTCAGCTTCTAAACCTAAAGCTTTAAAAGGATTACCAACTGTTCTGTTTAATTCGTTACTTAAACCCTCATCGGTATTACTCATAAATCCTGTTAAGTTAAGCACACCATTTTTTAATCTTTTCTTGTAACCAACTTCTAATTGAGATACTTCATCATACTGCACATCTGCTTTTCCATCTATTCCATAAGAATTTCTATCGGCTGCTCTACCAGAAGCACCAGAACTGTATCTTGCAAAAACAGCAGCTCCTTCATCTAACTTATAGTTAAGACCCGCAGAATACGACACAAAGTTATAATCATCATTAACAATTTGACCAGCATTACCTGCAATAACAGGAACAGATTGCTCAATACCTTGTATTATACCATCACCATCATAATCGTAATTACCCTGACTTGTTGGTCCTCCTGCAATGTTACCTGTTACTTTAACATTTTCAAAACGCACACTACCATCAAAGTTTAATTTTTCAGTAATATCTGCATCAACACCAACATAAGGAGAATTTACATTATGTACTGTATTGTATTTACGTTGACAACAGTTTCCCCAAACCGGCGTTCCGTAAGAATATTGACCATTTCTTGAAAAACCATCAAAATCTGCTAATCTAGCTTGCCCTCCTCCTTTAACTTCAGAAAGGAAAGAGTTCCATTGCCATCCAATTTTAGTGTTTTGAGTTGCTGTAAATAAACCAGCAGTTACTCCAACATTATCACCAAGCTTTTTAGATACTTTTACATCTCCAAAAAAGTTACTTAAATCATCAACTGTTACATCAAACATATGTATAATTTGAGCTAATCCGTTAGATGGATTGAAAGCTTCTCTATCGCCGTCAGCATAAACTAATGGTTCAGATCCTGCACCTGCTGCTGCTCTAGCAGTTGCATCAATTTCTGAAACCGTACCAACAGCAGCTGTAAATGGGGCAACCCATTCGCCACTATTGTTAGAATATCTTCCTTTAGCTGCTAATTTCCAACCATCACCTAAATCAAAAGAAAACTCAGCTCCTAAAGATTTAGAAATAGGATTATTTCCATTTCTAACATCATTTACATGTGTTCCACCACCATCAAAAGGAGACGTTCCAGCACTTTGTTGTAAATAAGCAGATTGTACCGCATCATTAGTAATATCGAAACCTGGAAGATTAGAAAAAGTTGGATTTGCATTATCGCCTTCTAATAACATTGGCATTGGTAAATACATTACCGATTTATCGTTTAAAAACTTAGCATAAACACGCACATATCCGCTTTCAAATCTTTTAGTAAGATTCGCTTTAAACTGTCCACCTTTATTACCTTGGTAACCAATTTCTCTTGGACCTTCTCCACTTCTCATAAAGCCACCAATATGGTATGACAACCCTTCACCAATTGGCGCACCGTATTCAAAATCTAATCTGCTTGTTTGGTAATCTAATCCGAAAGTTGTTCCGAAAGAACCACCTTCAGTAGCACCTGTTTTACTAATCATGTTAATAATACCTGCAGGCCCATTAGATGTTTGTGTAGACGCAGAACCACCTCTAATAGCTTCAACTCTACCAACATTTGAATCAATTCTTAAAAAGTTATCGGCATTTCCAAAAGACGTATCTCCAAATAAGTTTAAAGGCAAACCATCTTCTTGAATTTGAAAGTATCTCGATCCACCAGAAGAAATTGGCACACCACGCACATTAAAGTTAGCATTACCTTCACCACCCGAAGATTCTGCACGTATACCTGGTATGTTTCTAAAAAGCTCACCTGCACTTCTTGGAGATGCTTGTTCAATAAGTTTCACATCCATAGTAGAAACCGATACACTCGATTCTAATTTAGATTTTGGATTTACTACCCCAGTTACAACAATCTCGTCTAACGATGCTGCATCTTCTTCCATAGAAAAACTCACTGTAATATCGCCTCCTTGCGCTTCAACACTTTTTGTAAAAGTTTTGTAGCCAATAAAGGTTGCTATTAATGTATATGCTCCATCTTCTACATTAGCAATTGTGTAGTTTCCATCAAAATCGGTAACCGAACCTTTAGTAGTACCGTCCAAAATAACGTTTACACCACCAAGTGGCACACCACTTTGGTCATTAACTGTTCCAGAAATCGTTGATTGCGCAAAAATTGCCGATACTGAAAATAACATAAAGAGTAAAAAACTCCATTTAGTTTTAGTTGAATTCATTTTGTCTTAAATTTTAGTTATTTAATAATTTTGTAGTTTAATTGTTACGCAATTTACATTTACAACATACTAAAAATACAATTTTCGCAACGAAAACGTTTTCGAAATTAACGAAAACGTTTTCGTTTTTGATTTTTTTACTATATTTAGCATTAAAAAACATCTATTTTTTTATGAAACCAGTAACTTTAAAACAAATAGCAGAACATTTAAACATTTCAGTTACAACTGTTTCAAAAGCATTAAAAGATTATCCTGATGTTAGTAAAAAAACAAAAGGACTAGTTAAAGAGTTAGCTAAAACACTAAACTACAAACCCAACGCTTTTGCGGTTAATTTAAGAACCAAAGAATCTAAAACTATTGGATTAATTATTCCCGTAATTGTTCACCATTTTTTCTCTAGTGTCATTAAAGGTATTGTAGCACAAGCAGAAAAAAAAGGGTATTTGGTTATAATTCTACAATCTAACGAGTCTTACGAACTTGAAAAAAAACAAATTGACTTATTATTAAGTCATCGTGTAGATGGTATTTTAATATCCATAGCCAATGGCACTGCTAATTTTAATCATTTAACCGATGTAATTGCTCTAGATAAGCCACTCGTAATGTTTGATAAAATAGCCAAAATTGTAAAATGTTCAAAAATTATTATAGACGATCGAAAAGCAGCATACGATGCAACACAGCATTTAATTGATACTGGTTGCAAACGTATTGCACATTTTAGAGGTCCGCTTTTACCTCAAAATTCTATAGACAGATTTCTTGGTTACAAAAAAGCATTACTAGATAATAACATGCCTTATGATGCCTCTTTAGTTTATATATGCGAATGTGGCGATATTAGTTTTGAAGAAGGCAAAAAAAGTGCCCAACAACTATTAAAAGATCATAATGATGTTGATGGTATTTTTATAAACACCGACTTAGTTGCCATTGGAGCATTAACCGAATTTAATAGACAAGGCGTTAAAGTTCCTGAAGATATTAGTATTGTTGGTTTTAGTAATTGGTTTATGTCATCGGTTATATCTCCAACTTTAACCACCATAAATCAACCAGGATACGACATGGGAAAAACAGCCTTTAAACAACTTTATAAAGAAATTAAAGCAATTAAAAAAAACAAGCCAATTACACCAAAAACCATTACATTAGAAACCGCTCTAGTAAAAAGAGAATCTACAAAGTAAGTTATATAATTTGGGCGTTACCACAAGGGTCGGGCTTTCCGTTACAATCTTTTTGCTCGTGCCTCTCAAAAAGGATTTCCTCTGCAATCCCTAACGCAAAAAACGTATTCAATTTAATATTTACACTATTTCTGTATTATTTCAAGAAGTCAATATTTCGTTGTAACCCAGAAAACTTAGTACGCTTTACTGCCGATTTTTGAAACACCTTACTAAACACTTCTTGCGTAATTTCTTCCCAATCTTTTTTAGTCATAGAAAGTAATTCGGGGTGCGGATTAAATAAAGGCTCGCTATGTGCTTTCGAAAACCGATTCCAAGGACACACATCTTGACACACATCGCAACCAAACATCCAGTCGTCAAACTTACCTTTAAATTCAGTTGGAATATTTTCTTTTAATTCAATAGTAAAATAAGAAATACATTTACTTCCATCAACCACATAAGGTTCGGTAATAGCTTCTGTTGGGCAAGCATCGATACAAGCAGTACAAGTGCCACAATGGTCTGTTGTAACCGAATCGTATTCTAAATCTAAATCAACAATAAGTTCTGCTATAAAATAAAACGAGCCTACTTGTTGGGTTAATAAATTACTGTGTTTCCCAATCCAACCTAAACCACTTTTAGCAGCCCAAGCTTTATCTAACACAGGTGCAGAATCTACAAAAGCACGTCCATGAACTTCTCCTATCTCTTCTTGAATAAAATTTAAAAGTGATTTTAATTTATGTTTTATAACATGATGATAATCGTTACCATAAGCATATTTTGAAAGCTTAAAACTATCATTACTTTGAGTTTCTTCAGGATAATAATTAAGCAATAACGAAATAACACTTTTAGAACCTTCAACCAATTTTGTTGGGTCTAAACGCTTATCAAAATGGTTTTCCATATACTGCATTTGCCCATGCATATTATTATTTAACCATTTTTCTAATCGTGGTGCTTCTTCTTCTAAAAAAGCTGCTTTACTTATACCACAAGATAAAAAACCGAGGCGTTTGGCTTCGGTTTTAATAAGTTGCGTGTGTTTTGATTTTTTCAATTGATACTTAAAACACCTAAACTACAATTTACTTTTATATTTTCTATTTCTTTTCCTCTAAAATTAATTGCACCCCATGTCTAACGACGATTGAGGATCGGCATTAATCATACAATTTCCTGAAGGTAAACTTGTAGGCTGATAACGTATTAAATTAGGATCGTAAAGAGCATCCTCAACAAATACTGTTATTAAATCTACTTCTTCTTCTGTTAAATTTAAAGGTTTAAATAAAGGAGATATTTTATTAGATGGCACTTCACTATTTTCTGGTATTGCCTTGTTTTTATAACTAATAATTTCTTTTACAGATGTAAAACTACCTCCATGCCCGTAAAAATTAACATCTTTCAAATTATACAATTGAGGTACTTTAAATTTATAATCATCATCTGTGTTTTTAGTAAAACTACCTCTTCCTTTTTTTGTTGCCTCATCAATTACTGTCATCACATTATCTCCTTGCAAATCATTCACTGCTAACGCATAAAAATCCATACCATTTAGTCCTGGACCCGAATGACAATTATAACACTGTCCTTTATCAAAAAACAAAATTGCTCCTTTTAATTCTGCATCACTCATAGCAAATTCATCACCTTTTAACCATTTTTGAAACGGAGCTTCATTTGACAGAACAGTTCTTTCATAAGCTGCTATAGCTAATCCTGCATTTATTGTAGTACATCGATCTTGCTCTGCAATGTTAGGAAAAGCGGCATCAAACAACGCTTTATATGTTGTATTCTCTATTAGCGAATTATCAATCATTAATCGATGCAATCCTAAAGCAGCAATAGCTTGTGTCTCTAAACCTCCAAATCCTAAGTTATTCTTAGCAGCAGGAGTACCATCAACCCATTGGTCTTCAGTTCCTCTGTTAAAACCTGTTGCACCCAATTGTCCGTTCCATAGCATAACACTTTGATAAGCTGTATTTAAAATACTCGGTGTTTTAATAGGCTGTACATCTAAGTCTGCTTCTAAATAATTAGGCGACTTTACTCTCGCTTCTCCGTGATCTCCAAAGCCAATACCTCCATCTCCAATCCCTTGTAACAAACCACTTTGAAACCCTGCAGATGTATGATGACACGAAGCGCATGAATACGTACCCATACCTTCTTCTTTATTTGAATCTTTACCAATTAACGTTTCATGAAAAAGAAATTTCCCTAATTCAACTTTAGCATCAGTAATACTATTTTTAGCATCTTTAGGTATGCTGGCATAACTATCTGAATCTGGAAGGATCAATGTCTTTTTAGACCCATAAATGGCATCAATCTTATTTTTTAAATCTGTTTGTAGTGGCGCTTGTATATAATCATCATTGTTGGTAGCACATGAAAAAGAAATTATAGAAAGCGCTAATAGCTTAATAAATTTTAGGTTATTCATTTCAAATTTGGGTTTTTGAATAAATTATTTATGTACAAAAATAACCTGTCTTATTAAAACCTAACATTTTTTTTGATAAAAATCAATTATTTCTGTTATAAAGAAATAGGTTTAGATTAAAAACTGCTTTTATCTATAAAAGACAATAAATTTGACTCGTTTTTTAATGAATTTAGAGTAGAATTTTATTTTTTTAAAGTAAACTTTATCTTAACATCTACTGGTTTTAAAGTTATTAGAGGATTTATTTTTATAATATCATTCTCAGAAGAAACATTAAACTTTTTAATGATGGAGCTTACTGCCAAAATCATTTCGTACATCGCAAAATTATTTCCTATACAAAGCCTTGGACCTGCACCAAAAGGCATATAATAAGGCATAATTTGTTTTCTGTTCTCTTCAAAAAAACGTTCGGGTTTAAAAGCTTCCGGTGTATTCCAATATTTTTTATTTCGATGTAGCTCATAAATAGAAGCACCTAAAATAGTGCCTTTCTTTAAAAAATAATCATCTATTTTATCATCTTCAATATTTACTCTATCGGTTATCCAAGCAGGAGGGTATAAACGTAAACTTTCTTCAATACAACACTTCGTGTAATTTAGTTCTGTTATTTCTTGTAGTGGTGTTAAATTTTTAGAAAATGCATTTTTAACTTCAGCTTCAACTTTATTTAAAGCGTCTTTATTTTGAGCTAAAAGTTTAAGTGTAAATGTTAACGAATTAGCTGTAGTTTCATGTCCTGCAACAAACAAAATCAATATTTCATCAATCAATTGCTTGTTTGTCATCGTAGAACCATCTTCATATTGTGCTTTCAAAAGCATGTCTAAAAGGTCGTCATGTTCTTCAACAGATTTTCTTCTTTTTTCAATAACGCTATTAATAATATCTTGACTTTCCTTAACCAATTTCATATGGTAACCGATGTCTCCATTCAATTTATACCACAATTTTTTATAAGGCAATCTTAATTCTTTAACTATAAATAATTGAAGCTTTTCAATTATAAATTGTAAACGTTTTAAAGTCTCTTTTTCAGCAGAAAAATTAAACAATGATTTGGCAACAACATCAAAAGCAAGCTCATTCATTATAGGATATAAATCGACAAAATCACCTTCTTTTATATTCTCTACATTAGACTCTATTGCTGTGTTTATTATTGAAACTAGATTTTGAATTTTCTCTTTATGAAAAGCTGGCTGAATTAATCGACGTTGTTTTAACCAATAATCGCCACTAGAAGTTAAAAGCCCATAACCAACATATTTTGATAAATAGGTTGTTTGAATTTTTGATTTATGATATGCTTTATGATGCTTTTGAAGCATATGTTTCGTTACAACCACATCGCGTGTTAAAACAATATACCCATAAAAAGGCGATTTTATAGCAAAAGTATCTCCAACTTCGTTAAACCATTTGTTATGAAATGGAATAGGGTTCTTAGCTAATGAAGAAACATTTAATAAAAATTTTAAAAAAGGAATTGTATTTGGATACCTATATTTAGACATTAAAACAAACCACCTTGAGTTGGCCCTTTTACTTTTCCTAAATGCTTATATGCTTGCTCAGTAACTTCACGCCCACGAGGTGTACGCATAATAAAACCTTGCTGTATTAAAAAAGGTTCGTAAACTTCCTCAATAGTTTCTGTACTTTCACTTACTGCAGTAGCAATAGTTGAAAGCCCAACAGGACCGCCTTTAAATTTCTCAATAATAGTTGTTAGAATTTTATTATCCATTTCATCCAAACCATGCGCATCTACATTCAACGCTTCTAAAGCAAACTTTGCTATATTAATGTCTATAGATCCATTTCCTTTTATTTGCGCAAAATCTCTAACACGACGCAACAAAGCATTGGCTATTCTAGGCGTACCACGACTTCTTCCTGCAATTTCAATAGCTGCTTCCATAGAAATAGGCATATTTAAAATGCCTGCGCTACGTTGTACAATAGTGGTTAGTAAATCGGTTTTATAATATTGTAATCTACTTTGAATTCCAAAACGTGCTCGCATGGGAGCCGTAAGTAATCCGGAACGTGTGGTTGCTCCAACCAAAGTAAATGGGTTTAGATTAATTTGTACGGATCTGGCATTGGGGCCAGATTCAATCATAATATCAATCTTATAGTCTTCCATAGCTGAGTATAAATACTCTTCTACAATAGGACTTAACCGATGTATTTCATCAATAAATAAGACATCACGTTCATCTAAATTAGTTAACAAACCTGCTAAATCGCCTGGTTTATCTAATACAGGTCCAGATGTTACTTTAATACCTACATCAAGTTCGCTTGCTAATATATGCGCCAAGGTAGTTTTACCTAAACCTGGAGGGCCGTGAAATAAGGTATGATCTAAGGCTTCTGAACGTAAGTTTGCAGCTTGAACAAAAATCTGTAAATTTTCCAATACTTGATCTTGTCCTGTAAAATCATCAAAAGCTAAGGGTCTTAACTTTTTTTCAACGTCAAGCTCTTCAGGAGAAAAATTATCGTTTGTTGGATCTAGGTTTTCGTTCATAACAACTTCCTGCATAGGCAGGAATCTTTTTTAGTAGTTAAAGATTTTATCGAAATAGATTCCTGCCTTCGCAGGAATGACAAAAAGTTCACTAAAAGCAAATATAAACAAAAAGCCTCTCCGAAATGGAAAGGCTTAATCAAATAATTTGGTTAAAATTATGGTTGGTTACTAATTATTAATTTAAAATTGTGAATTCGCAACGTCTGTTAACATCGTATTGCTCATCGTCACAAATACCTTCTTTAACACATTCGTTAAGTGGTTGCATTTCTCCATAACCAATACTTTTTAATCGGTTTCTTTCAATGCCTTGGCTTACTAAATATTCAAGTGTTGAAGCGGCACGTTTTTTAGATAAATCTAAATTGTATTGATCTGGTCCGCGTGCATCTGTATGTGCAGATACCTCAACTTCCATTGACGGATATTTTTTCATTAAATCTACCAATACGTTTAAAGTAACTGAGGCATCTTCACGAATAATTGCTTCATCAAAATCAAAATAAATTTTATCTAATTCTACTTTAACAACCTTCTCTTCATTTTCTTTTACACGCTCTTCAGCATCTGCAAAAGACTCTAAATTTAAATAGATATTATGTTGTACTTTCCCTTTACTATCTGTTGAGAACTCAACATCTTGAGGAATATACGCTTTTCGTGTTCCACGAACTTTATACTTTTTATTTGGTTCTATTTTAAAAATATAATATGCATCATCTCCAACTATAGTATCTTGAATCACAGTATCAGATTCGTCAAACAAAGTTACGAGTGATCCTCCTAACAATTCTTTACTATTTAAATCCTGAATAACACCTTCAACTTGATATATTGTTAGTGGGTTTATTTCTCTAGCAAAACCAAATAATCTGTCGAATCCTGTTCTGTTTGAAGACACATAACCCATATTATCTTTTTCTCTAATAACATAAGCAAAATCATCTAAATTACTATTTATAGAACTACCTAAATTTACAGGTTTATCAAATGCATCATTCACCATATTACTTCTAAAGACATCTAAACCACCATAACCTTGGTGACCAATTGAAGAAAAATACAACACATTAAATTCACTTATAAAAGGAAATTGTTCTCTATGTTTTGTATTAATTGTAGCTCCTAAATTTTCTGGATTTCCGTAAGTTCCATCTTCATTAATTGCCACTTTATAAATATCGAAACTTCCTAAAGCCCCTGGCATATCACTTGCAAAATAAAGTGTTTTTTCATCTTTACTTAATGCTGGATGCTCTGTACTATAACTATCTGATGAGAATGGCAATGCGGTAACATTTGTCCAAATACTATCTACCAATTCTGCTTTATAAATTTTAATATGCGCAATACGCTCTTCATCCGTTTTTTTACGAGTTGTATTAGTTCTATTAAAATACATAGTTTTACCATCTTTAGTAAATACTGCGTTACTTTCGTGAGAACTTGTATTTATAGCTTCAGAAAAAGGCTGAATATTTTCAAGTTTATTATCATCTGTTAAGGTTGCGCTATACAAATCTAAATATGGTAACTCATTCCATGAATATGATGGGTTTTCAGTATTTCTTGCCGAAGCAAAAGCCACTTTATTATCTCCATAAAACGATAAACCAAAATCGCTACTAGAATTTTCATTCACAATTTGTTTCAATTCAAAATCATGAGGTGTTGTTTTATTGTTAGATTGAATAAACGCACTCGTATTAATTGGTTTATTATAATATGAACTTAAATGTTTATCGGCTTCTGTATAATTTTTAACACCTTTTAAAGCTTGTGCATAGCGAAAATGATATTCAATATCAATAGAATCGCCATACTCTACAAACAACTCCCTATAGGTTTTAATAGCCTTTTGAAGACTGGTGTTGTAATAATAACTATCGGCTAAATTTTGAAGTACTTCTTGATTACGTTCTTTTGTTTCGTATGTCTCAGCTGCTTCATTATAAGCTCTCATTTCAAAAAGCTTATTGGCTCTTTTTATATTTCCTTTTTGTGCTAATGCCATTCCACTAACTAATAAAAGGCTTGCAAATATGTATATATGTTTTTTCATGTTTCCTATTATTAAAGTTTAGAAGAATCTTGGTGAACGATCATATCCTCCTTTGAAACCGAATAAATCGACATCAAATAAAATAAATATTTCGTGCGATCCTGAGTTATAACTTCCTAAATTATTGGTTGTAAAATCGTAAGCATATCCTATTTTTAATTCTGGTGAAATTCTAAAACCTACCAAACCACTAATAGCATCGTCTAATCTATAACCTAAACCGGCTTCTAATTTCTCATTAATTAAAACGTTAGCTGTTAAATCTAATGCTAAAGGTGCTCCCTTAACCGATTTAGCCATAAATGCAGGTTTAAATTTCAAATTCTTATTGATGTCGAACACATAACCACCTGTTAAAAAGTAGTGTACATTTTCAATACCTGTAGCTCTAACTCCGTTTTCTGTTTCTAAATGTTTAGATGACAACATATTTGGAGCAGATAAACCGATGTAATATTTATTAGTAAAGAAAAAGGCTCCTATTCCTAAATTAGGAAATGCTTTATTAACGTTTTCATTAAATGCTAAATCTGTAGATACATTTCCCGATTGTAAATTAAAGCCATCAAAATTAACATCGAATAATGTAAATCCTGCTTTTAAACCTAGCGATAGTTTAGATTCTATCCCAACAGGTAAAACATAAGCAAAATCTGCATAAATGTTATTTTCTTGAACAATGTCTCCAATATTATCGTTAACAAACGAAATACCGACTTCTATTTTCTCATTTATAGGTGTATGTGCAAAAAAGGTTCCTGTTTTAGGAGCTCCTTCTAGCCCTACCCATTGTGTTCTGTATAAACCTCCAAGATTTAAAATGGCCTCATCTGCAGTTGCATATGCGGGGTTTATAACACTCATATTATACATGTACTGTGTAAATTGAGGATCTTGCTGCGCAAAACTTTGAACGGACATTAAGAATGTCAATCCTACTATCGCAGCTATTTTATGATATATATTTAAATGTTTCATAGTTTCTAAATTGTGTTATCTAAAAAATTATCTGCTTAAGTATAAACGTCCTTGTTCGGGCTTGTTAGTATTATCATTAAATTTGAAAATATAGAAGTAAACACCTACTGGTAAGTCTCCATTTCCAATCGATCTTGATTGATTAGACTTTCCGTTGAAACGAGGTGTTGAAGCATTTCCTTTATAAACAACATTACCATATCTATTGAATATTTCAATTTCAAAGTTTGGATATAAAATATCTAAGTTGTTATAATCGAATGTATCATTTACACCATCATTATTTGGCGAGAAGCCGTCAGGTAAATCTAGTTTTCCACATGATGTTATATCCGGAGTAACCTCTAACCTTATACTACTTTCACATCCTGTTGTAGCATCAACTAAAACAGCGTAATAAGATGTTAAATTTGAAAGCTCTGTAGAACTACTTATTATATTCCCACCCATTTCTGCATCATACCAAACTACATTATTAGTATCTCGCTCTGTAATATTTAAAGTAAGATCGTTAATAGTTGGTGCAGGGTTATCATTTATACAATACTCTTTGTTAAGGTCTTCTAATGTCGGAGTTGCTACATCATTTATAATTGCTGTAACTTGAATACTTGTTGAAGATTCGCAACCAGTACTATTAGTTTGAGTTGCATAATAATCTTCTCCGTCAATTAAGTTGTCAGTTAAATCTGCTACTATTGTTAATGAAGCATCTTCATACCAGTTAACAGTTCCTGTTAAAGTTAAAGCACTGCTTAAATCTGAAACGATTGGGTTATCTACTAAACAAAACTCTGGATTTGCTTCTACGACTATAGGAGCAGAAATATCATCTACAGTTACTGTTATTTGAGCCACTGCATTTGGTGAACATGGTACTGTTGCTGCAACTGTATAAGTATAAATTCCTGAGACATCAACACTAGGATCAAATTCTCCCGTACCACTTGTTAAAGCTGGTGACCAAACACCTCCACTTTGTGCAGCTGTTCCTAAAAGAGGAAATAAATCTGTTAAACCATCTATTACACAAATTGTAATAGCATCATCAACTCCTGCATTTGGAGCTTGAGAAACTGTTACTTCTATTTGACTACTAAAAGTTCCACAAGCATTTGTTAAGGAATATATATATGTTCCAGAAGGATCTACTAATGGATCAAAAACACCTGTTGTACTAGCCATAGCTGGTGACCAAACCCCTCCTGTTTCAGGCGAACCTTGTAATTGAGTAAACAAATCAATAGTTCCATCATTACTACAAAGTTCTAATGGAAGACCATCTGTTCCTGCATTTAAAGGCCCTTCAATAGTTACAGATATTGTTTCACTATCATCTACACAAGGTGCTGAAGCTACTACATAATAAGTAAATTGATAATTATTGGCTGCAAATCCGGAAACATCATATGCTGTTGGATTTGTAACTACTGTACCTGTATTGTCTGAACCTTCATACCAAGTTCCTCCTAAATCTTGAGTGCCATCTAATCCTGAATTCAAATCGATTGTACTATCATTACATGATACAATACCTGTTGAATTTGGTGCTCCTGCATTAGGCGATTGATATATGGTAGCTGTAACTGCTGTTCTCATAGAAGATTCGCAACCAGTTGTTGCATTTGTTTGTGTTGCATAATAGATTTGACCATCTACTAAATCTGTTACATCTGCTAAAAGGTTTCCTCCAGTTGCTGCATCATACCATTGGATACTTGTTCCTGAAGTCGTAACTAAATTTGCAACTGTTGCACTATCACAAAATTCTTGTGGAGTATTTGCAGTTGGAGCTGGTGTATCGTTTATTATAATTTGAACCGTTACATCTACATCATCACAAATTCCTATTGCTGCTACATTATAAGTAAAATTATAAGTTGCTGGTGCAAGTCCATCTAGTGTAACTGTGTTTCCACTTAAAGCGCCTGATGAATCATCATCACTCCATGTTCCTGTTTGATCTTCACCTGTTAGTAAATCAAATAAATTATAGGTTTGTCC